>CALMKX010000334.1 GCA_937867335.1 uncultured Acidobacteriota bacterium
GCCTCGGCCACGGTCGCCACCTCTGCGACGACGGCCGCCGCTCCGGCCGCCAGCGCCCCCAGCCGTGCCGCCGAAGCCGGCCATGCCAAGCCGGCCACTTCCTCCTACAGCTACTCCTACTCCTCGAGCGACGAGGACGACTCCGAGCTCGACGCCTGGGGCTGGTTCGAGGGGGACGACTCGGTCACCACCACGTTCAACGGCCGAGGCCTCGACAGCGAGAAGCTCGACTCGCTGCGGGCTCGCTACGGCTCACCTCTGCTTTGGCTGAGGAAGGATGGCAAGAACTATGTGATCCACGACGCCGCCCTGTTGAGCGAGGCTCGTGCCCTGCTGCAGCCGATGCAGGATCTCGGCAAACAGCAAGGCGAGCTGGGCAACCAGCAGGGCAAGCTCGGCGAGAAGCAAGGCGCACTCGGCGGCAAGCAGGGTGAGCTCGGGGCCAAGCAGGGCGCCCTCGGCGCCCAGCAAGGCGAACTCGGGGCCAAGATCGCCGCCCTGGCGGCCAAGCAGGCCGCCTTGGCCGTCCGTTCGAAAGATCGGGACGCGGACGACGACGAAAAGGCGGACCACGCGGTCGAGGCCAAGATGGAAGCCGTGGGCCGCGAGATGGACCAACTGGACGAGCAGCAAGAGGAGCTCGGCCGCCAGCAGGAAGAGCTCGGCCGCCAGCAGGAGGAGCTCGGCAAGCAGCAAGAAGAGCTCGGCCGCCAGCAAGAGGAGCTCGGCCGCCAGCAAGAGGCGGCCTCGCACCGAGCCGGTGAGGGGCTTGCCCGCCTGCTCGAGAGGGCCCTGCACGAGGGCAAGGCCGAGGCCGTTCGCTAGATTCCCTTCAGTTCTTCTCCGGGCCGTCGGCGCTTTCGTCGGCGGGCGGCTCGGAGTCCCACTCGGGTACCGGCGCCCGGGCGCGCAGCAGGGCCTTGAGCCGCTTGCGCTGGGCTCGATACTCGGGGTTGCGGGCCTGGTTGTCGACCTCCTGCGGGTCGCTCTCGTAGTCGTAGAACTCGGTGCCTCGCTTGCCGCCGAACCATTCCGTCAACCGATAGCGCTCGGTGCGGATGCTGCGGCCCACGATGGTGCCTTCCCAGGCCGCCACGCTCACCGCCGGCCGGTTGTGCTGGGCGAGCGGATCGAGCAGCAGGGGCACCAGGCTCCGCCCTTCCAGGCCTTCGGGGGGCGCCAGGCCGAGCAGCTCCATCAGGGTCGGGTAGAGATCCACCAGCTCCACGGTGCGCGGGCTGGCGGCCCCGTGGGCGTAGGCTCCCGGGGCCGAGATCAAGAGCGGCACCCGCAGCACCGGCTCGTAGAGCGAGCTGTCCTTGGACCACTTGCCCTTCTCGCCCAGGTGGTAGCCGTGATCCGAGGTGAGCACGATCACGGTGCGCTCCGCGAGGCCTTCTTCCTCGAGGGCGTCGAGCACTCGTCCCAGCTGGGCGTCGATGTAGCTGATACAGGCGTAGTAGGCGGCGATGAACTGCCGAGCCTCCTCCGGCGAGGCATCCCGCCGCACGAAGACGTCGCCGTTGGTGGGCAGCAAGGCAACCTTCGGCGCTCCAGGCGAGGGCGTGGGCCGAGGGGCGAAGTTCGCCGGCAGGGGGATCTTCTCCGGCGGGTAGAGGTCAAAGTACTTGGCCGGGGCGATAAACGGGCTGTGCGGGCGCAGGAAGCCCACGCCGAGGAAGAATGGCTCCTTCCTCTGCTCGCGCAGCAGGCGGATGGCCTCGCTCGCGATGCCGTAGTCCGGCAGGCTCTCTTCGCGGGCCACCGCTTCCCAGTGGTCGCTTCTCGTCTCGCGGTCGTGCTTCTCCTGCTCGGTCTGCCGCGGCAGGGATTTGCGCACCGGGGCGTCCAGGCGCCGCAGTCTCTCTTCCCGCTGCTTGTCCCCGCCCTTGGCTCCGGCGCCCGGGGACCTCGCCTCGCCCCCCAGCACCCAGGCTTCCGGCTCGTCGATGCCGCCGTGGAAGAGCTTGCCGCTGTGCATCGTGAGATAGCCGGCCTGACGCAGGTAGCGGGGCAAGGTGATGAACTCCGGGTGGCGAGCCTGGAGGATGGCCAGGTTGTCGAGCACGCCGGTGGTGGTGGGATAGTGGCCGGAAAGAAACGAGCTCCGCGACGGATTGCAGAGGGGAAACTGCGCGTAGGCGTGGTCGAACTTCACGCTGCGGGCGGCCAATCGTTCGAAGTTGGGGGCTTGCACCAGCGTGTTGCCGTAGATCGGCAGCTGGGTGGCGAGGTCGTCCACCACAATGAAGAGCACGTTCGGTCGCGGCGGTGGCGTGCTCGCCGGGGTGGTGGGGCCGGCCACCGGAGCCTGAGAGCAGCCGGCGGCCAGCCAGACGAGAGCGAGAAGGGCGAGGCGCCTCACCGCGGCAGCGCCGCTTCGGCGTGAGCGAGCACCAGGGCCTGGTCGAGGTCGGCGATCAGGTCCTCGGCGTCCTCGAGGCCCACCGACAGCCGAACCAGGCCGTCGGTAATACCGGTCGCCAGCCGCTGGGCCTCGGGCACCGAGCCGTGGGTCATGGTCACCGGATGAGTCACCAGGCTTTCGGTCGCCCCGAGGCTCTCGGCCAGGGACCACACCTTGATCGCCTTCATCAGGCGCTTGCCGGCTTCCGCACCGCCGGTGAGCTCGAAAGCCACCATGCCGCCGCCGCTGCCCTGCTGGCGGCAGGCGAGCTCGTATTGCGGGAAAGACGGCAGGCCGGGGTAGCTCACCTTGGCCACCAGCGGGTGCTTCTCCAGGAACTGGGCCACCGCCAGGGCGGTCTCGGAATGGGCCTTCATGCGCAGGGCGAGGGTTTTCAGGCCGCGCAGGGTGAGCCAAGCCTCGAACGGGGCCTGGATGGTGCCGAGCGTCTTGCGCACATAGCGGAAGCGCTCGTCGAGGGCGGCGTCGCGGGTCACCAGGGCGCCGCCCACGGTGGAGTTGTGGCCCTCGATGTACTTGGTGGTGGAGTAGAGCGAGACGTGGGCGCCGAGGTCCAGAGGGTGCTGGAGAGCCGCGGTGAGCAGGGTGTTGTCCACCGCGAGGAGCGCACCGGCCTCCCGGGCCACCGCCGCCACCGCGGCGATGTCGGTGAGCTTGAGGGTGGGGTTGGCCGGGGATTCGATGAAGATCAGCCGGGTGCGCGGCTTGATGGCTGCGCGCACCTTGGCGGGGTCCGCAGTGTCGACGAAATCGGCCTCGACGCCGAAATCGGCCAGCACCTCGCGCAGCATGCGCACGGTGCCGCCGTAGACCACGTCCGAGACGATCAGATGGTCACCGCCCTTGAGCACGGTGAAGAACAGAGTCTGCACCGCGCCGAGGCCGGTGCCGAAGCAGGTGGCGGGCAGGGCCTCCTCGATCTCGCCCAGGTTGCGCTCGAGGGCCGCCACCGTGGGGTTCGCCGCCCGCGAGTAGGTGTAGCCCTTGTCGACCCCCACTTCCTGCTGGACGTAGGTGGTGGACTGGAAGATCGGCGTCAGGATGGCGCCGGTGGCCGGATCGGGGGCCAGGCCACCATGGATAGAACGGGTTCGGAACCCGTGACGACTGCGCTGGTCGCTTGAGCTCATAGATCTCTCCCTATCTCGAGCCCTTGAGGGTAGCACGAGGCAGAGAACTCGGGCGTCGAAGAACGCGCCCTCAGCTCGCGTTCACCCGACCCAGAACTCGAGCTCCCGGGCTCCATCCGGCGTCTCGGCGCGACGCTGCCAGCGGTCGTCGTCCGCGAGCTTCTCGAAGGGCGGCATGCCCTTGGCCTTGCACTCCTGCAGATAGGCACGGAAACGGTAGTGGTTGTAGGTGCTGATGCAGGCCACCGCGTAGGCCTCGGCCAGCCTGCGGTTGCCCTTGACGATGAAGAGGTTGTCGTCGTTCTGGTCGCTCGCGCTCGAGGAGAAGTTGTGCGAGCCGGTGACCACCACGGGGTTCTCGCCGAAGGGGTCGATCACCATCACCTTCGAATGGGTGATGGCGAAGCCGATGTTGGCTTCGAACTGGCGGTGGGTGACCTCGGCCGCCCAGGAGCCGAACGGGGTGGCGACGCCTTCGGGCTCGATGGCCTTCAAGAAGAAGTGCTGGGGGTCCCCCTGCTTGATCAGCTGCACGGATTCGTTCACGCCGCGGGGGAAGGTGTTCACCACGCCGCGGACGTAGAGCTCGTCGCGCCGGGCGAGGATGGAGGCCAGCGGCTCCTCACCGCTCTTGAACAAGGTGAAGAGGATGCCCTGGCGGGCGCCGGCCACCAGCTCCTTCAAATGGTCGAGGTCCTTCTTGGCCGAGGTGCGGGTGAACCAGATGTCCAGCTTGCTCGCGCCCACCGGCAGGTCCAGGGTGGGGGTCGAGTTGGCCTTCCTCAGCCAGGTGGGAAAGCCGCTGCCGGCGTCGCGCAGCAGCCCCCATTGCCGGTAGTACACCGCCGCCACCTCGGGGCTCTCGGCCAGAATACCGTTGTTCACCTGAGTGCACAGGCCGGTCTTGGTCCAGTTGGTGCTGCCGGTCCAGGCTTTGAGGGGGTTGAAGTCCGCTCCCGAGGGCCGGCCGACCACCAGGAATTTGTTGTGACCGAGCGCCGAGGGCGAGACCATGCGGTCGTGCACCTCCACACCCGCCGTCTTGAGCGCCTGGCGGGCCCCCTGGTTCTCATCGCCATCCGGGTCGTCGGGCTTCACGCTGCCGTTGGCGAGCACCACATGGGCCCGCGAGCCGAGGGCCTTGAGCTTGTCGATCAGCTCGGTGTCAGCGAGCTCGTAGAGGGCGGCTGCGAGCTCGAGCCCGGGGTCGCTTTGCACCTCGTCGAGCAGGGCGAACAGGCGCTTGCCGAGCTCGCCGGTCAAGAAGGTGCGGATCTCGCCCTCGAACTGGCCCACCCGGGTCTTGAATGCCTCGAGGGAGAGGTGCTCGCGGGCGAGGATGCGGCTCACGAACTGGGAGATCACGAAGCCGCGGTTGAAGTAGGCCGACAGGCCATCTCCCGCTTCCGGCCCCACCTCCACCACCGGGGTCCAGTCGCTCGCCTCGCCCTCCACCAGGGCATCTCCCTGGCGAGAGATCACCTGCACCTGGTACTCGAGGCGGTCGCCCGAACTCGCGCCGTGGTCCGTCCAGTTGTAGCGCTGGAACGGCCACTGGGTGGACGGGCGGTGATCGCCCTCTTGAGGGTTGTCGGCGGCGAAGCCGACGCGGTTGTCGAGTAGAACGGGCTCGCCGCCACCACGCCGCCGGCGCAGAGCGAAGCCCCGGCAGCCGTCGACGCGCGGGCAGCGCCACACCAGGTGGACATCGTCGCAGTTGGCGTAAGCCTTGAGCTCCAGGGACATGGTTGGCTCCTTTGCCGTTGGCAGGCGGGCAGTGCTGGCGAACGTACCTTCTCGATCCTAGAGACGGCCGCTCCCCGAGAGTTTCCCCCGAAAAGATCGGGCTGCGCCCGGCCTCGAGTCGTTACCACCCCGCAGGGGTCGAGGGCGAGCACCGCAGACGCCCGCTCCGCCGCTGGGTCTCTCACCCCGCCTTCGCATTGGGCGCTTTGACTCCTCGACCTGCCCCTGGCTAGAATGGGCCGGTTCCTGCGGCCCGTTAGGCTGTCCCGCGCGGAGAGGTGCTGGAGTGGACGAACAGGGCTGCCTGCTAAGCAGTTGTCCGAGGTTAGACCTTGGACCGAGGGTTCGAATCCCTCCCTCTCCGCCAATTACCGCCCCTTGAGCTCGCTCGCCCTGCGGCGTTCCCCCCTGGATCGCCCACCGCTCGCAAGCGGTCCTCCCGGCAGCGGCAACCCCTGACCGGGCCGTAGCGCGTTTTCTCAACGACTCCTCAAAACGCGAGGTATGGCACCGTGTCCGAGACTTCCTCGAGCAGCCCAGGCAAGGACTTCATTCGCGAGATGATCGACCGCGACCGCGCGGCCGGCAAGTACAGCGGCCGGGTGGTCACCCGCTTTCCCCCCGAGCCCAACGGCTACCCCCACATCGGCCACGCCAAGTCGATCTGCCTCAACTTCGGCCTCGCCCAGGAGTACGGCGGGGTCTGCCACCTGCGGATGGACGACACCAACCCCACCACCGAAGACCAGGAGTACGTCGAGGCCCTGATGCGTGACGTGCGCTGGCTGGGCTTCGAGTGGGGCGACAAGATGTTCTACGCCTCCGACTACTTCGAGCAGCTCTACGACTTCGGCGAAGAGCTCATCCGCAAAGGCGTGGCCTACGTCGATAGCCTCTCCGAGGAGGAGATCCGCGAATACCGCGGCACCGTCAACGAGCCGGGCAAGGAGAGCCCCTACCGCCACCGCTCCGTGGCCGAGAACCTCGACCTCTTCCGCCGCATGCGGGCCGGCGAGTTCCCGGACGGCGCCCACGTGCTGCGGGCCAAGATCGACCTTGCCGCCGCCAACATGAAGATGCGGGACCCCCTGCTCTACCGCATCAAACGCGCCACCCACTACCGCCGCGGCGACACCTGGTGCATCTACCCGCTCTACGACTTCGCCCACCCGCTCTCCGACGCCATCGAGCGCATCACCCACTCGCTGTGCACCCTGGAGTTCGAGAACAACCGCGAGATCTACGACTGGCTGGTCGACACCCTGGAGTTCCCCGAGCCCCCGCGCCAGACCGAATTCGCCCGGCTCAACCTGAGCTACACCGTGATGAGCAAGCGCAAGCTGCTCGAGCTGGTAGAGCGGGGCCTGGTGGCCGGCTGGGACGACCCGCGCATGCCCACCCTCTCGGGCCTTCGCCGGCGGGGCTTCACGCCGGCGGCGATCCGCGACTTCTGCGAGCGCATCGGCGTGGCCAAGGCCAACAGCACGGTGGACTACGCCCTGCTCGAGCATTGCCTGCGCGAAGACTTGAACCCCAGAGTGCCGCGGCTGCTCTGTGTGCTGCGCCCGCTCAAGGTGGTGATCGAGAACTACCCCGAGGGGCTCACGGAGGAGCTCGACGCCCCGCTCTACCCCCACGACGTCCCCCTCGAGGGCTCGCGCAAGCTGCCCTTCTCTCGCGAGCTCTACATCGAACGCGAGGATTTCCGCCTCGACCCGCCCAAGGGCTTCCATCGCCTGGCTCCCGGCCGAGAGGTGCGCCTGCGCTATGCCTACATCGTGCGCTGCGAGCGAGTGGTGACCGACCCGGCCAGCGGCGAGCCCCTCGAGATCATCTGCCGCTACGACCCCGAAAGCCGGGGCGGCCAGCCGGCCGACGGCCGCAAGGTGCCCGGAACCCTGCATTGGGTCTCGGCCGAGCACTCCCTGCCGGCCGAGGTGCGGCTCTACGACCGGCTCTTCCGGGTCGAGCGACCGGACCTCGCCGAGGGAGACTGGACCGAGTACCTCAACCCCGACTCCCTCGAGGTGGTGCGGGGAGCTCGCATCGAGCCGGCCGCCGGCGACCCTGCCCTCGGGGAGAGGCTGCAGCTCGAGCGCCTGGGGTACTTCTTCACCGATCCGGTGGACACTGCCGCCGGAAAGCTGGTGTTCAACCGCATCGTGCAGCTCAAGGACAGCTGGGCCCGCCTCGAGGCCGCTCAGGAGACGCGGCCTGCCGCTCCCCAACGGCGAGAGCCGGCCCGCCCGGCGGTGCCCGCACCGGCTCCCGCGGCTCGCGAGAGGTCTCGCTCGCCGGAGGCCGAGGAGCGCTTTCTGCGCCTGCGCGACGAAGCCGGCCTACCCGAGGCCGACGCCGAGCTCCTGGCCCAGGACGCCGCCCTTACCGCTTTCTTCGAAGCCGCCCGCGCCAGCTGTCGCAACCCGCGGGCTGCAGCCAACTGGATCCTCCACGAACTGCGGGGCGAGCTGAAAGGCCGCTCCGTGGCCCAGCTCGGCTTCGGGGGCGGGGCGATCGGCGAGCTGGTGGAGCTAGTGGAAAGCGGTGCCGTCTCCGGAAAGATCGCCAAGGATGTGCTGACCGCCATGGTGGCGACCGGCGAGCGGCCGGCGGCAATCGTCTCCCGGCAGGGCCTGTCCCAGCTCTCCGACCCGCAGGCGATCGGCAGCCACGTCCAGGCCGTTCTGGCTGCCTCTCCCACCGAGGTCGCCCGCTACCGCGAAGGCAAGAAGAACCTCTTCGGCCACTTCGTGGCTCAGGTGATGGCGGCGAGTGGCGGCCAGGCCAATCCGCGCCTGGTGAGCGAGATCCTGCGGCGCGAGCTCGGAGAGTGACACCGCAGGGCGTGGAGGCTGACAAAAGCTGTCAGGCGCGGGGCCGGCCAACGGCCTATTGATCGCGACAACGCCTGAAAAAGCAAGCGCCTTCGCAGTGGCACGCCCTCTGCACTGAAGAGAGAGGTGTGAGCGAAGCACGGCTCACCTTCGGGGCAGTGGGGATTCTCAGCTTCGAAGTCTCTGGCTTTCGCGGCCTTTCCGGGCCTCGAGATCTCCGGAAAGGTCGCGATCTTTTCCCCACAGCCACGAGCGCAATTATCAAGATTTCTAGACTTTTCGTAATCAGGCCCGTCACGGAGCAATGCTATATTGAGTCATCTGGCGCTGGTATTTCACCGGCATGGGGAGCCTGTCGAGCGTCGGCAACTGGAGGAGCTCGTTCTGGTGCCAAGTCCTCAAGCTACGAAAGCCAGCTCCGTACGTACGCTGGGTTTCGCGGGCCTCGCCCATCGCCCCGGCCCGGCGGCACGGAGCCACGACGCCGAGGAGTCCCTTGCAGCCTCGGCGGATGGCGGCATCTGGCTCGCGTTCGCCGGTCGACTCGACAACCGCAGCGAAATCTGGCGGGCCCTTCCCGAGCCGGCAGGGCCTCTCGCAGCGCTCCGGGACGCCGAGCTCGTGCTGGAGGCCTATCGCAGCTGGGGCACCGGCTGCTTCGAGAGGCTCCTTGGGCCCTTCGCCGTGGCCCTTCTCGACCTACCCGCCCGCCAGGCGCTCCTCGCCCGCGACCCGACCGGAGCTCGAGGGCTCGCCTACTTCCTTGACGAGCACCGTCTAGTTGCAGCCTCCGAGGATGCTGCCGTCGCAGCCGGTCCCGCGGTGGGCCGCGAGCTCGACGAGATCCGCCTGGCCATGTACTTCGGCCTTACCGAACTCGTCCTCGGGCACTCGGTTTTCGCCAAGGTCAAGCAGCTGCGCCCCGGCCACTGGCTGCGCGTGAGCCCCACTCAGGTGGAGGAGAGCTGCTTCTACCGGCCACGCTTCGACGACGCGCTCCTCCAAGCGAACGACGACGAACTCGCCGAGGAGCTCCTCTACCGCCTCCGCCTGGCGGTCGAGTGCCGAGTCGGAGAGCCGGAGCGTACCGGCGTGCTCATGAGCGGCGGCCTCGACTCCGTGCCCCTCGCCGCCCTGGCCGCCGAGAGAATGCCGCGAGGCCGCGCCTTGGCGGCCTTCTCCTGGGTCTTCGACCGGCATCGCCGGGCAGACGAGCGCCGCCACATCGAGCAGGCCGTGGAGCACCTCGGCCTGTCGCCCTGCTACCTCCATGGCGACGACGCCCTACCCCTGACGCCGCTCTCGGGCTGGCCGACTCACCCTGGAACCTACGAACAGAACGCCTACCGTCTGCTTCACGAGCGCGCCTATCGAGCCGCGGCCGAGCAGGGGGTGACGGTTCTCTTGACCGGTATGTGCGGCGATCAGCTCTACAGCGGCGGCTCGAGCTGGCTCGCCGAGCTGGTGGCCCAGGGCGAATGGCGGCGAGCCGCCACCGAGCTGGGCTGGCACCTGCGCCACCGGCAGCTCGGCCGAGCGCCCATGAAGGAGCTGCTCCGGTGGCTCTGGCAGCGCTGGGCGGGGCCCAGGGCAACGCCGAGTTCGGCACCCGGCTGGCTCTCCAGTCGAGCGAAGAAGCTGCTGCCGAAGGAGTCGGGGATCGCCAAGGCCGGCCGTAGCCAGCGGGCCCGGACCCTGCTCGACCCCATGAACGGCCACGGCATGTGTGTGGAGAGCTACTACGGCGCCCGCTACGGCCTCGAGCTCCGCTATCCGCTCCGTGACCGGCGGGTGATCGAGTTCTTCCTCGCCCTGCCGACCGAACAACTCTACCGACGAGGAGTGACTCGGCCGATTCTGCGCCGCGCCTTCGCCGGACGCATTCCGCAGCCGATCCTCGACCGCCGCGACAAAGCAAGCTTCGAAGAGCTCTTCGACCGGGCGCTCTATCAAGAGGCCCGAGATCGGGTGGCTCAGCTACTCTGGAGCTCGACCGCGCGTTGGCGCGACTACCTCGAGCCTCGCTATCTCGAACGAGGTTGGAGAGAGCGAAGCCTGGGGCTCCCCGGCCTGCTTCTCTGGCTGGCCGCGAGCCTCGAGCTCTGGCTGGCGAGGGAGCAGGGCCTGCTCCCCGCCGAGGATGTGCCGCTGCTGCCCGAGCCTGCCAGGGAGGTTCTCGCCTATGGCCACTGAAGTTCCCGTCAAAGCCGCGGCCCAACCGCCGCCGGCCTCTCCGCAAGGCGCCGGCATCACGGTGCCCAAGCGGCCCTACGCTCCGCCCAAGTTGACCTTGTTCGGAGATCTGCGCAACCGGACCATGGGAGCCTCGCCGGGAATCGGCGAAAGCGGCAACCCGGCTCTCTTCCGCGCTTGAGCCAGCCTAGCGGCCTGGAGAAGGATCCAGACATGACCACACGCCTCCCCTCCTTCCGAGTTTCCGGCAAGCTCTCGGCCCTGGGTTTCAGGCCCGTGCGCACGGCCGGAGTGGCGCTCCTGGCCCTCCTCGCTTGCGCCGCGCCGGCGCGGGCTCTGATCTATACCTACGACAACACCACCAGCGGCACCCTGAGCAACGCCGCCACCCCGTGCACTAACCCGCTGGTGCGTTCCTTCACGGTGACCGACAGCTTCACCGTCAGCAGCATCGCCGTGGGCTTCAACGCCAGCCACACCACCCGTGGAGATATCCGGGTGATCCTGGTGGCGCCCAACAACACCACGCTCACCATCCTCAACAACTCCGCCGACAACGACGACAACTACGACATCTTGATGTCCACCAACACCGAGGGCGCCCTCGACGACAACGACGTGGACCCGGTGGCCGCGCCGTTCTTCAACCGCCTGGTCTCCGTGAACACCCTCGACACCTTCTACACCGGCAACGCCCAGGGCACCTGGTCGCTGCGGATCTGCGACAACGTGGCCGCCACCAACGGCACCTTCAACCGCGCCCGGCTAATTCTCGGCAGCGCCCAGACAACGACCAGCAGCTGCACCGGGACCGTCAGCTACGACTGGGGCGCCAATGGCAACGGCAACGCCTTCACCAGCGCCACGGTCGGCGACCTCACCATCAGCCTCACGACCAGCAACAACTACGGCAACGCGGCCGCCAGCCAGGCCTTCACCACCCGCACCACCACCCAGGGCAACCACACCGGCTACTACGCGCTGGCGATGGACGCCGCCACAGCGGCGGGAACGATCCAGAGCGAGGACATCGGCCAGGACGTGACCTTCAGCTTCTCCGAACCGGTGCGGGACCTCTCCTTCTCTCTGCTCGACGTGGATTGGACCGCCAACAGCTGGGAGGACCAGGTGTCGGTGATCGCCGTGGACTCTTCCGGCAACCGCGTGCCCTACTCCATGACCTTCCCGGGCACCACCCAGCGAGCCGGAGACACGGGTGAGGGCGATACGACGGCCGCCACGACCGTCACGGACGGCAACATCAACTACGTCTTCCAGGGCGAGGTGAAGAGCCTCACCCTGTACTACTCGCAGGGCGACGAGCCCACCTCCGAAGCGGTGTTCATGATCGTCGGCATCAGCGACTTCACCTTCTGCGGCTACGACTACGGCGATGCCCCCGACACCTACGGTACGGCCCTGAACGGCGGCGCCCGTCACGTGCTGGGCCAGCGGAACCTCTACCTGGGCACCAACCCGCCCGACGGCGAAGCCGACGGACAGCCCGGCAGCGCCGCCACCACCGACGACACCACCGCCCTCTCCAGCACGGACGACGAAGACGGCGTGGCGAGCTTCCCCAACTACACGCCGGGATCCACCACCTACACGGTGTCCGTCCAGGCGAAGAACCTCTCGAGCTCGCAGACCGGCTACCTGGCGGGCTACATCGACTGGAACCGCGACGGCGACTTCGCGGACGCCAACGAGCGCTCGGCCACGGTGACGATTCCGGCCAACACCACGGCTCCCAGCGCCGCTTTCAACGTCACCTGGAACTCGGTGCCAGTGGGTGCCGGCGGCACGACCGCCACCTACGCTCGCTTCCGCATCTCCTTCACGCAAACCGAAGTCGAGTCCCCGACCGGGCTCGCCACCAGCGGCGAGGTGGAGGACTATCCGATCTCCGACAGCACCCTGCCGGTGACCCTCTCCTCCTTCTCGTCGCGGCAGAACGGCGGCGCCCTGGACCTCGCCTGGACCACCGAGACCGAGACTGGAAACGTGGGCTTCGCGCTCTACCGGTCGAGCGCCAAGGGCCTTGTGCCGCTCGTCTCGAAGCTGGTGCCCAGCCACCAGACGGATTCGCTTTCGCCGCAGACCTACCGGCTCAGCTTCCCGGCCACCACGGCCGCCGCCGTGGTGCTCGAAGAGATGGGCCTGGGAGGTGAGCGCAAGCGCTACGGGCCGTTCGCCGTGGGGGCGAGCTACGGTCACGAGCCCCAGCTCGCCGCGATCGACTGGCGGGCGATCGGCGAGGAGCAGGAGAGCCAGCGGTTGCTGCAGCTGGCACGCCGGGCAAGCGGCCTCGCGCTCGAAAACGGCTTCCCCGCGGCTGAGCTGGGGGTGGAGCGCACCGGCCTCTATCGCTTGAGCTACGAAGATCTGCTCGCCGCCGGGGTCGACCTCGCCGGAGCGCCCGTGGCCCGCCTGGGCCTCACCGAGGCCCGCAGCGGCGGCGCCGTGCCGGTCTACGTCACCGCGGGCTCGGCCACACCGGGCATTTTCGGGCCGGGAGGCCGGATCGAGCTGCGCGGCGAGGCTGTCACCAACAGCCTCTACACGCACCGCCGGCTCTACCGTCTGGCGGTCTCAGCCGGGCCGGCGCTCCAGGTTCGCTCCCTCGACAGCGGCACAGGGGGCTCGGCAGTGGCGAGCTATCTCGAGACCACCCGGATCAACCGCGATCTCCAGTACAGCTTCGCTTCGCCCAACGGCGATCCCTGGTTCGAGGCCCGACTGCTCGCCCAGGGAAGCGCCGTAGAGCAGAGCTTCGCCCTGCCGGTGGATCACCTCGCCGGCACCAGCGGACGCTTGAAACTCGAGCTCTGGGGCGTCACCGACTGGCCGGGCTCCACACCGGACCACCACGTGGTGGTGCTCTTGAACGGCAGCCAGCTCGCGGACTTGCGTTTCGACGGCCTCGCCGCCCGCACGGTGGAAGTGGCGCTGCCCGCCGGCCTGCTCTTCGAGGGTGAGAACCAGCTCACGGTGCGCCTACCGGGGGACACCGGCTTCGCCTTCGACCTGGTGCACGTGGACCGCTACGAGGTGAGCTATCCGCGCCGTCTCGCCGCCCGCGAGGGCGCGCTTACCTGGAACCTTCCGGCCGGCGGCCGGGTGGAGGTCGGAGGCCTCGGCAGCGCCGAGGTGGTGGCCTACGTGCGCGGCGGCCGCGTGCGCCTCAGCTCGGTCCAGGTATTGCCCCAGGGTGGCGGCTGGCTCGCGCGGTTCACCGTGCCCCGTACCCAACAGGGCGCCGCCGGCGTGGACGTGTGGAGCGCTTCGGCTCTGCTGCGGCCCACGATCGCCCCGGCTCGCTCGGTGCCCGCCGACCTGCTCACCGGCCCTGCGGACTACTTGATCCTCTCGCACTCGAGCTTCCTCGCCGGGCTCGACGACCTGGTGGCCGCCCGCGAAGCCCAGGCGCTCACGGTGAAGGTGGTCGACGTGGACGACCTCTACCGGCGCTACACCGGTGGCGAGGTGGATCCTCAGGCAATCCGCCGTTACGTCGCCGACGCGGCCCGTCTTCTCGGAACCCACTACCTGCTGCTGGTGGGCGGCGATACCTTCGACTACTTCGACAACCTCGGTCTGGGCTCGATCTCGTTCCTGCCCACGCCCTACGCCCAGACGGACTCGCTGATCCACTTCACGCCGGCCGATCCGATCTACGGCGACCTCGACGGCGACGGCGTCGAGGACATCGGCGTGGGCCGCCTGCCGGCGCGCACCCAGGGCGAGCTCGCGCTGCTGATCGAGAAAATCCTGCGCTATCCGACCGCACCGGCCGGGGCGCTCTTCGCTGCGGACGGTTCCGAGACGGCGAGCTTCACTCGCCTCTCCGACCAGCTCGCCGCCCGCGTGCCGGCGGACTGGGCCCTGAGCCGCGCCTACATCGACCAGCTCGGCACCGCCGGCGCCCACCAGCAACTGCTCGCAGGGTTCAACCAGGGCCCGGCGCTGGTGAACTACATGGGACATTCCGGCCCCACAGTGTGGAGCTTCCAGGGCCTGTTCAGCACCGGCGACGCCGAGGGCCTCAGCAACCTCGCCACTCCCTCCCTGGTGGTGCAATGGGGGTGCTGGAACACCTACCACGTCTCGCCGCAGTACGACACCCTGGCCCACCGGCTGCTGCTGGCCGGTCCCCAGGGCGCGGCCAGCGTGGTGGGCTCCTCGACGCTCACCAAGACCACCTCGGACCAGGCTCTCGGGCCCTTGCTGGTCGCCCAGCTGCTCACTCCCGGCAAGACCCTCGGCCAGGCCATGGTGGAAGCCAAGCACAGCCTGGCTGCTCAGGGCGGCGACAACCGGGACGTTCTCTTGGGCTGGACGCTGCTCGGCGACCCGGCGCTGGTGGCGAACCCGTGAGGCCCGAGCCCTCGCCCGCCGAACCGCCGCTCTGGCTGGGGCTCGATGCCGCCGCCAGCGGCGAGGGCCGTTGCTTCCGCTACCGGCTCGCCGGGCTTTCCGTGCTGGCGGATCAGCCTTTGCCCGGCTGCGGGCCGGCCGGCGTCGAACAGGCCGCCGGCCGACCTGGGCTCGAGGTCGAGCCCAGGAGCGGCCACCAGACCTTCAGCGGCAAGGCCTCGCTGGGCGGCCGCGAGCGCCGGCTCTCGGCCTGGTGGCACGGCGGCCGCTGCTGGCTGGAGGTGGAGGACGGCGGCGCCTGGGGGATCGAGCTGACCCAGGGCAGGGCCTGCCACCGTGGTTCGCCGGCGAGTCCAACAGCCGGCCTAGGCGAGATCGCGCTCGGCCCGCCCTTGCTCCTGCTGCTCGCGGCCCGCGGCATCTTCGCCCTCCACGCCTCGGCGGCGGCCGTGGCGGGCCAGCTCTGCCTCTTCCTGGGCGCCTCGGGGGCGGGCAAGTCCACTCTTGCGGCGGCCG
>CALMKX010000335.1 GCA_937867335.1 uncultured Acidobacteriota bacterium
CGGCCTGATCCGCGCCCGGCGCCTCGCCTGCACGGCGGACATCGCCTGCGCCCTCTCGCTCGAGGCCCTGCAGGGGTCGCGGACGAGCTTCCACGCGGCGATCCACGCCGCGCGCCCGCATCCCGGCCAGGTCGCCTCGGCCGCCAACCTGCGGCAGCTCCTGGAGGGCTCGGCCGTGATCGAGTCGCACCGCTGGTGCGACAAGGTGCAGGACGCCTACTCGCTGCGCTGCGCGCCCCAGGTGCACGGCGCTGCCCGCGATGTGCTGGCCTACGCCCGCACGGTGGCCGAGCGGGAGATCAACGCCGCCACCGACAACCCGCTGTTCTTCCCCGAGGCCGACGGCGAGCCCTGGGACTGCCGCTTCCGGGCCAACTGGCCAGAGGGCTACGACGGCGCCCAGCGCTCCTCCTACTCGGCTGGCAACTTCCACGGCGAGCCGGTGGGCGTGGCGGCCGACGCCCTGGCGATCGGCGTGGCCGAGCTCGCGAACGTCTCCGAGCGCCGCATCCAGATGCTGCTTGACGGCCACCACAACCGCCACCTGCCGGGTAACCTGATTCCCCACCGCGGCCTGAACTCCGGCCTGATGATCATCCAGTACTGCGCGGCCGGCGTGGTTTCGGAAAACAAAGTGCTCACCCACCCGGCCTCGGTGGATTCCATCCCCACCTCGGCCAACTCCGAAGACCACAACGCCATGGCCACCATCGCCGCGCGCAAGCTGCGCACCGTCCTGGCCAACGCCCAAGCCGTGCTGGCGATCGAGCTCTTGACCGCTGCCCAGGCGATCGACTGGCGAGTGGGCATGCAAATTAGCCCCATCGACGGCACCTCCGCCGTACTCCAAGCGGCCCTGGCCGGAAACGAAGGCCTCACCGCCTGGGAGCGAGCCGAGCTCGAAGCCCGCCTCTTCGCCGAACGAACCGCCCCCGAGCAGACCCACCACATCGCCAGCCACCTCGGCGAGGGAACGCGCGGGGTGTATTTGGCGGTGAGGGAGCGGGTGGGGTCTCTGGTGACGGACGAGAGGCTGCTCGAGCCACTGATACGAGAAGTGCGACGATGGGTAGAGGAGGGGGGGCCGTCGGGAGCGAGTCCGGGCAATTAGCTCAGAGGCGGCGTGATGGCGGATCGGGAAAGCCAGCCGCCGGAGTCGCCAGCAACAAGGCTCTCGGCGGAGGGCTAGAGGGTCTTGAGCAGCCCGCGGCTGAAGGCCATGGCCAGTGCGCCGTCCATTTTTTCGCACACGAACTGGCATTCCTTGTCGCTGAGCTTGGCGGAGCGCACCATCTCGCGGACCTGCGAGCGCACTTGGTGGAGAGCCTTCATGCGTTCCCGGGCGGCCTCCAACTTGTTCAGCGGACGTTGCGCCGGCTCGGAGCCCACGCCGTCGAGCGAGAGCCGCTGCGCCTCGAGAAGGAGTAGGTCCTGGTAGTCGCGGCCCTCTTTCTTGAGCTGCCGTACTTCACCAATCGGTCGCCCGTCGCGGTACATCTGGTTGGCCTTGGCTTCGGTGGTGGCAAAGGTGTAGTAGCCGTCGAAGTAGCAAGTGCCCGCCACCTCTTCGCCCTCCTCGAGCACCGGGATCCAAGCGCTCGTCGAGCCGTTCTGCCAGTAGCGCAGGCGGTGGAGGCAGTCGGTCAGGACCGGCGAAGGCTGCGGCCGGACGGCCTCCTCCACGCGCTCGGCCGCCGAAGCGGTGAGCAAGCCGAGTTGTACACCGTCTTGCACCACGGTGTGCTGGCAGGCCTTGCGGATCACCACGTCCGCCAGCACCGAATACACAGCGCGAGCAGCCTGCGGGCAGCTACGGGCCAAAGAGACGAGAGCAGTCTCTCGTATGTAGATGATGCGGCCAGGCGACCTCGCAGCCTGCTCAATGCGCGCAAGTAGTTCATGCGTCATGACTTGCCAATACCTCCGCACCTTGGTATTTTCTGCCAGAATAATCCAAGCTTCAAAAGCTAGGTCGGCCTACTCTGGTATCCCAGGCGAGCACAGCATGGACCATCATCGATTCCGAGATCCCGACTTCGTCGGACGACGCCTCGCCCGGCAGCTGGAAGAGGCAAGCGCTACTCACCAGCCTGGCCTCCCAATCGTCTTCCTCATCGGCGCCGGCTGTTCAAGACAGTACGGACTGCCCTCGTTTCATGACCTTCTGACTTACGTCTACGAGGATTTCTGGGGCGTCTTGCCGGATACTCGAGGTCTAAGCTTCGAGGCTCTAAGGGAGGAGTTGGACCCATATTGGAACAATCTCAGCCAGACTGAGAGGAGTACTCTTCTGGAGAAGCTACTCACCTGGACCAGCGGAAGCTACTGTCCCGGTTACGCGAGACTCGCGCAGGTTTGTGGGCGAACGAGAGGGGCGAGAGCCGTCAGAGCAGTGGTCAACATGAATTTTGACTCACTGTTCGAGGACGCCCTCTTGAGTCAGGGGATAAGTTTCAAAGTCTTCAATTCGTTTAAGAAGGCGGCGGGCCACGCAGCAAGGTCGCGCACTGATGGGCCAACTCCTACGCTGATAGTTATCAAGCCTCATGGAACTCTGCGATCAAGGCACGCAGGGCGCAACCGTAAGAATAAAGGTATGAACCCATACCAGGAGCTCGGCGAGAACGAGCTCATCCTCGATATTGCAAAAGGAGAGCTCTTTCACCAGGATGAAGAGCAGGCGAGTGCTCACGAATGGCTGGCGACAGCTCACGTTGTGTGCTTGGGGTACTCTGGTGTCGACGCCAAGGTCGCTAACGCCTTGCGACCGCCCCTGCGCAACTCTAGGAGGCGCACCGGGCCCAAGCTCTACTTCGCTAACCTGACGGAGCCGGACGCTAGGCTATTTTCTGCAATTGCTGATCGAGACTCCCAGGGTCTGATAGTCAGTGGAGACGACGGCTGCTTTGACAGCTTCATGGAGCGACTCGCTTGGTACTCGGGCGACTCTACAACCGATGAGCGGCAGCTAGGGACTATGGAGAACACTCCAGATCAGCTGTTCGCTCCTTTAGGTACGCTCATGACTAGATCTGAGCGAGAAGCGCTCTCTCACTGCGTGCGCCTCGCTCTGTCGATTCGTGCTGGGATAAGCGTTGCCGATCGCGGACCCAAGAGCATCGAGCAGCATGCGCAGGAAGTTTACGGGCTCTGCTTGCAACTGGCGAATGCAGGGCGCCTAAGTCTGACAGCGCCAGAGAAGTACCTGCTCTATGCTACTGCACTGTTTCATGACCTAGGCTACTTTGCGGCGTATGCCGACGGGAGCGCTATAGGAAATGGGTGGCATCTCCTTACAGAGCGGCACGGACAGCAGACTTCTAGGCTACTCAGGCGGGCTCTCGGGGGTGAAGAGTACGCGAACTTTCGACAGGCCCGGCGTATCCTGCCCCGAGTGTATTTCCCCGATTCTAGGAGTCAGGAAGAGGTTGTTGGGCCCGGCCGCCTGGCAGCGGAGGAAAAAGCCTTTCTAGACGTGTTGCTCTGGTTGTCAGAGCACCACTCATCGTGGACTCTCGGCCTTAAAGAAGCGGCTGTCTCTAGCCACTCGAAGCAGGTCACAATTGCTGGTCAGACGGTTCCGATCAGGCCGGCACTCCTGCTCGGCCTCTTCGCGGCTTCGGAGATCCTGGCTAAGGGCCACCCGTTCCGACCTACGGTAGACGAAACTGTGGGCGATGAAGAGGACAACTTTGTTGTACAGGATCCGATCCTGGATTTCTACTTTAGAGACGCTCAGGCTGGAGTGACGTGCAGGATCGAGGGCGCTCGTGTCATTCTTTCGGTAGAGCGCCCATCAGATGCGGTAAACCTCCTTTTTGAGCTTGCGCAACAATATGTTGCGCAGTTGAACGGCGTGCTGGCCCAAGCCAGCGTGCAGTCGTGGCGCTCGTTGACCTTGTGTGTAGAGGATCGGGCTACAGGGCTTGCGGCCCCGCATACTCCGAGGCCGCGCGCGGATTTTGTGCGTGAGCTGTTGCCTCTTGCCTTGAGCGAGGCATTGGCGCGGAGTGTGCTCGAACTCGAGAGAAGGCTCGCGCGCGAGTGGCTGGAGAGGCTCGAGGCTCTTGGTGTCTTGTTGTTAGAGCGGCTGGGGGCGCGGGGCAGGCGGAGGCAGGAGCCAACACGGGAGGCTGGCGCTGTCAGGGCTGCTCTCCTCTGCCTAGGTGAGGAGGGCGCTGGGGCCAGAGCCGAATGGGGCAGAGAGCTTCGTGAGAATGCTGAGTTTCTTGGCAGGGAGACGTTAGTATCGCGAGTTCACCTGGCGCTGAGGGAGCTGGAGGCTGGTCAGGGTGACTGCCTGCTTGCGACGCGGAGGGCAGTTGCTGAGGGATTCGCGAGCCAGGTATTGCAGCCATTTGTGGGAGTGGGAGAGATTGTTGCAGTGTTGGACCTTTTATCTATCTATACGCTTGGTGCTACCAAGACAGAGCCGCGCGTGGAGTTTGCTGACGAGGTTGTGAAGACGCTGAAGCTTTGGCTTCTCCGAATGCTGGGAGCGAAGGCAGGAGCGCAGGTGTTGCCACACAGTGGCGTCTTGCACTTGTTGTTTCACGCCAGTTGGAGTGCACCGAGGACGCGTGGAAATGGACTTAGGTCGTGGTGGCTAGGGAGCTTCCACGGCATCGTCTACCCTGCTTGGAGATTTTTTGCTCGAAGCTGGCATGACGATATAGAGCCCTTGCTGATGGCACGAGCCTGTATAGATCTAGGCTCGTCACGCTTTCGCTCGGAGTTTCAGGTGGGGATACTGAGGCTGCTTGAGGGCAAAGTGATGAGAGAGGAGAAGGACCCAGATAGGGCCTTCGCGCATTCGGGCTGCACGATCTGCTCGGCTCACTTGCTCTATGTCTTCTCCGCTGCCCGCCTCTATCATACTGCGAAGGAAGTGGAGAAGCTTCGCGACAGTGAGGGACGAAGCTTGAGCGAGACGGTAGGCGGGCTCTTGAGGTTCTTTTTAGAGAGGACTTCTGATTCCAGAGCTTGGGGTGGGTTTGGGCTCGGAAAGGGCGCGGAGGAAGGAGTGTACTCGATGGACTATCTCGCCTGGGCAACCAAGGCGGTGGCTTTCTATGCGTTCACTCGAGAGTCGGTTCGTGCGAGGACGGGCAAGGCTTGGCCGGAAGGGATCGGTGAAGGGGAGGTCAGCCGGTTGGTCAGAGAGCGGACGATGGCACTCCTGCAGCTAACTCGCGAGAGCATGCTAGACGTTAGCAGTGAGGAGCCGCACACGCGAGTGCTCGGCTATGTCTCTCTAGCCTATCGGGATGTGGCAGCTTTGCGGCGAAGATGTCGACTTCTGGGTGAGGTCCTGTTCCCAGAGGCTGTTTGGAAGCGCGAGTCGAGTGCCTTCCGGGCGGCCCTACGAGCAGCCTATTACGATTTGCTTGGCGGTTGCAGTCCGGAGGCGTGGTTCAGCAAGTATGTGCGTGTTTCTGTGGACTCTGGTACTCCAGAGCCCCCAGGTCGGAGCCTCGCCCTGATAGACCGACTTTTCCTGTGGCCCGCTCAGATTCTCGACTTAGAGTTTGAGCTGGATGAGCTCCGGGAGAGAAGGGACAAGAAGGCTGTATGGAAAGCGCTATGCGGCGAGGCATCTGAGAGTAGCGTTGGTAGGAAGCAAGAGGCTCTAGCTCAGACTTTCAGGGAGTGCCTTGAGTCTCCAGTCTGGATCGCTCCTGGGCGGTTGGATGGTGGTTCCTGGGGGTATAACAGAAAGAATACACAGGCCATCGTGATCGCTCTAGCGGCATTCCTCCGTCACGCCTGGGAGGACCCGCTGATCCGCAAGGGCTATGACCGCTTTCTCCGCGAGGAAGACCTGCCGAAGCGCTTCAAGGAGCTCCTGCACCCCGATGACCCCGCGGCCTCCGGACCAGGGAAACCTTCGTAGCCACTGAGCTCGGGCTCGGCGGCTCTGAGCTCACTTGTTCTCGCTCAGAGCCTAGAGCGTAGGATGCCTTGCCGGAGACCCTCCTCTAGCTATGAAGTCATAGCCGAGGCGCTTTGGAGCCTCAAGGCGCCTTCACTCGCCCCCCCTGTAACAAACCCCCCGCCCCGGACCCAATGGAGTCCGAGTCGCACCGGTGGCCGGCTTGGAGACGGCTGAGGGTGGTTCGACTGCGAGGAGGTGTGCATGGCATCCGCTTTGGTGATTCCCGGCGTTCAGGTCAGGACCCTCTTCGAGCCCTCTCCGGTGCTCCCGGGTGCCACCGGCATCCTAGGGGTGGTCGGGGTGGCGGATCGGGGGCCCACGGAGCCCACACGGGTGGGCAACTTCAGCGAGTTTTCGGAGCTCTTCGGGCCCGCCAGCCGATTCACGCTGCCGGAGGTGCGCACGGCCTTCGCCAACGGCGTATCGCAGGTGGTGGTAGCCCGCATCGAGCCCGGGCGTGGCACCAAGGCCAGCCTGCGCCTGAAGGACGACGAGGGCGAGGAGGTGGCCCTGCTCGAGGCCCGGGCGGAGGGCCTCTGGGCCCGCCAGCTGGCGGTGCGGGCGAGCCAGGTGAAGGCGCTCTCGGGCCAGGGCGTGAAGTATGTGAACCTCGAGGTCTTCTACCAGGGCCGGCTGATCGAGAGCCACGACGGCCTGGTGATGGACGAGACCAGCCCCGACTCCTTCTTCGATCGCATCAACCGCGGCTCGCGGGTGCTGGTGGCCCGGGATCCGCTGTTCGACAAGGCCTTGCCGCGCACCGCGGCGAAGGCGACCCTCGGCGAGTCCGAGGCGCAGGCGGCCAAGGCGCGGCTGAAGGCCGGGGCGGTGGATGTGATCGCCGTCGAGGCCAAGCGCGCCGGCCGCCAGGGCAACCAGATCGCCCTGCGGGTGAGCGAGGGCCAGGCGAGTCTGGCCCTGCCGGGAGCGGCCGACGCGCCGAGCCTGGTGGTTCGGGCCAAGCAGGCCGGCCCGGATGGCACCAATCTGCGGGTGGCGGTGGTCGACGCCGGAGACTCCAAAGTCAACCTGGTGGTCGCCAATGTCGGCGTGCAGCCGCCCCAGCCGGGGCGAGTGCTCGGCCCCTTCGCCAAGGTGGAGGAGATCCCGGCCAAGCTCGCGGGGGATCCCGAGGTGGTGGTGGAGGTGCGCGGAGCGGTGCTGCCGGCGGTTCGGGCCGCGGCGCCGCTCGCTTCCACTCGGACCCTCGAAGTGATCGCCGAAGGCCGGGACACCGGCATCTACGCGAACCTCGCCGACCTCGACGCGATCGCCGCCGTGAACGACCCGGTGGTGAAGCTCGAGAAGGTGGGAGCGGCCACCCAGCTGCCCACGGCGGCCGAGGCGGCGCTCGAGGGCGGCCGCAGCAGGGGCGCGGCGCTGCCCCTCTTCGGCGACGCCGACGACCAGCACCCCTTGGCCGAGCTGGTGCCGGTGGCGGGCACCAGCGACCGCATCGCGGCGACGGTAACCCAGGCGGTTTCCACCCTGGACGGCACCACCGCAGTGGTCAACCTCGCGCTATTCCGCAACGACGAGCCGGCCGAGTCCTTCGCCAACCTGACCATGGACCCGGACGACCCGAGCTACCTGCCGTTCGTGCTTGGGGACTCGGCCCTGGTGCGGGCCTTCGACCTCTTCGCCCGTAGCCGCACGACTTCTTTCCCCGCCCACATGTCCCGCCCGGCGGCCTTGAGCGGCGGCAGCTCGCCGTTGCCGGAGGACTACCAGGCCGCCCTCGAGCGGCTCGAGGCGGCCGAGGAGGTCGACCTGGTGATCGCCTCGGCGGCCCACCAGCTCGGGGACGCCGACGTGCGCAGCGTGCACAAGGCGGTGGTGGCGCATTGCACCAAGATGGCCGAGGTGGCCCGCAACCGTATCGGCCTGGGCTCGGTGACGGCGGCGGAGAGCGGCAGCGTGGCGCAGATCCTCGACCACGCCAACGACGTGCGCAGCGACGCCTTCATCCTCACCGCTCCAGCCGGCTCGGAAGCGGCGGTGGCGGGCCTGCTGGGGCGGCAGGACTTCTTCGAGTCCCCCACCTTCAAGACCGTGGCGGACCTCGGCGTGCCGGCCGGCACCTACAGCGACGCCCAGCTCAACCAGCTGGTCGCGGGCAATGTGCTGGTGGTCAATCAACGCCGCAAGCTGGGCACGCTGGTGATCAAGGGTCTCCTGACCAGCGGCCGGCAGGTGAACGTGCAGCGCACGGCGAACAAGGCGGTGCGCGAGGTGAAGGCCATCTCGGACGTCTACATCGGCCTGTTGAACAACGAAGGCACGCGCAACGCCCTGCGCCAGCAGATCTTCGCCATGCTGCTGCAGATGGAGCGGGACGGCGCGCTGGTGCCCTCCACCGACGGCAAGGACCCGGCCTTCGGGGTCGATGTGCACTCCACCCAGGCGGACTTCGCCAACGGCATCGTGCGCATCGACATCAAGGTGCGTCCGGTGCGGGCGATCGACTACATCTACGCCACCATCCTGGTGAAGAACTAGGCCGGCGGGCGAGCCACAGGGAGCGCAAACATGCCGCAGGTCTATACCGCGTTCGCCTCGGAAGTGAAGGTCAACGAGGAGACGATCGAAGGGATCCAGTCGATCGACTACCGGGAAGTGAAGAGTCGCCAGCACGTGGGAGCCGTGGGCACGGACGAGCGGATCGCCGTCTACTTCGGGCTCAAGGTGGTCAGCGGCCGGATCCGGGTCGCCTCCGCCAATCTCACCCTCGACGGACTGGTGCAGTCGAACGAAGAGTTCTCGATCCTCGCCACCCTGCGCCATCGCGACACCCAGCGCCAGGTGAGCTTCGACGGCTGCTACATGGAGGAGAAGAGCTTCGCCATGGGCACCGAGGGGCACGGCGAGACGATCTACTCCTTCACCGCCACGCGGCTGCGAGAGGAGTAGGCCGCCGTGGCGGCGTACGTGGACCCGGCCGCCGGCGTGGTGCGGGCGGGGGAGGGGGCCTGGCCCTTCGAGCTGGACCCCGCGAGCGGCGCGGCGGAAGTGCAACTGGCCGGCCGCTCGTGGCGCCTGCGCCCCCTCTCCTGGCAGGAGAAGCGGACCCTGGCTCGCTTCGCCGCTGCCGGGGAGCCGCTACTCGAGCGGATGCTGCTCCAGGCCTGCCTGGCAGAGGGCCGCGGGGCCGAGGTTCCGGCCGCGGACCGCGCAGCCCTCCTGGCTCTCGGCCGCTGGCTGAACGAGCCGGCGGAGCCGCTGTTGCCGCTCGAGAGCCGGCTGCTCACGCAGGTGGGGATCGAAGTGGCCCGCCAGCTCGGCTGCTCGCCGCGGGAGATCGAGAGCTGGCCGGCCCACGAGGTCGAGACCACCTGGCAGGTGGTGCGCCGCGGGCAGGCCGACCCAGCCGAGCTCGCAGCCAAGACCGAGCGAGCCCCGGCGCCGGATCCGGACGAGGGCCTGACGCGCATCTGGATCGTGCCGGACGAGCCCGCCGCCCTCGATGTCCCCAGCCAGATTCACTCGAGAACCCATGTCGTAGCCAGGAGCATGCTGCCGGTCACCAGCTATCGCGGCCTCGGCATCGTGCCGAGGCCGGTGTTGCTCCGGGTGCTGCCGGTCGGTTAGCATGGCGAATACGCTAGTTTTTTTGCGGTTTGTCATGTCTGCGTTGCCTTTCGTCGCGAAGTCGTTGAGCTATGCGGGCCGTACCCGCGTGACGATCTTCATGGCGATCGCAAGCTACCTGCTGCT
>CALMKX010000336.1 GCA_937867335.1 uncultured Acidobacteriota bacterium
CCGCGGCCGCCGCGAAGGGCACGACCGTCGCCAGGGCGGCGGCCGAGAGGATCGCGATGCCGGGGATGCGCATGCCGGTGGACGCTAGGGCCGCGTCACGCACGCGTTCCGCGCGGTTCGTGACGAGCTTGCATCGCGTCCGTGCCGATGCGCGTGACCGTCGTGGGGTTGGCACTTCGGGCGCTTCCTTGCGTTCGGAGGTGGGGCGACGGCGTCCGGGCCGTTGCCAGCGATATCGGCGGGAAGCCGTACCTATCTGAGCGTTGTCACCACGTGCAGCCGGCGCCGCAGGTGCGGTCCACCACCGGCGATGCCGCGAGGTCCTTGGTGAGGGTGAACGTCTTGCCGCTCTGGCTCACCGAGACGATGGTGTAGCCGGTCGCGGTGAACGACACCTTCACCTGGTCCTGCCCGGCGTCGTCCGCCGTGGCCGAGAAGGCGATGCCGGGCTCGACGGCCTGGACCGCCGCCGGCGTGAGCGTCACGTAGTCGCCGTTCGTCGCGGCCGCCTCGAGCACCCGGAGGGCGTACTCCGGGTTCCGCTGGTAGCCGTCGAAGAAGTGCTCGGCGTCGAAGACCGGGCGCTTGCCCTGGGCGCGGCAGAAGGCGATCGATTCGGCGATCATCGCCAGGTTCTCCTCGCGGCTGGCGCGGATCACCTTCTCGACGTGCAGGGTCGAGCTCTTGCCGACCAGGCAGACGACCGGTGCGAAGCAGCTCGCCAGCCCCCGCAGCGCCTCGTCGTCCTCGGCGCGGACGCCGCGGCGGCGGGTCATCCCGAAGGCGGAGATCGTCGCCCGCTCCAGCTCGAGCTCGGCGAGCCGGTCGAACAGCTCGGCCTCCTTCGGGTTGGAGCCGGGGAAGCCGGCCTCGATGAAGTGGGCGCCGAGACCGTCGAGCGCTTCGGCGACCTTGACCTTCTCGCCGACCGAGAGCGACATGCCGCGGCCGCCCATGCCGTCGCGCAAGGTCGTGTCGTAGAGCTTTACCTGGTCCATCGGTGCCTTTCGAATCGGAAGATCGGGGTGGGCACGGAGCCCGCGCGCACGGCAGCGAGCCGCGCCAGCCGCTAGGCGGCTGCGGTAATTCGCCCGATCCGGGGCGCAGAGACGCGCCGCATCAGCTCTCGACCTTGCCGGCGGCGTCGACCGGGGCCTCGATGAAGTCGAGCCACTCCAGGTACTCCTCGGCCCGGCCGTGGAGCGCGTCCTCGAACTTGGCCTGGATCACGCGGGTGATCTCGCCCGGCTCGCCGAGCGGATGGTCGTCGACCTCGCGGACCGGCACCAGCTCGGCGGCGGTGCCGGTGAGGAAGACCTCGTCGGCGAGATAGAGCTCGGCGCGCGCCAGGGCCCGTTCCTCGACCCGGTAGCCGAGGTCGCGGGCGATCTGGACGATCGAGGCGCGGGTGATCCCGTCGAGGATCGCCGAGGTGTGGCCGGGCGTGATTAGGGTCCCGTCGCGGACCACGAAGACGTTCTCGCCCGAGCCCTCGGAGACGTGGCCGTGCTGGTCGAGCAGGATCGCCTCCTCGTAACCGGCTTTCGCCGCCTCGTTCTTGGCGAGGATCGAGTTGAGGTACTGGCCGGAGGCCTTGGCATGCGGGATCAGGCTGTCGCCGGAGATCGTCCGCCAGGACGAGACCTTGGTCCGGATCCCGTTGCGCTTGCCCTCGTCGCCGAGGTAGCTGCCCCAGGGCCAGGCGGCGATGATCACGTCGATCGGCGCGCTCTGCGCGTAGAGGCCCATCTCGCCGTAGCCGCGGAAGGCCAGCGGCCGGATGTAGCACGAGCGCAGCCCGTTGCGGCGGAGCAGCTCCCGGGTCGCCTCGCGCAGCTCCTCGCCGCTGTAGGGAAGCTCGAAGTAGTAGAGCTCGGCCGACTTCTCGAGCCGGGCGAAGTGCTCGTGGTGGCGGAACACGGCCGGCCCGCGCTCGGTCTCGTAGCAGCGAATGCCCTCGAAGACGCCGGTTCCGTAGTGCAGGCCGTGGCTGAGGACGTGCACCTTCGCGTCCTCCCAGGCGACGAACTCGCCGTTCTGCCAGATCAACTCCGCCGAATCCATGTTGGAGAAGTATGCCCGATCAAGCGAAGGGGTGGCCGCTGGCCCGCTCTCCACGCGGGTTCCGGGGGTCTCGATGCCGGGATTCCCGCTTTCTGTGCACCAAATGTGCCTTTTCATGCGGCACACCCCGGACCGTGGTCGACCGGTTAGGTTCCCCAGGCGTCGGCGGGCTCGGTGTGACCGGGTGTCTCGAACCAGTACTCGCGGAATTCGGAGCACTCGCCGCTGGCCTCCTCCAGGCGGGCGATGAAGCACCCCGTGATCGTGACCTCGCCCTCGCTCCCCCTGCTCCGCACCCAGAACTCGGCGGCGGCGTGCCCCCTCGCAATCACCGGCGTCCCCATCCGAACGCTGACCTCCCCCTGGGCTCGATGTTCCGCATGGGTGTACTCGCGCAGCGCGTCCCGGCCGCGCACCGTCTCCTCGGTTGGATGTACCACGTAGCGCACGTCCTCGCTGAAGAGCCCGATGAATCTCTCCACGTCCCATTCCTCCCAGGCGCGCCCGTAGCCGTCCACAAATGCCAGCGCCGCTGCGCGCGCTGTCGCCATCCGCCGGCTGCCCTCGGTCTCAATCCATCAGGCCGAGCTGTCGCATCAGGCCGACCTGGTCGTAGTAGGTGTGGTACTCGACGATCAGCCCGTCCGCGACCCGCGAGAAATCGGCGAACGGAAGGTCGACAGGGCGGCCGGACGGCGGCAGCTCGCCATCCTCTCCAGGCAATGGCCCGGTGTTCGTGCCCTGGAAGCGCCCCTCCACAACCACGGTGTCACCTGCCTCGAGGATCCGCTCGACGACTGCTCTGGCGTCGGGCACGGGGCCCTTCAGGCCCGCCAGGTAGTCCCGCACGACCCCGCGGCCTTCGACCGATCCCAGCTCGGGATCTCGCATCTTGGCATGCTCGGCGAAGTGGGAGGCGGCAACATCCACGTTGCCCGCATCGAAGGCCTCGTAGAAGCTCTGCACGACGGCCCGTTGCTCGCTCATTAGCAACCCCCTATGGCCGTGCTTCGAGGATCAGGTTGAACGGCGTCTCGGTGGCACGTCTCACCTCGCTGAAGCCGCCTTGCTTGATGATCTCGGCGAGCCGTGCCTCGCCCGCCTGCGCGCCGAGGGCAAGTCCGACCTCCTGGTCGAGTGAGGCCGGGGTGCAGATCATCGTCGAGGCCCCGTAGAAGATCCGGCCCACCGGATTCAGGTTCTCGGCGACCGTATCGCCGGCGAACGGCTCGACGATGAGCCAGGCCCCATCGGCGGCGAGCGCCTCGTGGATGTGCGCCGAGGCGCCGACGGGATCGCCCATGTCATGAAGGCAGTCGAAGACCGCGACCAGGTCATAGCCGGTGCCACCGAACTCCTTTGCCGTCGCCACCTCGAAGGACACGTTGTCCTCGACTCCCGCCTCGGCGGCCAGCTCGCGCGCCCGCTCGATCGAGGCGTCGTGGTAATCGACTCCGACGAACTGGGATTCCGGGAAGGCCTCGGCCATCAGGATCGTCGAGGCTCCATGCCCGCAGCCGACGTCCGCGACCTTTGCCCCGGCTTCGAGCTTCTCCTGAACCCCGTCGAGGGCCGGGATCCACTCGGAGACCAGGTGGCCTCTGTAGCCGGGCCGGAAGAAGCGCTCGGTGCCACGGAAGAGGCGGTGGTCGTGCTGGTGCCAGCCCATCCCCTCGCCGGTCCGGAAGGCCTCGGTGATCTTCTCTTCGTCGGCATAGAGCGAGGCGATCAGCTCGTAGGCCCCGAGCAGGTAGAAGGGACTCTCCTCGTCGGCAAGCGCCGCCGCCTGCTCGGCCGAGAGCTCGTAGGTGTCGGTCTCGGCGTGGTAGTCGACATAGCCGCCAGCGGCCTGGTTTCGCAGCCACTCACGCACCGAGCGCTCGGCCAGGCCGGCCCGCTCGGCGACCTGCCCGGAGTTGAGCGGGCCGGCGCCGGCCATCGCCTTGTAGATGCCGAGCCGCTCGCCGATGACGAACAGCGGCGCGCTGATCACCGCCCCCATGTCCACCACCGCCTGGCCCATGAAGGCTTCGAGCTTCCCGGGGTCGATCTCACTGGCGCTCATCTCGGTCCCTCCTGAAGGGTCGGAAACTGACTGGCTAGAGACGAGACACCCGGCGGGCTTGTGCGGGTTGAGACTATGTCAGCGTGGGGCACCCGTCAACTGCCGCCCAGAATCAGCCGAGCAGTTGGTCCCCTGATTCGGGTGAAGCGGTTGGGGCTGCACCCCGGCCCCCAGCACCTTCTCAACATCAGCGAGACGAAACCCCTCAGCCTCCAGCTCCCTGAGCAGCTCGGCCCGGACTTCGACTGAGACAAGTCGGGGAACGGCCTCGAACTGCGCGGCCTTTCGGCATCGATACCGCCGGCCAGCGCGTTCCGGTACGGGCAGCAGTCAGCTCCCGGCGTTCGCCGCGGCTGCTTGGAGCTCTGGGCTCTAGGTATTTATTGGCTGCTTGCGTGATGCGGATGGTCAGGCCGAGCCCGTGATGACCCAGGGAGGCGTCGGTCTTCGTGCCGTGGGCTTTCCAGTCGCAG
>CALMKX010000337.1 GCA_937867335.1 uncultured Acidobacteriota bacterium
TGGGCGGCTCGGGGGTGGCGCGGGAGCCGGAGCGGGCGGCGCGGGCCTCGCGCTCGGCTTGCTGCCACCGAGATCGAGGTCCGAGAGGGTGCGAGAGAGCAGTGCGTCGACGTCACCGGTGCTCGTCCTGGGGCGTACCGGCGGCGGGGGTGGTGGCGGCGGTGGCTTGCGGACGGGGGGGGCTCCCAGCACACCCGAGAGGGTCTCCTCGAGCTTGCGATTGAGCTCCGCGTCCATGCCCTCGGCCACGGAGCGACCGCGGCCTGCGGCTTCCTCGTTGTCCGAGAGCTCGGCCAGCAGATCTCCGAAAATCTCTTCGGAGGTGAGTTTGCGGCCGCCCTGCTCGGCTGCGATGGGATTGGCTTGCTGGCCAGAAAGGGTTCGCCGCACGGCCAGGCGCAGATCGCCCTCCGAGAACGGCTTGGTCAAGCAGGCGTCGCAACGGCCCTCCCAGGCTTCACGCTCGCCGGAGCGCCGTTCGGACAACAAAGCGATCGCGCCGTCTCCGCCGTGGCTCCGCCGGAAAGCCGCGAGCAGCAGGTCGGCACCTTCGACATCGGTGTTGACCAGGATCAGCAGGGGCTTGTCCGCCGCTGCGGCCTGCAGGGCGTGGTCGTGATCGTCCACGGCCTGCACCTGCCAGCCTTCGCGGCCGAGCGCATCCTTGATGCGCTCGACGTAGCGGCTTTCTGGCTCCACCAGGAGAATTCGCGACATGGAGGTTCTCCGACCGGTTCGAACCAAGCGAGTTCTAGCACCTCGCCTTGCCGGAGTCAATTCAGGCCTGGGCAAAAGTCCTGATTCTGCTTCCACTTAGGCCGCTCGGCCCGGCTCTCCGAGCGGCGGCGCGGCTTTGCCTCGGCCCTTCCGCTACAATCGCCGCTCCGGGCCTCCCCCGGCTTCGAGCTGTGAGAATCCTCGGCTTCGATCCAGGCACCCTCCACACCGGCTACGGCGTGCTGCAGGCTGAAGCGGGCCGCCTGCAGGCCCTCGCCGTCGGCCGCATCTCCCCCCCGCGCTCCGCCCCCCTGGCCGACAGGCTGGCGCAGATTTCCCTCGAAGCGCGCGAGCTCCTTGCCCGATGGCAGCCGGAATGGGTGGTGGTGGAGTCGCCCTTCCACGGCCCCAACACGCGCTCGCTGATCAGCCTGGCCGAAGCCCGCGGCGCCCTGCTCGCCACCGCCGCGCTCTCCGGCGCTCGCTTGCTCGAATACACCCCGGCCGAGGTGAAGCTCGCCGTGACCGGCTCCGGCCGGGCCGAGAAAGAGCAGGTGGCGCGGATGGTGCGGGTTCTGCTCGGCCTCGGCGACGAGGGCTTGCCCTTCGACGCCACCGACGCTCTGGCGGTAGCGATCTGTTGTGCTCAGCGTTCGCGCATGGATGCCTTGCTGAGCCCCTCAAGAGCTTCCTCTCTGACGCGGAAATAACTGACAGAAAAAGCTTTCCGGCAAGAAAAGCGCTCCTGCGTCAGGGCTGTGCTAACATGCCGGAACGGTTAGCAGGCTAGCCGACATTCCGACGACATGGCATTCCAGGGGTCGATCAAGGAGCTTCCGCTCCCGGACATCATTCAACTCGTCTCTGTTTCCGGGAAGACGGGTGTCTTCGAGCTCCGGCATGGCTCCGCGGCAGGCGAGATCTTCCTTCGCGACGGGCAGATCGTCCACGCCACTTCGGGAGCTCTTGCCGGAGAAGACGCCGTCTTCGAGCTAGCGGTCTGGACCGACGGCGAGTTCGTCTTCCATCCGGGCCGGGAGGCGCCGCTCACCTCGATCAAGCGGTCGAACACCAACCTCCTGATGGAGGCGGCCCGGCGGATCGACGAATGGCAGGTGCTGTCGAAGAAGATCCCCTCGACGCGCCTGGTGCCGATCTTCACCGAGCAGGCCAAGAAGACCTCGGTGTCGCTCACCCCGGCCGAGTGGCTGCTGATTTCTCGCATCGACGAGCGCCGCTCGATCGACGAGCTGGCCGTGGCGCTGAACGAAAGCCCGTTCGAGGTGTCGAAGAACCTCTACGGCCTGATCACCTCGGGCCTGGTGGCGCTCGAAGAGAACCTGGCCGGCCTCGACCTCGGCCGAGTCTCCTCCTGGCCTCAAGAGCGAGTTCGCAGCCTGCTCGAGCGCGTGTACGCCGAAGCGAACGCGATGCTGGGAACCCAGGCTGGCAACTCGGAGCTCGGCTCGGCGCTACGCCTCGCCCAGCTCGAGGCGAGTTCGGGCCGCAGCCTGGACGCCGTGGTGGACTTGCTCCGCTCCTGCTCGAAGGCCACTCTGGCCGCAGGGGGTCCGGCGGCGGCCACCACTTTCCGGGAGCGTGTGGCGACCCTGCTTTCCGGGCGCTAGAGGGCGAAGGAAGCTCTCCCAACGGCCCGCTGGCGACCATGACCTCGAGGCCTCGGCAGAAGCGGTTCGGGTTCTCGGGCCTCGACTTGGCCGTCGCTTGCTGGCTCGCCCTGGCCGCCGCCGCCCACGCTGAAGGAAGCGATAGCCAGGCAGCTGGCGCAGACGCATCGAGGAGCCTCGAGCCTCCTGGCCTGGTGGTACCCAACCTCGACGTTTTGTTCCCGGAGGCGGAGTTCGACCTCCGGCTCAACCGCCTGATCGACAAAGTCTTCTTCGAAGGCCAGGTGAAGTACGACTTCGTCGACGGCGACATCACCGCCTTTCTGCGCTACCGCTACTACGGCTACCGCCGTACCTATCAGCTCTCTGTCTTCGACTCCGTGGCGTTCAAGAACCTGGAAACCCTCTCGGCCGATTTCGAGCGGGTTCGGGGCGGGCTCTTCCTGGTGCAATGGCCGCACGACTTCCAGCACCGCACCTACCTGGTGGGCGAGGTGGACTCGATCACCTCCAACAAGGAGAGCTCCAACTCCGGCAAGACCAATATCTTCCTGCGCCTCGGCTACCAACTTGGCACTCCGGACGACTCCCGCTCGAACGCCATCGTCGGCGAACCCCGCGCCCAGGTGGAGCGGCTGTTCACGCCGTTCCGTTCCATCGGCCCGGGAGACGTGGGCCTCACCACGGCCTTGACCTGGGGCCTGCGCGGCCTGGGCGGCTCCTTCGACTACGTGAAAGTGGAAGTGGAGGCGCTGAAGCGTTTCGAGCTGCCGAGGGGTACGTTCCTGATCGGCCGCCTGCACCACGGCGGCTTCCTGCGGCATGGCGAGCTAGCGCCCGAGGACCGTCCCCCGCCACCGGAGGATGATCCCGACGATCCCACCATCGCCTGGGCGATCCCCAGAAACGAGCTGTTCCATCTCGACGGCCGCAACAACCTCAAGGGATTGACCGTCGACCGCCGCGGAACCCAGGAGGTGCACGCCACCTGGGAGTTCCTCTTCCCCTGGTTCGTCGACCGGGATCGGCCCTTTCTCAAGGCTCGTTGGCAGACCTGGTACTGGGTGCTCTACTCCGGCTACGGTGGTATCGGCAACCGCCGTGCGGACCTCGAGGACCTCGGCAGCTATGTCGCAGATGTGGGCGTGGGCTTCCAGAGCTCCTTCACCGTGCGCCACTATCAGCTCTTCTGGTCCGCGCTGTTGGCCAAGGCCTTCGAGGAGGGCAGCGACCTCCGGCTGAAGTTCTCTTTTAAGTCCTACCACTGAAGAATTAATTTGTTTTCTCTAGCCCAGAAAGAGGCGCGCCGAACGCTCCCCGCGCGCTTCTCTCCCTCGAGACGAGTGTGCTAGCATTCTCCAGCTGTTAGAGCAGTATTGAGGTTCCTAAAGGTCGCCGAGGCCTGGGAACCCTGCGAGGAGGAGGAGATGAAGGTGCACGCGAGCAAACTGCCGATTCGAACCGCGGCGCTGGCCCTGGCTCTGGCGCTGCTTCCCGTCGCGGGCTTCGCCGACAACGGAAGCCTCGGCCCGACGGTCACCGGCGAGACCGGGCTTTTCAGCCTGCTCTCCGGCGAAACCCTGCCGCAGGGCGAGTGGTCCTGGGGGCTCTACTACAACAACTGGGATCGAGTGGCCATCGAGCAATCGCCCTCGCCCCGGATCGCTCCGGGCAAGAACCGGGACTACGACTGGAACCGGCTCTCCACGAGCATCGGCTACGGCATCACGGACAACTTCGAGCTGTCCCTCATGCTGCCGTACGACGCGCTCAACGACAACGGCAAGCTGAACGGCCCGGTGCGGATCAACGACACCTTTTTCACCCGCAAGATCGATGGCAGTGGCCTCGCCAACGCCCGACTCGGCGCCAAGTGGAACCTCTTCACCGCGGAAGACAAGCAGAGCCACTTCGGCCTGAATGCCTTCATCGAGGCCCCCACCGGCAAGGAGCACGAGGGCGTCTCCACCGGCGCGACGGGCTTCGGCCTCGGCCTGGCCTACGACTACAAGCGCTGGGCTTTGAACCTCGGCTACCGGGATCCCGGCGATCCGGACAAGATCGACTCCGCGCGCGAGATCCTGGCCGGAATCGGTTACGCCGCGCGGATCAACGACAAGTTCAGCTGGATCACCGAGCTGTCCGGCACCTTCTACACCGGCGGTGACGCCAAGCCCCCCAAGGACGACATCGACCTCACCACCGGCGGCCGCATCTGGCTGGGGGCGGACGAGAACTGGGCCTTCAACTTCGGCCTGCGCGGCAACGTGGCCTACCTCGGCGACACCGACAAGTTCTGCCCTCTGGGCGGCCTGGTGGGGGTGACCTACTTCCCGCACCTGCTGCGCGAGAAGCGCGAAGCCGCTCGCCTCGCGGCGGAGGAAGAAGCGCGGCGCAAGGCTGCCGAAGAAGAGGCGCAGCGCAAGGCTGCCGAGGAAGAGGCGCGGCGCAAGGCCGCTGAAGAAGAGGCCCGGCGCAAGGCCGCCGAAGAAGAAGCGCGCCGCAAGGCCGCCGAGGAAGAGGCCCGGCGCCAGCAGGCTCCGCCGCCGCCCCCGCCGCCACCGGCGATCGAGGAGGTCTGCCAGTTCGCTTCCGGCTCCGCCCGCGTGGACAACCGCTGCAAGGCCACGCTCGACGAGGTTGCGCTGCGGATGAAGCAAGAGGGCCAGAGGATCGCCCTGGTGATCGGCTACACCGACTCCCCGGGCTCCGAGGCCGCCAACCTGCGCATCAGCCAGCGCCGGGCCGACGCCGTCAAGGCCTACCTGGTTTCGCGCCACGGCATCGACGCCGAGCGCATCACCACCGAAGGCCGCGGCGAAGCCGATCCGGTGGGCGACAACGCCACCAAGGCCGGGCGGGCGCAGAACCGCCGGGCGGTGATCATCCTCAAGGTGCGCTAGTCGACGAAAGCTCGACGGCTCGTTCGAGGGAAGAGGGGCGCTCCGGCGCCCCTTTTTTGTTGCCCGAATCAGCCTTCTTCGGCCGCCCCGAGCCGCTCGCGGCGCAGCGAGATCACCGCTCCGGCGAGCCCGGCAAGAGTGCCGAAGGCCACCAGCCCGGCAAGCTCGAGGGGAGAAAGGAAGCGGCCGAGGAGCATCGAGCCCCAGAGGGTGGAGGCCACTCGAGCCTTGGCCAGCTCGAAGGCCGCCGCCAGGGCACCGGTAGCGAGCAGCCCCCCGAACAGGCCCTGGAGCAAGCCTTCCGCGTAGAACGGGCCGCGAATGAAGAACTCGGTGGCGCCTACCAGGCGCATGATGGCGATCTCGTCGGAATAGAGGTAGGCCGTCAGGCGCACCACGCTGGCGATGGTGAAGACGGCGCCCGCCAGCAGCACCAGGCCGAGGCAGAGCCCGAGCGCACGGCCCACCGCCAGCACGGCGGTGAGCTGGCTCACCCAATCGCGGTCGTCGTCCACCAGGTCCACGCCGGGCCGCGCCTCGAGCTGGGCGGCCCAGCCCGCCGGCGGCTCCCTGCCGCCGCTTCCAGCAGGGCGGAGGCTCAGCTCCACCGAGGCCGGCAAGCCCACGCTGCCCGGCTGGTCCACCAGGCTCTCGAGGCTGGGGAAGAGCTGCAGGAAGCGGCTCCGTGCTTCCCCGGCGCTCACCAGTTGCGCCGCCCTCACGAAGGGCAGTCCCTCGAGCTCGGCCCGCAGCGCTTCCGCCGCCTCCGGGGCGGCGCCCGGCTCGAGGTAGACCACCACCTTGCGTTCCTGCCGCCAGTGCTCCACCAGGCCGCCGAAGTTGCCGCTCGCCAGCAGAAAGGCCCCACCCACGAACAGCGAGACGGCGATCGTGGCCACCGCGAGCAGGCTGACACGCCAGCTGCGGCCGAGGTTCTGCAGGGCTTCGCGGAGAAAGTAGGCGAGCGCCTTGGCGAGCGTCATGCGCCGTCCCCCGCAGGCTCCTGGCCGTCGGCCTCGGGCTCCTCGGTCGGTTCCGCTTGAGCCGGCGCCTTGGGCCAGAGCATGGAGACGCTGCCTTCGAGAGAGTCGTCGCCCGCGAGCCTGCCGCCCTCGAGAGTGAGCACCCGGCCGCCCACATGGCGGATCATGTCGCGGTCGTGGGTGGCGAGCAGCACCGTGGTGCCGCGCTGGTTGATCTCGAGGAAGAGCCGGAGGATCTCTCGCGAGAGCTCGGGGTCCAGGTTGCCGGTCGGCTCGTCGGCGATCAGCAGCTCTGGCTGGTGGATCAGCGCCCTCGCGATCGCCACCCGCTGCTGCTCCCCGCCCGAGAGCTCGAGGGGAAACGCCCCCAGCCGCGAGCCCAGGCCCACGCTCGAGAGGGCGCCATGGGCCAGTCGCTTCTGTTCCTCCCGCTCCATGCCGAGAACTCGCGGCAGGAAGCTCACGTTCTCGAGGATGGTCTTCCTGGGGATCAGCCGGAAATCCTGGAACACCACGCCGATGGTGCGGCGCAGGTAGGGGATCTTGCTGGGAGGAAGCGAAGAGACGTTGCGGCCGTTGACCAGCACCTGCCCCTGGCTGGGCGCCTCCTCGCGGAAGATCAGCTTCAGGAGAGTGGTCTTGCCGGCGCCGCTCGGACCGGTCAGGAAGGCGAACTGGCCCCGGGGAACCTGGAAGCTCACGTCCGAGAGCGCCAGCTGGCCTCCCGGATAGGCCTTGGAGACGTTGAAGAAGCGAATCACGCCGCGCCTAGACTAGCAGTCCTGCTCCGAGCCGAAGCCGGGTATCGATAGAATTCTTCGCATGTTGAGGTCCGATCTCGGCGAGCCCCGGAGGCCGGCCGGAACCTGGCTGCTCTCGGCGCCGCTGCCGGAAGCCGCCGTGTACTTTCTCGGCTGCGGCCCCCACGAAAGCGCCGAGGCGGCTCTCGCCGCCCTGGGTGAGCGCCCCGGGCGACTCGCCCATTTGCGGCAGATCCACTCGGCTCGCGTGGTGGAGGCCAGCGACGGCGGCCCCTGCGGCGAAGGGGACGCGCTCTGGACACGCTCGCCGGGGCACGCTCTCGCCATCGCCACGGCCGACTGCGTGCCGGTGGTGCTCACCGGCCCCGGCTACGTGGCCGCCGTCCATGCCGGTTGGCGGGGCATCGCGGCCGGCGTGGTACCGGCAACCGTGGCCGATGCGCCCCTGCTACCCGAGAAGCTCCAGGCCTGGATCGGCCCGGCAATCGGCCCTTGCTGCTACGAAGTGGGCGAGGACGTGGCGCTCGCGGTGGAGGTGGCGAGCGGGCCGGAGGTGGTGCTCCGCGGTCGCGGCCCCCGGCCCTATCTCGATCTGGTGGCAGCGGTGGCCGCCCAGCTCGAGAGCGCTGGCGTGGCCACCCTGGCTACCACCGGCCAGTGCACGCGGTGCGCGCCCGGGCTCTGGTGGAGCTACCGGCGAGAAGGCCGAGGCGCTGGTCGCAACTACGCCCTGGCCTGGCTCCGCTGAGCCGCGTCCGGCTCGCTCAGCGATCCTCAGCGAAGCGCATCAGCGGCACCTCGCGAGTGTTCCAGCGCGCCGCCCAGCCGGGATCCGCCACCTGCTCCTGCCCCGGCAGGGGCTCCACCGTGGCACCGTCGGCCACGTTGTGGTCGCTGTCCTTGTCCCAGCCCACGGAACGGAAGAAGAAGGTACGAACCTTGCCCGGCGGCACCGCCGACAGCCCTCCAGCCGAGAAGCTGATCTCCGCCGCATCTCCCGAGTCAAGCACCACGAGCTCGCCGTCGCGACCGAGCAGCAGGGGCAGCACCTCCCCGTAGCGGGTGGCCCGGCCGGCGAGAGCGGTTCTCCAGGGCGGCCGCGGCGAGACTCGCCGCCAGTCCGGCACCGTAGGCGAGTTCGAATCCCGCGCGGCGAGCGCCGAGAAGCCTCGGAAGCCCAGTGTGGCCGTGCTCGGGCGGAGTCGCGTGACCGCCAGTTCGGAGCTCGGCAGGCGCTCGAAGAGAGAGAGCCGGTCCCAACGCACCTCGAAGGTGGTTTTGAGCCGGAGCCTGCGGGTTCCCGAGGCGAGCTTCCCCCCGAGGTCCACCAGGATGGTCTTGGTTTTCCCCGCCGGCAGGCCCACCACCCCAGGAACCGGCTGCCATCTCCCTGGGGCCGTCTCCATCTCGAGGGTGAGCGGCTGCAGGTTGGGTTTCTCGAGCTGGGAGAGGGCGATGTTGGTGCTGGCGTCGCCGTACTGCAGCCAGCCGGTGGCGGCGAGCACCCACGGGCGACCGGCGGGCAGCGGGCCGAAGTCGAGCGTCAAGGTGGTGGGCCAGGTCTGCCCGCGCAGCGGCGGCGGCTGCGGCACACCGGCTCGGGCGAAGACGCCGTCGATCTTCGCCAGGCTGGCGGTTTCGTCGCCGCCGTCCTCCCGGCGGGCCGAAAGCAATGGCTTCTCGTGGCCGAGGGCCCACAGCTCCGAGGGCGGGAAGGGGGCGGGCATCAGCTTGTCGGTGGGATGCACTTCCACCTCCGGGGGGTGATCCACCGCCAGAACCTCGGCCTGGTCGAGGTAGAAGACTTCGCGGAACTCCGAGGTGACGGCCAGGCGATAGGCGTCGCCCACCGGCGGGAAGCTCGCCTCCGGGCCGATCTCCACCAGCTCCTCCGGGTCCGCGGCGAGCAAAACCCGGCGGTTGAGCGGCAGGCCGATCGGCGAGTTGCCCAGCAAGTCCGTGACGAAACGGTAGCCGCTGCCGTCCCAGGCGTAGAGGAAGGGGCAAGAGCCGGTCGCGACGTTCTTCTCCACCAACCGAAGCGGCTTGGCCGGAGCGACCTCGAGATCCACCTGGTTGTCCACCACGCCGTTGGTCCAGAGCGTGCGAAGCGCGTCGAGCCGCGGCGCGGCCCCCACCCCCAGCTCGGTCACCGGCCCGCTCACCACCCGGGCCGAGCGGAAGCTCCCCGCGCGGGCCTCAAGCTCGGCGCCCAGGCCCTCGGGGTTGCTCTTGGTGCCGGTGAGGCGCACCTTGACCTGCCGATTCGGCCCGGCCGCGGCGTTGGCGAGGAGCTCGGGAGCCACGGTCGGCCCGGAGGCCAGAAGGTCGGTGTCGCCGTCGCCATCGAAGTCCAGAGCCGCCCAGAGGCTGGCGCCCACCGGCAGCCGACCGGCGCTGCCGTCCCCCACGACGGCAAGGCTCCCGGCGCCGTCGTTGGTCAACAGGAGAACCTCGACCTCGCTCGCGCCGGCGCCGGCGCGGCCCACCGCCAGATCGAGCGCGCCGTCGTTGTCGAAGTCGCCCGCCACAGCGGTCTCCGGCTGGAGCCCTCTCTCCTCGAGGCGAGTCTTGCCCGGCCCTCCGAGGCCCTGCGTGCGGATGCCCCCCGGGGCCACCAGCAGCGCGCTCGGCTGGCCGGAGCGATCCCAGTGGTCGAGCAGAACCCGCTCGGCCGGCGGCCAGGCCGGATCCTGCTTGGCGAACCGCCCCAGGCGGATCCCTTTCCACAGCTCGGTGCCGCGGCTGCCGAGCGCTACCACGAGATCGATCGCCACATCGCCGTCGAGGTCGGCCGCGGCGACGTCGTAGACCGGCCCGGCAACCGCCAGGCCGGCTTCGGCGGTGGCGTCCCGGAAACTGCCGTCGCCGTTGTTCTGGAACAACCTCAGGCCGGAGTCGCCGGCCCACAGCAGGTCGAGATCGCCGTCGTGGTCGGTGTCCACCCAGAGAGCCCGCCGGGGCCTCTCCTTCGGCAGCCCTGCCGTGGCCGTGGTGTCGCGGAAAGCCGTGGGCGACTTGGCGAGCAACAGGCGCGGGCCCTCGGCCGACAGCACCAGGAGGTCCATCAGAGCGTCCCGGGCCGGGTCGAAATGGCTGCCCGGGGCCACCGGGTCGAAGTAGTCACCTGCCAGAAGCTCGGCTCCGGGCCCGAAAGGCGGCACTCCCTCGGCTGGCTGCCAGGCCTTGGAGGCTGCCTCGGCCGCTGCCGTCAGGCGGAGCGCGCCTCCCTCGTCCAGGCCCGCCAGCCAGTAGCTGCCGTCCGCTCCGGCGCCCAGCCAGGTGATCGAACGCAGCTTCGCCCAATCCCCGCTCCCGGGCCAGTGCTCGAAGCGCAGGGCCTCGCGCTGCCCACCTCCGGCAGTGCCAACCTCCGGCACTTCGGCCAGGGTGTAGCGGCAGACCTCCAGCTGCTCCGCCGAGCGGGACTCCCCGCCCATCTCCTGGCGCAACCTCAGGAATTGCTGGTTGTAGCGCTCGTAGCTCGCGCGATCCCCGCGGGCGAGGGTCGCCCGGGCGAGCCGGTAGTAGGCGGTGGCGTGGTCCGGGTCCAGGCGGACGGTCTCCTCCAGCGCTTTTTCCGCCTCGGCAGCCTTGCCGGCACTCTGGTAGGCCGCCGCCAGTTGGAACCGCACGGCCGCGGTTTCGGAGTCCAGCCGGGCCGCCTTCTCGAGGTGGGGGATCGCCTCCGCCGCCTTGCCGGCTCGTGCGAGGGTGATACCGGTGAGGTACTCGGTGGCGGGCGAGCTGCCCTCGAGCTTGGACGCCGTGCCCAGGGTGGCCAGGGCTTCGTTGGTCTTGCGGGCCAGGAGGTAGGCTCGCGCGAGGTTGCGCTGGGCTGCAGGCGACTCGGGGTCCACCTGGGCGGCCCGGCCGAAGGCGGCGAGCGCTTTGCCCGAGTCTTTGTTCTCGAGCCAGGCCCGGCCCTGGTTCATTGCTTGAGAAAACACCGCCGCCTGTTCTGGTGTCATTTTCTTCCCTGAACAGGAATCGAACCCGGTGGCCAGGGCGGCGAGCGCCAAGCCCCAGGCCAGGGCCCGCGGAAAGCCCGTTCGAACCCGCTCACAACGCTGGAACATCGCCTTACCTCCTCGCCCAGGGCCGGCCAGTGCGAAGCCATTATTCCCGAACCACGGCGGCAGCGCACGGCTCGAAAGGCACAGATCCATGCAGAGGCTGCTACTCTTAAGTGCGGATGCCCGGAATGGACGGCCCTCGTCTTTGCGATTTGGACGAAGAGCTGCTACGGGAGGTGGAGGGTGCCTTCCGCCTTGCCGCGCAGCGCGCGGGCGAGCATTTGCCCTGCGCGCCTGGCTGTCATGACTGCTGCCACGGGCCTTTCCCTGTGAACCAGCTCGACGCCCGCCGTCTCCTCGCCGGCCTCGCCGAGCTGGAGGCGCGAGAGCCTTGCCGAGCCGCAGGGATCCGGCAGCGGGCCGCCCAAGCCGTAGCCTGCCTCAGCCAGGACTTCCCCGGCAACCCCTGCGAAGGCCAGCTGGCCAGTGACGACGCGGCGGTGGATGACTTTTGCGACCGCCATCGCGAGCTGCCGTGCCCCGTGCTCGACCCGGCAACCGGCCATTGCCAGCTCTACGAGCACCGCCCCCTCGCCTGTCGCACCATGGGCCCGCCGGTTCGAGTCGGCCGGGAGGATCTGCCCCCTTGCCATCTCTGCTTCCGCGGCGCTTGCCCCCAGCTGGTCGAGGCCTGCCGGATCGAGGTCGACCCGGACGGCAAGGAGGATGTGCTGCTCGAGGAGCTCGAGTGGCAGGGCGCCCCTACCACCGAGACTCTGATTGCCTTCGTTCTCGCGCGCCCCTGCGGCGGCCAGAAACCTTGATCCACCACGCCCCGCCCCTCTCGCCCGGGCCCGCTCACTTCACCTTCAGCCGAAATTCGGCGTCGCCGTAGAGCAGATAGTTCGGCCAATCCTGAGTGTCGAGGATGCCCTGGCGCGCCGCCTGAAGAGCCGTGCCGAGGGTCTTGCCGTCGAGGATCTGGCGATAGAAAGTCGTGGCGAAGGTTTCGGCGGCCTCGTCCCCCACGGGCCAGTAGGTGCCCAGGAAGTTCGCCACTCCGCCCAGCAGGAAAGACTCCGCAAGGCTCACGGCCGCCTGCAGGTGCTCGTCCCGGCTCTTGGCCCCCGCCTTCTCCTTGGCGCCGCCGGCCGCCGCTTTCTCCGGCTGGAACTGCCCGGGAGCGAGCCGGCGCACCCTGCCGGATTCGCAGGCGTTGAAGAACACCAGGGCCGGCAGCTTGGCGATTTCCGCCAGGTCCGCCCCGGTGACCGGCTCGTAGCCGGCGGCGAGAATGCCGCTCTGCTCCCGGTTGGCCGGTTCGAAGAAAGCGTGGCCGGCATAGTGCACAACGTCGTAAAGGCCGGAGCCGAGCTCCTCGATCAGCTTCTTGCGCGTGGCGTCGGCGCCCGAGATCACGGTCAGCCGCTTGCCGTGTTGGTCTTTGAACAGGCTCTTGATGCGCTCCCCCTCCCGGGTGGCTCCGGGCAGGTCTCCCGTGGGGTTGACCACCAGCAACACCTCCAGGCTGGAGCTCCAGACCCTTTCGGTGAGCCACTTCGCCACCGAAAGCTGCTCGGCGTCGTAGCGATGGGAGAGCCCTTCGTTCTCCCGCGCCGGGAACCACAGCTCACCGTCCGGCCCGTGGAGCGCCAACGTCTCCCACGGCACTCGGGACATCGCCGCATCGTGCACCACCACCAGCGGGCTGCCCTTGAGCCGGCGCAGCACCTCGAGCACCGACGGCGAGAGCAGCAGCTTCCCGAGCTCGGCACCGTCGCGCGCAAAGTCTCGCGCTTCGGCCTGGGTGAGCCGGGCGAGCAGGTTCAAGGCCTCGCGGCTCGCCACCTGGGCCCGGCCGGAAACCACAGCTGCCTTGCCCTTGCCGCTCGGGGGCAGCACTGAGGACACCACTTCCACCACGTCGTCGCGATCGAGATCTCCCAACTGGCGGGCGATCAGGTAGGTGGGCTGCTGCTTGGGCAAGGGGACGGCCCTCGCGCCCGCCTCACCGCCTCGGCTTTCGCGCAGCTTGCGCTCGTCGAAGGTGATTTCCACCTCGCTCGCAAGTTCGGTGGTGGCCAGCCGAACCAGCTCCCGGCGCAGCACCTGGAAGCGCTCCGGGTCTCTCTCGCAGATCACCACCCGACGGAAGAAATGGTCGCGGTCGGCGTCGAGCAGCCCGCGCACGAAGCCCAGAAGCAGGTTGCGCAGGGCCCCGGCGGTGTTCTCCACCGAGCTGCCGCCGAGTACCACGGTGGAGAACTCCTCCACCCGGGCGAGCACGAACGTGCGCAGCATGTTCTCGGCCACCGTCTGCAGCACCTCGGAGCTGAAGCCATCGAAGGGGCCGAGACCGACGAAGGCGATCAGGTCCGCCGAGAGCTCGTGGCGGCCGGTCGGCAGCACGAAGATCTCGCCGATGTTGGCGGAGAGCATGCGCCGGCGAGTGAGCTCGGTGATGGTTCCGCGCATGCGCTCGTCGAGGGCCCTGGCGGCCCCTGTCGGGTCCACTCCGCGGAAGATCCCCAGGGCCACGGCCCGGGTGTCGGCCTCGGTGATCGAGCCCAGGGCCAGCTGAACGTCCAGCCGGTGCTGGCGCCGCCGCCCCACCACCACCTGGTCCAGAGTGTGCTCGAAGCTGCCCGCCCCCGCTCCTGGATGAGGCTCGCCGGGGGCCACGGCAGGGGCCTCGGGCGCGGGCGTCATCGGCGCCGCGAACTCGCGCACCAGTTGGCGCAGCTCGCTCCTCGTGAGCGGGGCTCCGCGGTCGATCGGCAGCTCGGCAGCCAGACGATGCTCCGGCACACGGCGAGTGGCGGCGCCACGCGTCGCGGGCCGCGTCTGGGATAGCAACTGGGTGGTGCCATGGCCGAGCAGGTCGATCACCGCCTCCTCCACCTCCACGTGGTTCGGCAGGCTGCCGTGCTCGGCCTCGACGTACCAGGTGCGGGGAGCGATCGCCGGCAGCAGGCACATGGCGAGCGGCACGGTGCCGTCGCCGTCCTGGCTCTCCTCGTAGACGAACTCCCCGCTCGCGTCCCGGCTCAAGCCGGTGACCGTCTTCTGGTTGACTCCGGCGATCAGGTAGAAGTTCTCGCCCGCCAGGGGCAGGGTCTTCTGGACCGCTTCCACCTTGGCCAGGATCTCCTTGCGCGGGGCGAGGCCGTCCGCCGGCCAGTTACCGAGGTCGAAGAGGTCGATCGCCGAGTAGGCCTCGCGGGTGGGCAGCATCTCGGTCAAGCCCGGAAAGGTGTTGAAAACGTTCTCCACCAACCAGGCCACGTCGTGCTTGCGGTCGAGCCGGGCCACCGTGCGCACCACCGAGTTGACGCCGCGCAGGGCCTTGACCGGGGCGAAAGAGCCCAGGTTGGGAGTGCCCAGCATGATCAGTCGCTGGAAGAGGGCGCCCTGGGCGGCCGCCGAGCGGCAGACCAGCCCGCCCATGCTGTGGGCCACCAGCTGCACCTTCTCACCGTCCTCCTCGGCGATGCGTTGGGCGAGCTCCCGGCCGAGCTCCGGGATGCTGCGCCGCCAGTCGAAGGGGTGGAAGGAGGCGTTGAAGCCGGACAGGCGCAGCTTCCACTTGAGCCGGGCGTAGGCGAACTGCAGCACGCCGAGCGCCTGGATGTCGACTCTCGAGCCCAGGGCGAGGTCCCCCAGGCGGCCGGCGAGGATATCCACCGGGTCGAGCCAGAGGGTGTCGTCGAAGTCCTTGCCCTTGCGCCCCAGTGTGGAGCCCATGATGCCGGGCAGGATCAACACTCGTGGCCCGCCGAAGAGGCGGCGGGAGCCCGCCTTCCAGGCCAGATCGCTCAGTTCGCGATAGACCTCCGGGCCGAAATAGTCCTCGAGAAGCTCACGGTGGGCGCCAGAGAGCAAGGCCTCGTCGAGCGCTTCCTCGCTCAGCCGGTACTCGGCGAAGGCCGGCTCGAGCCCGGGCTCGGTGGGCATCGCTGCCGCTTCCCCTGCCGCCTGCGGAGCGGCTGTCGCAGCAACGGCAGCCTCACGTCGGCGAGGAGCGGGCTTCTTGGCGCGGGTCATCGGCTTGGCTCCTTTTCGAGGTGGCTGCCCCGGAGCCCTTTCGACCGGGAGGGGGCGCGTAGCCGTTCTTGCTTGAGTGTGAGTATTCTACGCCCATACTGAACGCGCAGCGCCGCCTGTTCTCGAGGGAGGTGCCCGGGCGTTGACAGGCCCGCGGTCGGGTGCTAGCTTGCCGACCCTCGAGCGGCGCGGGACAACGAGTCCTCGAGCCAGGAGCCAGAGATGCCGGAGCTGGGAAAGAAATTCGAGTGCACGAGTTGCAGCACCAAGTTCTACGACCTCGGTCGGCCCGAGCCGATCTGCCCCAAGTGTGGCTTCAACATGAAGGATGCGGTGCAGAACGAGCTCTTTGCTGTCAGCGCGGCCGCCCGGCGGCGCCGGCGCGCGGAGATGGCCCTCGAGGGTGAGGAAGCGGACGAGGAGCCGCCCGACCTTTCCGACGAGATCTTGGTCAGCGCTGAAGACGACGACGAGGTCGAGGAAGAAGAGGAAGAGGACGTCGACCTGGACGAATAGCGCTCGGCCCCGCGGGGTGGCCCCGACGCCTTTCGCCCTCTGCTTGGGCGGCAACCTGGGCCCGGTGGTGGAACGATTCGAGGCGGCCACGGCCGCCCTCGAGCGCTGCCTGGGCCCCCTCGTTCGAGCCTCGCTGTACCGTAGCCGGCCCTTGCCAACTGCCTTCGGGCCCTCTCGTCCCCAGCCCAGCTACTGGAACACCGCCGTCGCGGGCGAAACCGTCCTCTCGCCCGACGCTCTGCTCGCCATCGCCAAGCGTCTCGAGCTCGCCTCCGGCCGCCGCCCGGCCCCCCGTTGGTCCTCGCGTCCGCTCGATATCGATCTCGCGCTCTTCGGCGCCCAGGCGCTCGAACTTCCGGAGCTCCGCTTGCCGCATCCGGGCCTCGCCGAGCGCCGCTTCATGCTGGCGCCCCTTGCCGAGATCGTGCCGGCCTGGAGGGTGCCGCCGCTCGGCCTCACGGTGGCCGAGCTCCTGGACCGAGTGGGCCAGGAAGAGCAGGTGGAGCGAGTTGGTATCATCGGCGAAAGCGCACCATGAGCACCGATTCGGAGTCCACTCGCCTGCCGCTTTTCCCCTTGCCGAACGTGGTGCATTTTCCGGCCACCCACCTCAAGCTGCACGTTTTCGAGCCCCGCTACCGCCGCCTGGTGCACGACCTGATGGAGCTCACTCCCGAGTCGCGTTTCATCGGCATGGTGCTGCTCAAACCCGGCACCTACCGCAGCGGGCCTCCCGAGGTGTTTCCGGGCGGCACCGCGGGGCTTCTGGTGGACATCGAGAGCTTGCCGGACGGCCGCTCGAACATCCTGCTCCATGGCGACTTCCGCTTCGAGATCGAACGCGAGATGGAGAGCAGCCCGTATCGCACGGCCCTCGTGCGACCGGTTCAGGAGCCACTGATCAACGAGCACGACGCCGGCATTCTCTCGGTTCGGCATGAGTTGATCGAGGTGGTGGAGACGCTGGCGGGTGAACTCGGCGAGCGCTTCCCGATCCGCCCGCAGGTGCTGCTCGACGAGCCGGAATCGATGGAGTTCGAGCAGCTGGTGAACTCGATCGCAGCCGAGATCGATCTCCCGATCCTGACCAAGATGAGCCTCTTGACCGAGACCCTGCCGGAGCGTGCTCTTTCCCTGCTCCAGGTGCTGCGGAACCGCTGCGATCTGCTCGAGATGCTCAAGCCCTTCCGCCACCTGGCGAGCGATGCCGAGCTCAACTGACGGCCTTCAGGGCGGGGCTCGAGAGACGCTGTGCGAGAATCGCCGCAAGCATGGCCACTCTCTCGCTCCGTGACCCCGTACACGGCTTCATTCGTGCGGATGGGCTCGAATCGGCGCTGATCTCGGCCCGACCCTTCCAGCGGCTGCGTTTCATCCACCAGCTCGGCCTCTCGCACCTGGTGTTCCCGGGAGCCGAGCACAGCCGGTTCAGCCATGCCCTCGGAGCCATGGAGCTCGCCGGCAGGGTCTACGACTCTTTGGCCGCCAAGAGCGAGGGCTTGCTGCCGTCGAGCGCGCGAGCCCTCGAGCGACGGGCCATCCGTGCCGCCGCCCTGCTCCACGACATCGGCCACGCGCCCTACAGCCATTCGGCCGAAGGTTTCTTCGCCGACGGTATCGACCACGAGGAGATGACCCGCCGCCTGCTCACCCTGCCCGAGGTGGAGCAGGCCTTCGCACGCCACGGCGAGGGCCTCGCGCCCGACGACATCGTGCGCCTGTTGCGCCGGGGCGGCTCGGCTCGAGAACAGCTGCTCTCGCAGATCATTTCGGGCGAGCTCGACGTCGACAAGATGGATTACCTGCTGCGCGACAGCCTCTACTGCGGAGTGCGCTACGGCAATTACGACCTCGACCGCCTGCTCGACACCATGGTGCCGCTGCGGGATCCGGACAACGGCTCCTGGGGAATCGGCGTCGAGGAGGGCGGCGTCCACGCCCTCGAAGCCCTGGTGATGGCCCGCTACTACATGTTCACCCAGGTCTACTTCAACGTCACCAGCAAGGCTCTCGAGCTGCACCTCGGCGAGTGGATGCGGGAGCAAGGGCGCCGCTGGCCGGCCGAGCCGCCGGCCTTCCTGGCCGAAGACGACGTGACCACCCTCGCCGAGCTGCGACGCTCCCCGAGCCTCCATGCCCGGGCCCTGGTGGATCGCGAACATTTCGACCTCGCCTACCAGACACGCGAGCACCTCACCGTGGCCGAGGGCCATGCCTTCGAGGCGCTGGTGCGCGAGCTCTCGACCCGCTTCGACTCGGGCCGGCTCCTGGTGTCGCGCTCTTCGAAAGACCCGCACCGCTTCTCCGAAAGCCGCGTGCTGGTGCGCCGCCACGACGGCTCCCTCGAGCCGATGGCCGAAGCGAGCCATTTCATCGCCCACTTGAAGCGCATCGAGCAGTTCCGCGTCTACACTTTGCCTTCCCTCACGCAAGAGGTGGCCGAGGCGATCCAGAACGGCCTGGGCTGAGGGCAGAACGGCCCGCAGAGCCTCCCCCTTCTGGGTGAGGGGGCGCAAGAGACGGGCAGGTACGGCTAGTTCTCGGCGTCGATCACCACGGCTTCCACCCAGCCGTGGCTGAGCTCGAAACCGATGCGCAGGTCGCCCCAGGGCCGGGTGTAGAGGTAGTAGGCCAGGCCGCCCGGTGGCCCGCTGGGGGCGGGCGGCTCGTAGCGGAAGTCTTTGCCGTAGCGCTCCGGCACCTGGGCGTGCTTCACCCCGGCCGCCTGAGGATCGACATCCAGAATCACCAGGCCGCCCTTGCGGGTGGCGCCGCGGAGGGCTTCTCTCAGCTCGACCCGCTTCAGGAACCCATGCGGAGCGGCAGAGACGTAGAGGGCGTAGAACGGGTTGGTGGCCCCGGAGTTCACCCCCAGCCGGACGCCGGTGAGCTGCTCGACCTTCTCGCGAGTCAGCGGCCGGGCCTCGATCAGCCGATCGGTCAGGGTGAAGAGGTCCTTCATCTCGCCTCCGGCCGAGCCAGCTGAACAAGCTCCCACGAGGCCCAGGACGACTCCGGAACCGAGGAGCGCCAGCCCCTCGAGGATTCGCTGCCCGCTCATCGGTTCGAGGTTGCCTCGGCCCGAGCCGCTCTCAGGGCTTGAGCGTCAGCGTCGACACCGTGGTCTTGGTGATCGCCGCCTCGGAGAAGGCCTGCTGCCGGCTCTCTCCGGCGAGGAAGCTCTGTATCTGATCGTCGTAGTGCGGGTCGAACGGCTGCCCGGCTTGCCCGCCCAGCACCATCACCCGCGAGCGGTCCGGATCCGCGAGATCCGAGATCAGGCGCATCGAGGGCCCGAAGCTCACCGTCTGCGAGGGGCCGGTCCAGAAGCCGGTGAAGGCCGCCACGGTGGACGAGGAGCCGGCAACCGGCATCGGCCCGCGCGACAGCAGCCGGCCGAGCACGGGGATCGCGGCGAGCGGGTGGCGAAGGTCCAGCGCGTGAAGGCTGCCGTAGACCCAGTTGGCCACATCCTGCCCCCAGAGCTCCTGGCCTTTGTGGAGGGCACGCTCGAGGGCCTTGGTCACCGTTTGCTCGCGGCTCTCGGTAGCCGGCGTCGAGACATCGTCGAACCAGCTGGCGGACATCTCGCCGCGAAGCACGCGACGCAGGCGGTCCGCAGTGCCGAACGGCCGGGCCGAAACCTGTTTCGCCTCGTCGTCGAAGATCGCCGCGTTGAGCTCCTTCTCCGCCAGCAGGAAGAGCGCCGAGGGGCCCTGCATCGCCATCTCGCCGTCCCAGCTCTTGAGGATCTGGTAGGCCTTGGCGGCGTCTCCGGAGTAGTTGCCGGCCAGGTGCTCCACGACATCGCGGGTGTAGAGCGAGTGGGTGTCGCTCTGGAGCTTGGACAGGGAAGCGGCGTCCCATTTGCCGGCGTTCGCGAGCAGCATCTCGCGGATGCGCTGAGCTCGGGCCTCGAGGTCGAAGAAGGCCGAGAAAGGCCGGCCGTAGCCCGCCGGCACGATGTTGTTGTTGGCCGTCACCAGGAGATCCTCGGCCGGCCGCAGCACCGTAGGGTTGTCCTCTCGCGGCCGCAGACCCTTCCAGCCGTAGGCCGGGTTGGCGGCCGGCATGGGCAGCCAGCCGTCGCCCTCCTTGCGCTCGGGCACCTGGCCCATCACGGTGAACAGCAGCCCGCCCTGGCGATCCGCGACCACCAGGTTCTGGGCCGGTGCCACGAAGCCTTCGAGCTGGGCGGGCACCTCGTCCACCGTCTTCGCCCGCGCCAGGTGAAGAGTGGGCGAGAGCACATCGCCCGGCTGGTAGATCGTCCAGGCGAGGCTCCGCGGCGGCAGCCCCAGCTCCGGGACCGCTGAAAGCAGGGGCCCGCGGTCGGTGCGCTTGAGCTCGATCTCCTCATGCCGGCCGCCGCGGACGGAGACGGTGGCTTTCTCCACCTGGATCGGCAGCCAGCCGTCGCCCCGCCGCACCTGGGTGCCGGTGGGATCCAGCTCCTCGTAGAACAGGTCGTAGTCGTCCAGCATGGTGTTGGTGAGGGCCCAGGCGAGATTCGGCGTCTGGCCGATGACCACGCCGGGCAGCCCGGGGAGGGTCATACCCTGGATCTCGAAGTCTCCCGCTCGCATCTGCACCTGGTACCAGATCGACGGCACGTTGAGCGGCAGGTGCGGATCGTTCGCCACGATCGGCGCTCCGGTGCCGGAGCGCGAAGCCCCGACCGCCCAGTTGTTGCTGCCGAAGCCCATCGGAGAGCCGGAGAGGTCCAGGCTGGCAAGGGCTTCCCCGACCTCGCCGGAGAGCGCCGCCCTCTTCAAAATCGGAAGATCCGGCGGCACGAAGAGGGAGGGCGCCCCGAAGAGGTCGCGGGCCCTCTCGACGCCCAGCTTTTGGCTCTGCAAGTAGCGCACGTCGTCCTGGAACGTCGCGGGGAAAGACAGATTCTTGGCCATCAAGACGGCGAAGCAGAAGCTGTCCGTGGGCGTCCAGGGTTCCGGGTCCACTCCCAGCAAGCGCAGCTCGGGCGGCAGGTCCTGGCGTCGCTCGGCGAGCCAGGCGTTCACTCCGCGGGCGTAGCCCTCGAGCCAGATCCGGCTTTCCGGCCCGGCCTTGGCCACCATCCGCTCGGCCGCCTCACGCAGGCGCAGCTCGCGGCGGTTGCGGTCGATCGACAACGCCACCTCGCCGAGCGCTTCGGCGAGCCGCCCCGAGCATTCGCGGCGACCCAGTTCGAGTTGGGTCATGCGGTCATTGGCCTGGAGGTAACCCAGAGCGGCAGCCAGGTCGGCTTCGCTCTTGGCCAGAACGTGTGGCACGGCCCAGCGGTCCCAGCGCACTTGCACCTCGGCGCCGAGGCCATCGAGACGAGCCTCGCCGTCGCGCCGGGCCTGGCCGCTGCCACGGAGGCGGAAAGCGTAGACCCCGGCTGCGATCAGGGCCAAGACGAGCACGAGGGCGAGCACACGGAGTATCTTTTTCATAGCTCGATCCAAGAATAGGTCGGTCCGGGGGGAAGCTATCCTGTCTATCCCCGAGCGGCAAGACTGGGCCCGAGGTCATGCCTTGAGTGCACTCCGACCGCCGAAAGGGGGCGGCGTTCGTGCGGCTTCGCCCAGTTGGGGTACGCTCCGCCCTCGCATGGCTACTTACGTCGTCGGCGATATCCACGGCTGCTTCGAGACTCTCCAGGCGCTGCTCGCCGAGATCGCCTTCGCCCCCGAGCACGACCGTCTCTGGCTGGTGGGGGACCTGGTGAACCGCGGCCCGGCTTCGGCTGAGGTGCTGCGCTGGGCGAGCCGCCTGCCCCCGGGCAACGTCGCCGTGCTGGGCAACCACGACGCCAATCTGCTGGCGATCGCCTGTGGCGCAGCCCAGCCGAGGCCACAGGACAACTCCGCTGCCGTCCTTGCCGTTCCGGATGCCGAGGAGCTGCTCCTCTGGCTCGGCAGCCGGCCGCTTTTCCACCGCGAGGGATCCCTCGCCGTGGTGCACGCCGGCTTGCTCCCGGCCTGGAACCTGGACCAGGCCGAGAAGCTCGCCCGCGACGCCGAGGCCGAGCTCGGCTCCCCGGCTCGCCTGGAGCTCCTCGGCCAGCTCAAGCGGGGGCCCTGGCCGAGCTGGAACGAGGAGCTGCCCTGGGCCGACAAAGTACGGCTCGCCCTGGGGGCTTTCCTTCACCTGCGCACGCTCGATCGCGGCAACCATCCCGTGGCCTATGCCGGGCCTCCGGACTCCGCTCCGGAGGGCTGCCGGCCCTGGTTCGCCCTGCCTCATCGCCGGCCGCAGGACGCCCTGGTGTTCTTCGGCCATTGGGCCGCCCTCGGCCTCTACCACAGCCCGGGAGCCATCGGCCTCGACTCGGGCTGTGCCTGGGGCGGCCCGCTCTCGGCCCTGCGCCTGGAAGATCGCCGCCTCTTCCAGGCCCGCCACCGGGACGGGCTGAACCCGCGATGAACCTTCCCCAGGATCGCCTGCCCCGCACCTGGCAATGTCTCGAGGACGGGCGCCGTGAAGGCTTGCATCTCGGGGCTCAGCTCTCGGTGTGGCTGCGCGAGGAGGAAGCGGCGGACTTCGCCCTGGGCGAGAACCGCCCGGGAGAGGCCCTCACCCCCGAACACCTGATGCTCTGGCTCTCCACCTCGAAGCCGGTGACCGCCGTGCTCCTGGGGCAGCTCTGGCAAGAAGGCAGGCTGGAGCTCGACGAGCCCATCGCCCGCTACATCCCCGAGTTCGCCGCCGGCGGCAAGGAGGCCATCACCCTGCGCCACGCCCTCACCCACACCGGCGGCTTCCGCATGCTCGAGGTGGGCTGGCCCGAGACCGGCTGGGAGGAGACGGTGGCACGCATCTGCGCCACTCGGCGCGAGCCCCGCTGGGTTCCGGGGCAGAAAGCGGGCTACCACCAGAGCTCCAGCTGGTTCGTGCTCGGCGAGGTGGCGCGGCGCCTGGACGGCCGGCCCTTCGAGCGGCTGGTGCGGGAGCGGATCTTCGAGCCGCTCGGCATGGAGGACTGCTGGATCGGCCTGCCCGCCGAGCGCTACCGCGCCTACGCCGATCGGATTGCCGCCACCTGGGACACCACCAGCTCCCCGCCCTCTCGCTTCGGCTGGGACAGCGAGCTCCACACCGTGCGCCCCTCGCCGGCCGGAGGGGGGCGCGGCCCCATGCGCCAGCTGGCTCGCTTCTACCGCATGCTCGCCGGCGGCGGCCGCCTGGGCGAGACGAGGCTGCTCTCGCCCCAAACCGTCGAAGCGCTCACCGCCCGCCACCGAGTGGGCCTCTTCGACCACACCTTCCGCCACGTGATGGACTGGGGCCTGGGCTTCATTCCGGACTCGAAGCAGTACGGCGAGGCCGTGCCCTATGCCTACGGCGGCCACTGCTCGGCCCGCACGGTGGGCCACAGCGGCTATCGCTCCTCCACCGCCTTCATGGATCGCGAGCACGGCCTGGTGGTGGCCCTCGCCTTCAACGGCCTGCCCGACGACGCCACCCACGCCCGGCGCATCCGTCAGGTGCTCGAAGCCCTCTACCAAGACCTCGGCCTGGTAGCGACGGAGGCTTGAGGGCTTGTCACAGCCAAGCCTCAGTGGCATGCTGGTCGACACTATGAGTGAGCAAGCTCTCTTGGACCGCCTGGGCCGAGTCCTGATCCCGAAGCCTCTACGCCAGAGCCTGGGCCTCCAAGAAGGAACGCTCCTGGAGATCGAGGAGGAAGGCGGCGCTCTGAGACTCCGCGCCGTGCAGCCCGAACCGGAGCTGGTGAGAGAGGGTAGGGTTCTGGTCTACCACGGCACGGCTCTTTCCGATCTCGAGGCGGCCGTGGAAGCCCAGCGCGCCGAACGCGGCCAGCAGCTCGCTTTCGGCCGCTCCTCCACTTGAAAGCCCTGTTCGATACCTCGGTGCTGGTGGCCGCGCTGGTCGGCCAGCACCCCCGTCACGAAGCAGCGGTTCAGTGGTTGAACCGCGCCCTCGCCGGGGAGTTCGAGCTGCTTCTCTGCTCTCACACTTTGGCAGAACTCTTCGCCACGTTGACGAGCATGCCTTTGAAGCCGCGCCTTTCCGCCAAGACGGCAGAACAGTTGATCGCCGACCTTCTGGCCAACCCGATCACTCTGGTTCCCCTCGAAGAAGACGATTGCAGAGGCCTACTGGTTCGAGCGGCCCGCCTTCCTCTCACTGGAGGCGTGGTCTACGACGCCTTGATCGCCCGCGCAGCTGAGAAGGCCGGCGTCGAAGTGCTCCTGACTCTGAACCCTCGCGACTTCCTCCGCGCTTGGCCGGAGGGTTACGAACGCGTGAGGACCTTCTGACGAGAGTTTGCAACGGATGCCGTGAGGAAGCGCCGCCGCACCGAACGCCTGAACCCCGGCTCCTCCTACTCCACCACCGGCTCCGGGTCGTCGAACCAGAACCAGTGATCCCTGCGGGGCTGGGCGTCGCGGCGGAAGATCTCTCGGCGGCGCTCGCCGAAACCCCAGCTGCCCACGCGTAGGCCGGTTTCGGGGTCGATCAACGCCTCGACCAGGTCGTCCGGCTGCTCGGGAGGCTGGCTGCCTTCGAGCTCCACCGCCTTGCCGAGGGCCTTGCGCCACAGGGGTGCCGCGGCTTCAGCTCCGGTCAAGCCGAGAGGCTCGCCGCTGTCGAGGCCCAGCCACACCACCCCCACCAGCCCACCCGCCGTGCCGGCGAACCAGGCGTCCCGCCGCTCCGAGGAGGTGCCCGTCTTGCCGGCGATCACCACACCCGGAATCGCCGCCGCGCGCCCTGAGCCTTCCTCCACCGCGTCGCGCATCAGGTCGCGTACTAGCCAGGCGGTGGCCGCGCTCGCCACCCTGTGGTCCTTCGCCTTGAAGCGGGCGAGGGCCCAGCCCTCGGAGTTGCTGATGCGCGTCAACGGACGCGGCTCGCTCACCCGGCCCAGCCGGCCGAACACCGTGTAGGCCTGCGCCAGCTCGAGCGGAGTGGTTTCCACTGCCCCCAGAGAGAAAGCCGGCGGCACCGGCTCGGGCAGGGTGAGCCCGGCCTCCCGGAGGCGCTCGGCCGTGGCCGAGAAGCCGCACCAGCGGGCCAGCCGTACGAACGGCACGTTGAGCGAAGCTTCGAGCGCCTGGCGCAAGGTCACCGTGCCACGAAAGCGGCCGTCGTTGTTGGCCGGCTTCCAGACCTGCCCGGAGTCGGGCAGCCTCAGCTCGAGCGCCCGGTCGAGGACCCGGGTGGACGGGAAGACCGGGCCTCGCTCGCCGCAGCGCTCGAAAGCCTCGAGCAGGACGAGCGGCTTCACCGTGGAGCCCGGTTGGCGGTGAGCGCTGCGGGCACGGTCGAAGCCGCCGCGGCTCTGGCGCGGATCACCGCCCAGATACGCTAGCACCCGCCCGCTCCCGGCCTCGAGAATCACCGCCGCTGCCGAGAGCGGCTGCCGGCCCAAGCGCCGGTAGGCCTTGCGCAGATGGTCGAGCTGCGTTGCTGCGGCCGCTTCCAGCGCTTGCTGGGCCAGCGGGTCGAGGGTGGTTTCCATCACCACGCCGCGGCCCTTTTCGAGCCTCCCCCCCACCTCCCGCTGGGCAATCTCGTTGAGCCAGCCGAGGAAGGCCTGGCCCCCTCCCGCCTCGGGCGGAGAGAGCTTGAGGCCGAGGGGGCTCTGCCGCGCTGCTGCGACCTCCCCGGCGCTCGCCCAGGAGAGCTTGGCCAGGCGTTCCAGAACCACGTTGCGGCGGGCCAAGGCCTCGGCGGGATGGCGGTCCGGGGCCAGTCGATTGGGGGATTGGATGATGCCGGCGAGAAGCGCCGCTTCGGCCAGAGAGAGGGTCCGGGCTTCCTTCGAGAAGTAGGCCCGCGCCGCCGCCCCGATGCCATGTACCGCGAGGCCTCCCACGTGGCCGTAGTAGACATGGTTCAGGTAGGACTCGAGGATCTCCTTCTTGTCGTGCTCGGCCTCGAGCACCACCGCCCGCACCGCCTCGGAGACCTTTCGCCCCAGGGTGCGCTTGGGGGTCAGGTCCCGCATCTTGACCAGCTGCTGGGTGAGCGTGCTGCCACCTTGAACCACGCCTCCTCGCAGCAGGTTGGCGAGCACCGCGCGGGCGATCGCTCGATAGTCCACGCCGGGATGGTCGAAGAACCGCGAGTCCTCGATCGCGAGCAGCGGCCGCCAAACTCGCTCCGGAAGGTCGGCGAGGTGGATCGGCAGCCGGGGCGCACGGTCTCCTGAAAGCGATTCAGCGAGCAGCTCGCCTTCGAGGTAGGGCATCTCCTCCCTCGCCGGCTCGCCCGGCGCTGTGGCCGGGCCGAGGATTCGCCCCTTCGCCCCCAGCCGCACCCCCACTCTGGCCGCCGGCTGCCAGGCGCCATCGCGCCAGTGCGTGCGGCGGAAGATCCACAGCTCGCCCTGGCTTTGCGCGAACTCCCCGGGGCTTTGGGGCGAGTGGCCCTGGGCGGTGTGGTAACCCAACCGGGCCAGCCTCTCGAGCACTCGTGCCTGGGCCAGCGTCGCCCCGCGGGGCAGTTCGAAGGGCGAGGCGAACACCCTCACCTCGCTGCGCCCGAAGTCCTGCTCCAGGGAGTTGGCGCTCGGCTCGTCCGCCCTGGCCGCGGCGGCGAGGCCGAGGAGCAGGCAGGAGATCACGCAACGGGCGAAGCTCAAGGGATCACCTCGCCCGCGGCTCCACCCGCCACCGGCCCCAGGATGCGTGTGGCCGTCACGTGGTTGCGGGCGATCCCCGGACTCTTCGTGTGGACCCGCAGGTAGTTGTCGCTGTAGCCCTGCCAGGCCCCATTTTCGTTGGTTTCCCAGAGCACGGGCAGCACCTGGCCTCGCTGCTCGGCGGTGAAGCGCTCCTGCGCCAGCTGGGCCGCCTCGAGCATCTCGGCCGTCCTTGCGCGCGCCTCGGCGGCGGTAACCGCCCCGGGCATTGCCGCCGCCACCGTGCCCGGCCGCGGCGAATAGCGGAAGACGTGCACCCGGGCGAAAGGCAGGGCCGCCACCCGCTCGAGGGATTCCCGGTGCTCCACCGCCGTCTCTCCCGGAAAGCCCACGATCACGTCCGTGGTGAGGCCGATGCCCGGAACCTGCTCCGTGATCTGCGCGACCAGGCTCTCGTACCTCTCGGCCGTATAAGGCCGCCGCATCCGGCGCAACGTGGCCGAGCAGCCGCTCTGGAGCGAGAGATGGAGGTGGCGGCAAAGGCGCCGGTCGGCGAACAACGCGAGCAGGCGCGAGTCGAAATTCCAGGGTGCCACCGAGGTGAGGCGCAGCCGTTCGACGGCCGTTTCGCCCAGGAGGCGAGCCACCAGGTCCGAGAGCTTCCGGCCGGCTTCGTGCCAGTCCGAGATCTGGACGCCGGTGAGCACCACCTCGCGGTAGCCCCCCGCCACCAGGCCCCGGACTTCTTCCACGACCTCTTCGGCCGGCCGGCTCCACTCACGGCCTCGGGTGCTGGGGATGATGCAGAAGGCGCAGCGATGATCGCAGCCATCGCCGATCTTCACCGTGGCCCGGGCGTGGCTGGCGGCGAAAGGCAGGTAGGGGAGCTGGGGGTCGACGGCGTCTTCCACCGCTTGCGAAGAGAAAGCCGCCTCCACCAGGCTCACCAGCCGCTGCTTCTGGTGGTTGGGCACCACCAGATCGGCCTCGGGGGATAGAGAGCCGGAGGCGCTGCCCGCCGAGGCGTAGCAGCCGGTTAGCACGGTGCGCACTTGCGGGTGCTCGCGCCGGCTCCGGCGTAGCCGGCGGCGGGATTCGCTCGCGGCCTCGCCTGTCACGGTGCACGAGTTGATCACGTGCACATCGGCTTCGGCGAGAGCCGGCACCACGCGATGCCCCGCCGCCCGGAACTGGCGAGCGAAGGCCTCGAGCTCGGCCAGGTTGAGCTTGCAGCCGAGGTGCGAGAGGAAGATCCGCATCAGCCCTCCGGCCGCCAGCTCCAGCACTCGAGCCGCCAGTGGGCTCCTTCGATCGCCACGGCCCCCAGGAATTCCACGGCGGGTTCCAGGTGGTAGAGATTCCAGCTTGCCGCCCGCTCCACACTGCCCTCGAGCGCCAACATCCTCGCCGGCTCTCCCGGTGCCAGCGTGACGTCGAAACGGTCGAGCGGGGCCGTGATGCCCTCTCCGACGGCCTTCAGATAGGCTTCTTTACGCGTCCAGCAATTGAAGAAGCCGCGAACCCGGAGCGCCGGGGGCAACGCTAGCAACACCTCGCTTTCGCGCCGCGAGAAGAAACGCTCGGCGAGCGCCTCGAGGTCCGAGAGAGGACGAAGATGCTCCACATCAACCCCGAGCTCCTGGTTGCGCGTGATTCCCAGCAGCGCGAGCTCTTCCGAGTTCGACAGATTGAATTGGAGCCCACCCCTGCCCGAGCCGTCGGCGAGTGCCGGTTTGCCCTTCGGGCCGAAGTCGTAGCGGATTCGCTCCGGGGCGAGGCCCAGGTAGGCGCCGAGCACCACGCGCTGGAAACCTCGGCCCACGATGAACCGCCGTCGGTGGACGTCGAAGCGGTAGCGGTCCGCTCGGGTCTGCTCCTCCGGGTCGAGGAGCCGGCGCAGCTCGGCGACCCGGAATTCGGGAGGATCGAGCCTCGCGACCCAGAGGTGGATCTGGCCGGCCTCGAGCAAAGGGCCTCGGCTCTGCGGGTCCGCGGTTGGAAAACGCAGGCTCATCGCGAAAGTCTACCTGGACGAGGGCGTCTAACTCAGGCAGGGGCGGCTCCAAAGTTGAGCCAGCTGGCTCCGAGGCGGCTCCAACCGGCGGCCGAAGAGGAGAAGGACAGAAGAATTCCAGGCTTCGATCAGGCAGAGGGAGCGCGGCCTGAGAACAGCGTCCGAGGCCGCTTTCGCGCTTCTGGCACGGAATTGCCGCTTATTGCAATCCGTATCCAGATAACATTTGCAGCAATCAAGGAAAAAGCGGGCACGCCCCTTGCTCTAAGGTTCTGCAGGAGATTCAAGCGCTTGCCGGCCGGTTCGCTGTAGTTGTGTTGGATAGGAAGAGGAAAGTAGTTCTGCGCTGGCCTCGGCTACCCGTAGCCGCGAGACGGATCCGGTTGCATATTTCGATTATCGGAACCGACTTTGCGAACGGGATCGAGCCCGGCGAATTCTATGAAGGGGGGTAAGAAATGAGCATCATGACCCTGGACTCGGCTTCTGTTGGTCGCCTGAAGAACATTGCCGAAGAAGTGCTGGCCGCATTCCTCGAGGCCGCAGCGCCTGGTGTCCCGGACCCGAAGCTCGCTCTCACTATCTTCGAGTGGTGCATCTTGCTGACCCTCAAGCACGAGCTGCCTGGGGACTTCCTCCTCGACGTATGGGAAGGCAGTTTCGCCCAATGGGAGAAGCAGTCTCCTCCTTGGTACGAAGGCCCAGACTCAAAGCTCTACGGCGCGGCAAAGTCGGGAGCGATCGAGCATGCTCAGGAGGTTGGGCGTAGAGCACTGAAATTCGCCTCGATAGACGAGCCAGGGAGCGAGACTCCTCGGCTGACGGGTGAGCACTTCCTGCGAGCGCACTCCGAATTCCTCGCGAAGAAGCAGCTCGAGGGTAACTGCTCGTTCTTCTGCAACCCTGCACCCTCGGCGAAGTGAGGCTGAGGACTGTCGCGTGACGATCCGACGGGCTCTGGAAGCGACTCTCGCCGGGCTGGCGCTGATCAAGTGTCTCTTGGCCGCGGCGGGGTTCTTCGTGGGTACGCCGACCGAGTTGGTGACCCCTCGCCCGGTTCAGCTGCTGTTGATCGCCAGCTTCGCTGGAGTCGGGGGGTTCCTGCTCCACGGCGGCCGTAAGGACCCGCGAGCGTCGTTCCTCGGTATGTCTTGGTTGCTGACGGGCGCAGCCTTCAGCAACGAGTTCTTGAAACATCTCCAGGGAGTGGCCGGGGCCTCTCTTGGCGCAGTCTTCCTTGCTCTGCGCCGAGTGGATGTCCCGGCCTTCCTTCCCCTGTACCTGACGCTCTTTGCTACCTATTTCCCCGAGTCGCCGCAACGACTCGGCCGAACCCATCGGCTGATCCTCTGGCTGCTGGCGGCGATCGGTGGCTTGATGTTTCTGGTTCCGTTCCTGGAGGAGTCCGAGCGCGGTCCGATCCTGGGAAGGGTCGCGAACTTCTCTACGGCCGGCCTCCAGTACGTGCTCTGCCTGGTACCGATTCTGGTGGCCTACTTCCGCAAGAGGCCCGTGACTCTCGCCGAGAGTCGGCGCGGCCGCCTTTTTCTCGCCTCGATCTTCGTCGGTGCAGCACCGGTGGCCGTGTGCCTCATCCTCGAGTTCAGCGTGCCCGCGTTCAGCCCCTTCATGCTCGACACGCCTCTGGGGCGAACGGTCGGAGCTCTCGCCACTCTGAGTCTCGCCACCATCCCTTTCACCACCACCTACTCGGTGGTGCGGCACAAGGTTCTCGATGTCAAGCTCATCGCTCGCAAGGCCTTGCAGCACTTGCTCGCGCGGTTCACGGTGGCGATCCTGACGCTGGCGCCGCTAGGGGGCTTGGTCGCTTTCCTGGTCACGAACCGGGATCAGACCCTTACCCAACTCTTCAGCGGGCCGAGCTTCTTGATCCTCGCCCTGCTCACCGGCGCCGGACTCGTCGGCCTCCGGAGTCGCGAGGGGATTCTGCGTTTCGTGGACGTGAAGTTCTTCGCCGAGCAACACGCTTCCTGGGAATTCCTGGGCCAGCTGGCGAAGGAATTCCGCCTGTCCAGCACCACCGCCGAGCTGGCTCGGGACATCGCCAACGGCATCGACCGTGCCCTGCATCTCGAAACCGTGGCGGTGCTGGTTCACAGTCGGAAAACCGGCCGCCTGGTCGATCCGGCCGAGCAGTGCCAGCCCTTCGACCCGACCTCGGAGCTCGGCAAGCTCGCCTCGGCCAATCACGCGCCGCTCGAAACCGACCTCACCGACCCCAACACTCCGTTGAAGAGCCTGCCGGAGGAGGATCGCTACTGGATCGCCGACAACCGCTTTCGCCTGCTGGTGCCCTTGTCGAGCATGGACGGTTCGCTCTTGGGCTTGATCGGCCTCGGCGAACGCCGCAGCGGTAGCCCCTTCCTGGCCGAGGACCTCAAGTTGCTCGACACCCTGGCGGATTCGGCCGCCATCAAGCTCGAGTTGCTGCTGATGCACGAGAACGAGCTGCCGGACCAGCGGCCGCCCACACTCCCGGCCAACCCCGACGAGCATCTCCGACCGGCCCGTGAATGCGTTCGCTGCGGCACCGCCCTGTCGCCGGAAGCCCTTTCCTGTGGCCGCTGCGACAGACCGACCGAGCTGCAGGAGGCGCGGGTACCCTACATCTTGCCAGGACGGCTCCGCTTCCAGCGGCGCATCGGCTCAGGTGGGATGGGCATTGTCTACCTCGCCATGGACCTGAAACTGGGAACCACCCGCGCGGTCAAGACGCTGCGGCGAGTCTCTCCCGAGGATAGCGTGAGGCTGCAGGCCGAAGCGCGAATCGCCGCGGCGGTGACCCATCCGAACCTCGCCACCGTGTACGGTATCGAGTCCTGGCGGGGAACTCCGATGCTGATCCTCGAGCACCTGCCCAACGGCACCCTGCTTCAGCGCCTGTCGCGCAAACCCCTGGGGCTCTCCGAGACATTGCGCCTGGGCCTTGCCATCACGGGCGCCGTGGAGCGGCTGCACGATCACGGCATCCTTCACCGCGACATCAAGCCCAGCAACATCGGCTTCGCCCAGGACGAAACCCCCAAGCTGATGGATTTCGGCATCGCCCGGGTCCAGGTGGATCCGCGGCGAGACGGCGGCTCGGACCGGCGCTCCCTGCCCGCCGACGCCGCTGCAACGCCCACCATCTTGTGGACTCGGCGCGGTCCCAGCCGGGCATCGCAAAAGCTGATCGGTACGGTTTCCTATCTGCCGCCCGAGGCGTTTCGAAAAGGTTTCGAAGCGGACCCGAGCACCGACCTCTGGGCGCTCTGCCTAGTGCTCTACGAGTGCCTGACCGGCGAACAGGTCTTCACCGGCGACGAAATCGGCAAGATCATCCAGGACATCCGCAAGGGCGTGCCGCCGCTCGAGGAGATCTGGCGCGAGGCGGAGCTACCGCTCTGTCAGTTCTTCGAGCGCAACCTGGCGAGCGATCGCGCGCGCCGGGCTCCCACAGCTTCCGCGCTGATGCGAGAGTTGCAGCGCCTTAGCAGCAGCCTGCAGGCGGACGACCGGCAGGCGGTGAACTGAGGTGCTGGCTCAGAACGGCCCGCCGAGCTCCGACAACAGAGCCCGGGTCTTCACGGCCACGCCCACACCATCGCCGAGCGGAAGGATCGAAGCGCTCAACTGGGGGTGGATCATCAGGTAGGTGTTGAACGCGCGAATCGCATCCGCCTGTTCCTCACCTTCGGTTTCCTCGACCGAGAGCCGCGCGACCTTGCCTTTCCAGAGCAGGTTGTCGAACACCAGGAGGCCGCCGACGCTCATCTTCGGCAACAGCAGGTCGAGACAGCGGCGATAGCTCGTCTTGTCGCCGTCGACGTAGGCGAAATCGACCGGCGGGGGCAGCGCGGCAAGCACCTCGAGGGCCTCGCCTTCCACCAGCTGTACCCGCTCGGCGACACCGGCCCTCTCGAGATAGCCCCGGGCGCGCTCCAGCCGGTCGGCGTCGCGGTCGATCGACAACACCCGTCCCTCGGGCGCCGCTCGAGCGAGGATCAGGGCGCCGTAGCCGATCGCCGTACCGACCTCGACCAGGCTTCGCGGCTGGCGCGCGCGCACCAACGCATCGAGCAAGCGGCCCACCTCCGGGTCGCTCACCGGAATGGCCTCGGCGGCGGCCACTCTCTCCATCTCGGCCAAGAGCGGCTCGCGCGGTGGCAGCAGGCGCTCGAGGTAGCGCTCCTGCTCCTCCTGCAGGATCAGGCCTCGACCGGCTTTCATCTCAACCCTCCGCCAACTGCAGCAGCTGCTCGACTCGGGCCACGATCATGTCGAGAGCCACGCGATTCTCGCCGCCCTCGGGCACGATGAGGTCGGCGAAACGCTTGGAGGGCTCCACGAACTCCTGGTGCATGGGCCGAACGGTGCTCAGGTATTGGCGCAACACGTCGTTGAGGTCCCGGCCTCGCTCGTCGATGTCCCGCCGCAGGCGGCGCATCAGGCGGAGGTCGGCGTCGGTGTCCACGAAGACTTTGAAGTCGAGCAAGGACCGCAGCGAGGGCTCCACGAAGAGCAGAATGCCTTCCAGCAGCACCACCGGCTGGGGCTCCACCCGCCGGGTTTCGGCCTTCCGCCGGTGGCGCACGAAGTCGTAGATCGGCACGGCAACCGCCCTGCCGTGCTTGAGCTCGGAAAGGTGCAGCGCGAGAAGCTCGGTGTCCAGGGCGTCCGGATGGTCGAAGTTGTAGTCCCGGATCTGCTCGCGGTCACGCCATTCGACGTCGCGGTAGTAGGCGTCCATCTCGAGGAAAGCGATCCGATCTGCGCCCACAGCCTGGAGAACCGAACGGGCCACGGTGGTCTTGCCGGAACCGGAGCCGCCGGCCACCCCCAGGGTCACAGCGCTCATGGCGTGCCCATCACAGGGGGCTGGGGCAATCCCAGCTGCTTCAAGTAGGCGGAGAGCTGGCCGCGGTGGTGAGCTTCGTGCTCCACCATGATCAGCAGGAACTCCCAGGCCGGAGCTTCGAGCTCGGTCAGCGGGTGGCGAACGCGGACCTCGGCGAAAGCCTGAGGCGGCAGGCCGGCCAGAGCTGCTTCCGTTTTCGCCTGGATCTCGCTCCAGCTCTCGAGGCAGGCCGCGAAACTGGTGCCGAAGCGACCGCTCCGGCTGGCCGCGACGTTGGTGGGCCGGAAGGCCTCGAGCTTCTCCCTGGCGCTGCCGGCGAGACCGAACGGGTCGTGGGGCTCGCCGGCTACGGCACCCAGGATCAACCGTCGCCAGAAGAGCTCGGAGGCGATGAGATGGGCGACCAGACCGCCGCAGCTGAAGGCGTCCGGCGCGGGCGCCCAGTCGAAATGCTCCTCGGGCACGGCTCGGATCAGGTCGAAAGTCCAGCGGCGTTGGCGGCGGAAATGGCCGAGAAATTCCTCGATGCTGAACATCCGGCGGATTCTATCGCTCAAGTCTGACAGCGCGGGCAGTAGTAGGTGCTGCGGTTGGCGAGGACCACGCGGCGAATGGCCGCACCGCAGCGCCGGCAGGGCTTGCCCTCGCGGTCGTAGACGGCGAGAGAAACCTGGAAGTAGCCGCTCTGGCCGTCGGCATCGGCGAAGTCGTTGAGCGTGGTACCGCCCTCTTCGATGGCCCGAGCCAACACCTGGCGCACGGCCTCGGCAAGCTGCTGCCAGCGCCCGCGGGAGATCCGCGCCACCGAGCGCAAGGGGTGCACCCCCGCCTGGAATAGGGCTTCGGACGCGTAGATGTTGCCCACGCCCACCACCACCGAAGCGTCCATCAGGAAAGCCTTGACCGGCCCGCGCCGCCTCTGCGCGGCGGCCTGGAGCCCCTCACCCGAGAACTCGGGGGAAAATGGCTCCACACCCAGCTCCGCGAAATGGCGATCCCGCTCGAGCTCGGCCGTGGGCAGGGCGAGCACCAGGCCGAAGCGCCGCGGATCGCGGAAGCGCAGCCTGCTGGCGCTGCCCAGGCGAAAGGAGACGTGCTCGTGGGGCTCGAGGGGCTCCGCAGCGGGAACCACGGTCAAACGGCCGCTCATGCCGAGATGGATCACCAGGGTCTGGCCACCCTCGAGATCGATCAGCAAGTACTTGGAGCGTCGCCGAACGGCCAGGATCTTGCGGCCGGCGACCGCCTTCTCGAGCGCGACGACCGCCACCGGCTCACGCAGAGACACCTGGCGGACCTCGACGCTCTCGATCCGCTGGCCGAGAAGCCGCGGCTCGAGCGTGCGGCGCAGAACCTCGACCTCCGGAAGCTCGGGCATGAAGGCGAGCTTATCGCGGCCGCCCCTGAGAGCCCGGGCTAGGCCGGGCGAGCGAGATGGACGAGGAGCTCGGCGAGCACGGCGTCCGGGTCGTCGCTACCGCCCTTCAAGGCGATCTCGGCTTCGAGCACCCGGGCCGGCAGCCGCGCGGCATCCCGGGCCGGCAGGCGGCAGGCGGCGCCGTAGGCTTTGAACAGGCGGTAGGGGTTGAGCCCGGCCAAGGGGCTCTTGCCGCCGGTGGGCAGCTCGGCGGTCAACGCCGGCACGTGGCGAGTCTCGAAGCGCTTGAAGTTGCTCTCGCCGGCGGGCAGACCGGAAAGCTCCATCAGGCCGCGAATGGCGGTGATCTGCCGGCAGAGCGCAGCCAGCAGGCCGAAGAACGAAAGCCGGGCGGCGAGCGGATCGTCTGCCGACGCGAAGAGACGAGAGAGACGAGTGAGGGCCTCACCGGCCCGGCCGCTGCCGACGGCGTCGAGCAGCTGCCAGACATCCTCCTGGCCGCGATCCTCCACGGCTTCTTCCACCATCCGCCGGGAGATGCGGGCTCCCGCCCCACCTCCCGCAAGGCTCGCCAACTTGCGGTATTCGCCGGCGAAACGGGCGGTGGAATCCGCTTCCACACCTCCCTCACGGCCTTGACGCAGGGTTCGCCGGGCCAGCTCGGCCAGGGCGTCGCGGTCCGCCACCACGTCCGTCTGCCGGGCCAGCTCTTCTGCCAGCGCGGTCAGCCCCTGCCACCCTCCACCCCGCTCGCTGGTGACCGTACCCACCGCCACCACCGCGCCTCGCTCGGCGAGCGCGGCCACCAGCGGATGATCCTCGGCCACCGTGCGCTCGGCCAGCACCAGGGCATGGCCGGGCGGCAGGCCGCGGGAAACCGCATCGGAGAGCTCCGCGAGGTCTCCCTGCGCCCAACCGGAAAGCCCGGCTTCTCGGGCGGCTTCGAGCAGCGCCGTGAGGCCGGCGGTCAAGGTCTCCACTTCGGCCTTGGAGCGTCCCCGGGGCTTCTTCTGGCGCAGCTTGCGCCCGCCCTCGAGCGCCCACTTGGGCAGCGCGGCGAGGACGCCCGCGGCCGGTCCAGCTTCCGGGTCGAGATCGAAGAGCCGCAGGGCCTGGAGCAGCCGTGAGGCTCCGGCACGAGCGCGCGAGGGCAGCTCCCCGGGCTCGACGGGCAGGGCCTCCTCGGCCTCGTCGACGAGCTCGGCAGCGTCTCGGCGGTCCGCCAGCACGGCGGTGCCCACGGCCACCACCACCTTGGCGGAAGCGAAGAGGGAGAAAGTCTTGAGGTCGTCGAGCAGCGGGCCCAGCCGGGGCGGGTGGCGCACCACGTCCACCGGGCAGCCACCGCGGGCCGCCAGGGCATCCGCCACCCGGCGGGCTGCCGGCTCGGCCAGCACCAGATCTCCATGGAGCAGGTAGACCGGCTGGGTGGGCCCCGCGACGAGGCGCTCCAGCTCCTTTTCCGACATCAGTGGGCGGCCGGCTCGACCCGCCCCGGCGGCAGATCCCCGGGATCCCAGCCTGCCGGCACCTCGGCGATCGGCGCCTCTTTGACTCCGAGAGCGGCCAGGGTGAGGTGCTCTTCCTCGAAGTCCAGCTCCACGGAATTCCAGGCGCCGCAGGCGTCGCAGCGATCCCGCCACTCGGAGTGAATGACGCGGCAGGCGCGGCAGCGGTATTCGCTCTCGGGAAGGCCGGTCTGGCTGGCCGAAGCCTGGTAGCTCGCGATCGCTCGCGCGGTTTCGCCCCGGCGCTCGTAGATGCGGGCCAGCAGATAGTGGTAGGTGGGCGAGGCGCCCACGCGATCCTCGATCGACTGCAGCAGCTTCAGCGCCTCCTCGTGCATCTCGAGCCGGTAGTAGAGGCGGCCCAGGAAGAAGCGGGGCAGCAGGTCGTTCTTGGCCTTGGCGATCAGCCGCCGCAGGGTCTCGATCGCTCGCCGAGGCTGCTCCTGCTCGATGAAGTGATCCTCGATCCGCTGCAGGAAGACCGGGCTGCCGGTCTCCTCGTAGCCGTCCAGCCAGCGCACCAGGGCCGCTTCTTCATCGTCGCGCAGCAGCTCGGCCTCGCCGAGCATGATGGCGGCCGCCACGAAACGGGGCTCCCGGGCGAGAACAGCGCGGAAGCGGGCGATGGCTTCGTCCACCTTCTCCTGCTCGAGGTCCAGCACGGCGCGCTGGTACTCGAGGCCCAGGCTCAGCCTCTGCTCCTCGGGGCCGATCGGTGCCGAGCCGCGCAGAGCGCGGATCTCTTCGTCGATTTCGAGGGCGCGCCCGAGCTCGCTCGCCACCAGGGCCGCGTTGCGGCGACGGTAGAGGGCCGCGAGGCCGAGGCCAGGGAACTCGCGGAGCACGCGGTTGCGGATCTCCCGTGCCACTTCCGGCTCGCCGCGGGCTTCGTAGTCCTCCGCGAGCTGGTAGAGCGGCGAGACGTTCGCCGGATAGAGCACCGAGAGCCGCTGATGGACTTCGACCGCCTGGCTCACCTCGCCGCGCTCGCGCAGCACCTTGCCATAGAGCAGCAGGGCCGAGAACTCCTCGGGCCGTGCCTCGACCACCGCTCGGAGCTCACCGGCTGCCCGCTCGGGCTGGCCGTCGAGCTCGTAGTCCACACCGCGACGGAACGAAGCCGCCAGGCTCTCGGCCTCGCGCTGCGCCGCCCGGTCGCGGCGAACCGCCAAGTCCCCTTTGATGGTTCCGATCAGCAAAGAAGTGGCTGGGGGCAGAAACCCGAGAGTAAAGACACCGAGCAGCAAGACGAAGAGAGGCACCGTCTTGCCCGAGCTGCCCAGCAGAAACGGTTGGGAAAGAAACTCCCGATTGTGCAGGGTCAGATAGGAAACCAGTACCACCAGACCGAGGCTCGTGAGAACTCCCAGGAAAGTGCGAATCCGCATGGCGGCTGCCGCTTCTCCGGCAGAGCCTCGAGGGGCACCGCGACCCGCGCTCGGAACCCGCGCGCGGCGCCCCTCCCCGGGCTCTAGGCCCCTTCCTCGTCGAGCAGGCCTTTTTCCGCCAGTTCCTGATATTCCACGCTGTAGCGCGCCCAGGGAACGGCTTCCAGGCGGGGCAATCCGATCGGCTTGCCCGAATACTGGCAGAAGCCGTAGCTGCCTTCATCGAGGCGGCGCAGGGCCTCGTCGATCTCGATCAGTTGATCGCGCTCAGCGTTCGAGAGCGAGAACATCAGCTCGCGATGGTAGGAGCTGTTGGCGCGATCCACGTAGTCGTCGGTGTCTTCCTGGGCGGAATTCTGGCCTGCTTTGACGTCGGCCTCGTAGAGATCGATGATGCGTTGGCGCTTGCGCAGAAGGGCCTGGCGCAGGCCCTCGATCGCCTCCGGAGTGAGAATGTCCGAGGTCTTCATCGTCCGCTTGGTATCGACCACGCCCCTTCTCCTTGATCTTGACCCTCGGTGTCGAACCCGCCCGCCCCGCGTCCCGGGAAACACTTAGCCAGTGGAAAACTCCGCGCGATGGTAGTTTATTCCCGCTGCAATGCAAAGCGCCCGGTAGATCTGCTCGTAGAGAACCAGGCGGGCGAGTTCGTGCGGCAAGGTCAGGGGCCCGAAGGAAATCTCCTCCCGAACTTCGGCGCGGACTTCCGGCGCAAGGCCGAGATCGGAACCGATCAGGAACACGATGGGGTGCGGCCACTTCTCGCGCAGGCGGGCCAGCCACTCGGCCAGCTCCTCGCTCGTGCGCTGCCGACCACGGCGATCGAGAGCCACCCGCCAGCAAGGTTCGGGCACAGCGCCGAGCAGAGCCCGACCCTCCGCTCGCTTGCGGGCTGCCTCTTCCTCGCTACCCTCGCGGACCTTCACCGGCAGATCGCGCAAGGGCGTGAAGCGGCGAATCTTGTCTCGATACTGGCCGCAGAGATCTTCCCAATCCCGCCGCTGGTGGCGGCCCGCCCAGACGATGCAGAGCTCTCGAGCCATGGCACCTTCCCGAGTGGCTCAGGCCACGGAATCGTCGTCCGGCTCGGGCTCGTTCCCCTGCGCCTGACCCTGCTCGTCGTTGAAGGCGAGGGAGCGCAGATCGCGCATGCGGTCCAGGAAGACGATCCCGTCCAGATGGTCGAGTTCGTGTTGGATGATCCGCGCTTCGAAGCCCTCGGCCACGAGCTCGTAGGGCCTGCCGTCGCGCCCGAGGGCCGAGAGGCGCAGCCTTTCGTGGCGCGGTACCAGCCCGCGAAGGCCCGGGATCGACAGGCAACCCTCCCAATCCGAGGCGAGTTCACCGTCCTCGAAGGTGATTCGGGGGTTGATCACCACGCGCTCCGCGATCTCGGCTTTGGCAGCGCCGTAGACGAAGATCCGCACCCCCGCCCCCACCTGGGGAGCCGCCAGGCCCACGCCCCGGGCCGCGACCATGGTCTCGAAGAGGTCGTCGAGAAAAGCTTGTAGATCCTTGGAGGCAATCACCCGCGGATCCAGGGGCTGAGCCACTTCGCGCAGCACGGGATGACCCAGTCGAACAATCGGCAGTACCGCCATCCACTACCTCCCGGCCCGGATTCTACGGGATCGTCTCTCCTGTCGAGCTGGGCAACAAAAAGGCCCTCCCCTCGCGGGAGGAGAGGGCCCCGAGCTGGCTCGCTCGCCGGGCTACGGCGTGCAGGCGGAAACCGAGACGTTGTCGAGGAACCAGCCGTCACCGGTCACCGAGCAGTCGCTGATGGTGGTGAAGGCGATCCGCACCGACTTGCCCGCGCAGCCGCCGGTGTTGCCGGCGATGGCGTTGCAGGCGGCGTCGAGGTCCACCGTGGTGGTGGAGAAGGCGGTGGCCGTGCCGGTGAAGATGGCCGTGCCGGCTGCGCCGGCCGGCGGGCAGCTGGCCGAGACGGTGCCGTTGTAGGTGGTGCCGGAGAGGATCGCCGTGGCCGGCACGAAGGTGTAGTTGGTGCCGTCGGTCGAGATGGCGAGGGTGCCGCCGTCGAAGCCGCTTTCGAAGTCCCGGCGGTGGCTGAAGGTCAGCCGCGCGGTGGTCGAGCCGGCGGGGATGGTGATGCCCGTGGCGCCGTTGGGCTGGGCGAAGTTGAAATCGTTGCTGACGTAGTCGGTGGTGCAGGCCGTGCCGCCGAAACGGAAGACGTTGGCACCGCTCGCCGCCGTGCAGGCCTGCACGCCACGCCAGTCGGTCACGCTGCCACCGGAGACAAAGGTGCCGCGGGTCCAGTCCGAGAGGCCGGTGGCGGCGTCGAAGTTGTTGTTGTAGAGCGTGGTGGTGGTGCAAGTGCAGGTGTTGGTGGTCGCCGAAGCCTGGGCCGAGTTGGCGGACTCGCAGGTGGCGCTGTTGGCCGCGCGCACCACATAGAAATAGGTGGTGTTGCAAGCGAGGCCGGTATTGACGAACGAAGTCGTGGTGGAGGTGCCCACCTGGGTGTAGGGGCCGCCCGAGGTGGTGGAGCGCAGGATGTGGTACTCGGTGGCACCCGCCACCGCCGTCCAGGACAGGCTCACCTGAGTGGCACCGCCGGTGGCCGTGAGCCCGGTGGGAGCACCCGGAGGCGTGCAGGTTCCCACCGAGGGCGTCACCGAAACGCACACCGAGGGCGCACCGGCGCAGGCCTCGTTGCCGCTCGGGTGGGCCACCACCTGGTAGAAGTAGGTGGTGCCGTTGCCCACGGCGTTATCGGTCGCCGAGGTCGAGGTGGAGTCGTTGGCGATCTTGGTGAAGCCAGCGTTGCAGCTGCTCTCGTTGCGGTAGAGGTCGTAGACCACCCCGGCACCGCTCGAGGTCCAGCTGGCCGAGACCGTGTTGTTGCCACCGGTGAGGGTGAGCGCCGGCGTGGCCGAGGGCGTGCAGCCGGCAAAGGTGAGGCTCGCGCCGGCGTCGCTGGAGCAGGCGATGTTGTGACGATTGAAGGCCGCGAAGATCGCTCCGCCGTGGGGCGTGCCGTCCGCCAGGTTGCCGTTGTCGTCGTCCACCGCCCGCATGGCCCGGAAGTAGGAGCCGGTCAAGCAGCCGTCCGAGGTCCAGGTCGCCACCGAGGTGTTGCACTGGAAGCCCGAGGTGGCCGTGGAACGGGAGAGGTACCAGAGGCGGTCGGTGGTGGACCAGGCAGCCCCGGTCCCGGGGCTCGGCAGATCGCGGTTGGCGAGGTCCCACAGCGCTTCCGAGGACACGTAGGACTCGCAGTGCCCCTCGCGCTTGTTGGCCGTGTTGCCACGGGCGATCGCGTCCTTGCCGCAGGGGCCGACGTAGTTGGGATTGTTCGCCGACGGCAGCGGGCAGCGGGCCTGGATGAAGTTCGGCACGGTATGAGGTGTGTTCGAGGTGTGCTTGGCCCAATCGATGTCGCGCACACCGGTGCAGCTGGTGCAGGCGTCGCCGTTGCCGGTGCAGTTGGTGGTGCGGAAGCCGGGGCCGATGCAGGAGCTGTGGGTGGCAAGAGCCGCCGTGAAGTCGCCGTAGGTCTCGCCGGTGCCGTTGTCCGCCGAAGAACCGTTGCCATCGTTCGAATCCAGGCCGTGGCCGTACTCGTGCAGCGAAACGGCTGCAATCTCGCCGGTGTTGCCGCAGCCACCGCCTGACTTGAAGAAGTTGAGCGTCGAGCCGTTCCAGTAGGCGTTGCAGGTCTGGTTCAGGTTGACGTTCACCGTCAGCTTGGCGCTCAACCAGGCGTTCGAAGGCAGCCAGCCGCGGCCCACTTCCTTCGAGCGGTTGACATGGTAGAACTGGGTCCGCGAAGCATGGGTGTTGCCCGCACCGCCGCTACCCGGAGTGGTGCAGTCCGTGCCGGTCGAGGTGCCGAGGGCGATCGCTCCGGTGGCGTCGGCCGCCTTGCTGATCGTGCCGCAAGTATCGGAAATCGCCACATATTGGCCGTTCAGCGTGGTGGTGCCGGTGGTGCCCGAGAACAGACCGGCCGAGTTCGCGAACACGCCCGTCGCCACGTTGGCGAAGGGCATGGCGCGCACGACCTCCGCCCCCACCGAAGGCGATTGCGGGTAGGCTCCACCGGTGACCTGCCCATATTCGTTGCGATCGTAGAACTCCACCACCTGCCCGCTCACGGCATCCACCCGGCCGAGCCAGGTGCCGAGTTCGCCGGGGCGGTTGAATTCGAACTGCCACACGGCGGCCACTTCGCGACCCTGGCCCAGCAAGAAGCCCTCAGCAGCCGCCGCGCTGGAGATCGAAGCCGGCAAGTAGTGCAGCCCGCCGCGGTCCAGCCACTTGTCGCCAGGGGCGAAGCCGCCCAGGTAGTCGCCCAGAGCCCGATAGGCTTGCTCCTGCGCGACGCGGATCACCGGCAGCTTGGCGCCGGGGGCCGGTAGGTTCTCGGTGCCGAACTGGATCAGGTTGCCGTGGTTCACCCGGAACACCACGCGGGCACCCTCGATCCGCTTGCCACCGAGCGCCACATCGAAGTCGACAAACCAGACGTTGGGCGAGACCTCTCCGGAGCGGCCGCGGTTGAGCACCAGGCTCAGGCCATCGAGGCCGAGTAGAGCCGAGACCTGCGGCACGAAGCCGCGGGCAACTTTCTCGAGCGTGCCGAGGTCCACGCCGGTGCCGCTCCTCAAGCCCGGAGCGAGGTCCTGCGGCGTGAGCGAATTGCCCCGCCCGGGAATCCAGGGGATGCCGGCTCCCTCCGCGTACTCCAACCGACCCGTACGGCGGTCGACGTACGCTTGCCACTCGCCACTGGCCACCAGGCGGAAAGCCGCCCAGCCATCGCGAACCGTCGGTGCCAGGCTGCTCTCGAGGTTGCCGAGCAGGTCGATGGCGGGATGGGCGACCAGCCTGCCATCCACGATCGAGCGCTCCGCCAGCCCTCTCGAGGGCGCGCTTGCTTCCTGAGCCAGGCTGGCGCTCGCGCTGCTCAGTGCCACGAGACACACGAGGCTCGAGGCGATCCTTCGAACACCTACTGCTTTCATACGGGTTCCCCTCCTTCTGGGGGTGTTGGTGCCGGCTCCGGAGCGGAGCCAGGTCTGAATAGAACTTCAGGGGAGAAAAGCGGCGGGATTGTAAATGATTTGGACTGCCAATACTAGTGCAGAAGCGCCTATCTCGAGGCCATTCCTGGGCGAGCCGAGGGGGCAAAGAGTCGATCTATCTGATCAAGCAATGGGCGACAGCAATTGGGGGATTCGTTGTCGGTCGATACGTCGCGAACAGCTCGAAGAAAAACGGCTCGAATCGACCTGAAAAGAAAAAGGCCCTTGCTCCGAAGAGCAAGGGCCCGTTGCTCGCCGAGCGATGAATGCCTTACGGCACGCAGGCGCTCACGGCCACGTCGTCGAGGAACCAGCCGTCACCGGTCACCGAGCAGTCGGTGATCGAAGTGAAGGCGATCCGCACCGCCTTGCCAGCGCAGCCACCGACGTTGCCGGCAATCGCGTTGCAGGCCGCGTCGAGGTCCACGGTGGTGGTGGTGAACGCAGTGGAAGTACCCGTCCACACCGAAGCTCCGGCGGAGCCGGCCGGCGGGCAGGAAGCTGCGATCGTGCCCGTGTAACCGCCGGCGACGATCGCCGAGCTCGGAACGAACGTGTAGTTCGTGCCGTCCGTGGAGATCGCCAGCGTGCCGCCGTCGAAGCCGGACTCGAAGGCCCGACGGTGCTTGAAGGTGAGGACGGAGCTGGTGGAGCCGGCCGGGATGGTGATGCCGCCCGCGCCGTTCGGCTGCGCGAAGTTGAAGTTGTTGTTGGTGTAGTCCGCGGTGCAGGTGGTGCCGCCGTAGCGGAAGATCCGCGTACCGGAGGCCGCCGTGCAGGTCTGGACGCCGCGCCACGTCGTCGTGGTACCGCCGGCCACGAAGGTGCCCCTCGTGAAGCCGTCGAGGCCCGAAGCCGCGTCGAAGTTGTGGTTGTACAGCGTGGTGTTGGTGCAGATCGGGCAGGTCGCCGTGGTGGCCGAAGCCTGAGCCGAGTTGCCGGACTCGCAGGTACCGCTGTTGGCCGCACGCACCACGTAGAAGTAGGTCGTGCCGCAGGCCAGGCCGGTGTCCGTGAAGCTGGTGGTGGCCGAAGTGCCCACCTGGGTGTACGGGCCGCCCGAGGTGGTGGAGCGCAGGATGTGGTACTCCGTGGCGCCCGAGGAAGCCGTCCAGCTGAGGCTCACCTGGTTGGTGCCGCCCGTGGCCGTGAGGCCGGTGGGGGCAGCCGGAGGCGTGCAGGGGCCGGAGGTCGGGGTCACCGACAGGCAGGCCGAGGGCGCGCTGGCGCAGGCCTCGTTGCCGGTCGGCTGAGCGACGGCCTGGTAGAAGTAGGTGGTGCCGTTGGCCACGCCGCTGTCCGTGAAGGTGCCGGCGCTGTCGTTGGCGATCTTGGTGAAGCCGGCGTTGCAACCCACCTCGTTGCGGAAGACATCGAAGACGCCCGTGCCGCTCACGCTCACGCCGACCGAGTTGTCGCCCGCGGTGAGGGTCAGGGTCGGAGCTGCCGACGGAGTGCAGCCGTTGAAGCAGGTGTTGGCGCCGGCGTCGGTGGTGCAGGCGATGCCGTGGCGGTTGAAGGCGGCGAACAGGTTGCAGGAGTGCGGCGTGCCGTTGGTCAGGTTGCCGTCGTCGTCATCGGCTGCGCGCATGGTCTTCCACCAGGAGCCGGCGTTGCAGCCGTTCGAGGTGAAGGTAGCACCGGTGGTGCAGCTGAACGAGCTGGTAGCGGTGGATCGGGAGAGGTACCACAGGCGATCGGTGATGGTCCAGGCCGAGCCGGTGCCCGGGCTGGGCAGGTCGCGGGCAGCGAGGTCCCACACGGCCTCGGAGGGCACGTAGGACTCGCAGTGCACTTCCTTGCCGCAGGGGCCGGAGCCGGCGCCGCAGCGAACCTGGGTGTGGTTGGCGACGGTGGCCGCCACCGCACTCGCGTGCTTGGCGAAGTCGATGTCGCGAACGCCGGTGCAGGCGGTGCAGGCGTTGCCGTAGCCACCGCAGTTGGTGGTCAGGAAGCCGGGGCCGATGCAGGAGTTGTGGAGGGCCAGAGCGGCGGTGAAGTCGCCGTAGGCCTCACCGGTGCCACCCTCCGGGGCGGTGCCGGTGCCGTCGTTCTGGTCGAGGCCGTGGCCGTACTCGTGGAGCGAAACCGCGGCGATCTCACCGGTGTTGCCGCAGCCGCCGCCCGACTTGAAGAAGTTCAGGCTGGAACCGTTCCAGTAGGCGTTGCAGGTCTGGTTCAGGTTGACGTTGACCGTCAGCTTGGCAGCCAACCAGGCGTTGGAAGGCAGCCAGGCGCGGCCCACTTCCTTGATTCGGTTGACATGGTAGAACTGGGTGCGGGAGGAGTGGGTGTTGCCTGCGCCGCCACCGGTGGCCGGGATGGTGCAGTCAGTGCCGCCGGAGGTGCCGAGGGCGATGTTGCCCGCTGCGTCCGCGGACTTCGAGATGGCGCCGCAGGTGTCGCTGATGGCCACGTACTGGCCGTTCAGCGTGGTGGTGCCGGTAGTGCCGGAGAACAGGCCGGCCGAGTTGGCGAACACGCCGGTCGCCACGTTGGCGTAGGGCATGGCACGCACCACTTCGGGGCTCACGGTCGGGGACTCGGGGTAGACGCCGCCGGTGACCTGACCGTAGTCGTTGATGTCACGGAAGTCGACGACGCGGCCGGTCGAGGCATCGACCCGGCCCTGCCAGGTACCCATCACGCCCTTGCGGTTGAAGGCCACGTCCCAGACGGCCAGGATGCCGCGGCCGTTGGCGAAGTCGTAGCTGTCGGCGCCGTTCAGGGCCGGCACGTAGTGCAGGGTGCCCGAGTTGACCAGCTTGTCGTCCTGGCCGAAGCCACCGATGTAGGACGCCACGGCGTTCCGGGCCCCTTCCTTGTCGATGGTGACCACCGGCAGGACGGAGGAGGACGGCGGCAGGAACTCGGTGCCGAACTGAATCAGGTTGCCGTGGTTGACGCGGAAGATCACTCGCGCGTTGTCGATCTTCTTGCCATCCTTGAGAACTTCATACTCGACGAACCAGAGGTAATCGGACGGCTGGCCGGACGCGCTCTTGTTGATGCGCAGCTGGTAGCCCTCGAGACCCATGAGCGAGGTAACCCGCGGCAGGAAGTCGCGGGCGATCGCGTCCATGGTGATGAGGTTCGGCTTCGTGGCGCCATTCAAGAAACCCGAGATGTCATTCTGCGTAAGCTTGTTGCCACGGCCCGGAATCCACGGGATGCCAGAGCCCTCAGCGAAGGTGAGGCGGCCGTTGCGCGGGTCGACGTAGCCCTGCCAGGAGCCGCTCTGACCCAGCTGGAAGGCCACCCAGCCGTTGGCCACGTCGCTCTCGACCTGGCTCTGGACGCTGCTGAGCAGCACCGCGTCGGCCCGGACCTGGAACCGCTCGTCCATGAGCACCAGCGAGCTCAAGGCGCCGCTGCGCTCGGGGGCACGCTGCGCGAAAGCCGCGCCACTGGTGGCGACGGCCAACAAGCAGAGTGCGACGATGATCCTCCGAATCGTCAACATTCGTTCTGCCTCCTACGGGGTGTTGGAGTTGAGAAGCAAAGCGCCGCCCAGGGCGAGCGCAGGAGTGGCGGATTCGAGAGCTGAGGGGTGTTGTTGCGCAGGGGCGAAACCAGACCGCGGGCTATACTCCCTTCCGCGATGGGATGGGACTCGGGAAGCTTGTTGCCACGGCGACTGTGCACATTCTCTGTTGTGTTCCTACTCGTGTCAGGCGGGACAAGCATTTTCGCGGCTCCCACGCCGGCGCGACCCAACCTGCTCCTGGTGACCCTCGACACCACCCGGGCCGACCATCTGGGCATCTCCGGCTGGCAGTGGGCCCGGACCCCGAACCTCGACGCTCTCGCCCGGCGCGGCACCCGCTTCAGCCGCTGCGACACCGCGGCGCCGATCACCCTGCCCAGCCACACCTCGATGCTCACCGGGCTCTTCCCACCCCACCACGGTGTGCGCGACAACTCCACCTTCTCCCTCGACCCGAAGTTCGAGACGGTGGCCGAGCGGCTCGCCGCTCAGGGCTACGACACGGCCGCGGTGATCTCGGCGGTGGTGCTCGCCAAGGTGCACGGCCTGTCCCAGGGCTTCCGCGTCTACGACGACGACCTCGGCCGGGGTTACTCGGCCGGCACCGAAGTGGCCGAGCGCCAGGCCGACGCCACCACCGACGCGGCTCTGGGGCTCGCCGCCAAGCTGCGCCCGCCTTTTTTCCTCTGGGTGCACTACTACGACGCCCACGAGGAATACCACCCGCCCACCCGCTTCGCAGACCAGATCCAGGGCCCGAGCCGCCTCTACGACGGCGAGATCGCCTTCGTGGACGAGCAGTTCGGCCGGCTGCTCTCCGCCTTGCCGGCGAACACCGACGTGGTGGTGGTGGGCGACCACGGCGAGATGCTGGGTGAACAAGGAGAGCTCTCCCACGGGCTGCTGCTGGCCAAGGCCGCACGCCGGGTGCCCTTGATGCTAGCCGGCCCGGACGTGCCCAGCGGCAAGGTGTCGGATTGTCTGGTGCGCACCGTGGACCTCGCGCCCACCCTGCTCGCCTTGGCCGGGCTCACCCTGCCTACCGGCCTCGACGGCACTGCGCTCTTGCCCCTGCCGGGTGGGGCGAGTTGCGACCGTGAGAGCTACACCGAGAGCTTTCTTCCCTACTTCGCCTATCAGTGGTACCCCTTGCGCTCGCTCTCGGACGGCCGCGAGCTCTACTTGAAAGCCCCCAAGCCCGCGCTCTACCAGTTGACCAGCGACCCTCAGGAAACCAGGGACCTCGCTGGCTCCGAGCCCGCTCGGGTGCAGAGCTGGAGCGACCGCCTGGTGGCGATGCTCTCGCGGATGGGCGAGAAGCTCGAGGCGGCGATCCGGCCGGAGAACCTGCTCACCGCCGAGCAGCGCCATCAGCTCGAAGGGCTCGGTTACCTGGGAGCCGCCGCGGGCGCTGCGAGTTCGGCCCCGGCGGTGAGCGATGCGCTGCCGGACCCACGTGCCATGGTGGAGGTGGCCCAGAAGCTCCACGAGGCCGCCCGCCAGGTGCAGGCCAACCAGTTCAAGGAGGCGCTGCCCGCGCTCCAGGCGATCGTGCAGAAAGACCCGCACAACTTCCCGGCGCTTTCGCTCGCCGGGCTCTGTCTCAAGGAGACCGGCAAGCTCGATACCGCCCTCCGTCTCTTCGAGCAGGCGAGCAAGCTCAACCCGCTCTCGGCCGTGCCGATCGCCAACGGCGCCGGCACCCTGGTGGCGATGGGCCGCAAGGCCGAGGCCGAGCGGGAATACCGCCGTGCCCTCGCCCTCGACCCCAGCCTCAACGAAGCGGCCGCGAACCTCGGCCGACTGCTGCGCGAGCGCGGCGCCGGCAAGGAGGCGCTGGCGGTGCTCGACGCCGCGCTCGCGGCGGGGG
>CALMKX010000338.1 GCA_937867335.1 uncultured Acidobacteriota bacterium
CGGCCCGGCCGGCGGCCACCAGGCCGGCCAGGCCGACCAGAGAGAGCCCCCAGCCGATGTGCGAAGCCTTCACGATGGGGCTACTCTAAGCCAGGAGCCCCGCCCTCAGCGCAGCACCTTCACCACGTGGTAGGACTTCTTGCCCCGCCGCAGCACCACGAAACGCCCGGCGAGCACATCCGCCTCGGCCACCAGGTAGGCCGGGTCGTCGATGCGCCGGTTGTTGAGGTAGACGCCGCCGGAGGCAATCGCCGTGCGCGCCTGCCCCTTGGACGGCACCAGCTGGCTCGCGGCCAGCAGGCCGGCGAGCGAGGCCTGGGGCGTGCCGAGGGCGGAGGCCGGGAGCTCGGTGGAGTCCCAGCTGGCGAAGGCCTCGGCCATCTGCTCGGGGGAGAGCTCGGCGAGCTCCCGGCCCTCGAACAGCACCTCGGTGGTGTGCTGGGCGCGGGCGAGGGCGGTGGCGCCGTGCACCAGGCGGGTCACCTCCGCGGCCAGGCGGTGCTGGGCGGCGCGCTCCTGGGGCTTCTCGGCCACGGCGTGGTCCAGCTCGGCGAGCTCGGCGAGGGGCAAGAAAGTGAAGTAGCGCAGGTAGCGGCCTGCGTCGGCGTCCGTGGTGTTGAGCCAGAACTGGTAGAACTCGAAGGGGCTGGTGAGCTCGGCGTCCAGCCACACGTTGCCGGCCTCGGACTTGCCGAACTTGCTGCCATCCGCCCGCGTCACCAGCGGGTTGGTGAGCCCGTAGGCGGTCGCGCCGCGCAGCCGGCGAATCAAGTCCGTGCCGGCCACGATGTTGCCCCATTGGTCGCTGCCGCCCATCTGCAGCCGGCAGCCGTGGCGGTCGTAGAGCTCGAGGAAATCGAACGCCTGCAGCAGGGAGTAGCTGAACTCGGTGTAGGAGATGCCCTGCTCGCGGGACTCCAGGCGGTTCTTCACCGAATCCCGCGCCACCATGGCGTTCACCGAGAAATGCTTGCCGATGTCGCGCAGGAAGGCCACCAGGTTGAGCGAGCACAGCCAGTCCGCGTTGTTCACCAGCAGGGCGCCGTTCTCGCCCGAGAAGTCCAGGAACCGCTCCAGCTGGGAGCGGATGCCTTCGAGGTTCTCGGCCAGCTTGGCCTCGGTGAGCATCGGCCGCTCGCTCTGCTTGCCGCTGGGGTCGCCGATCAACCCCGTGCCCCCGCCCGCGATGGCGATCGGCCGGTGCCCGGCCTGTTGCAGCCGCACCAGCTGGAGGATGGGCAAGAGGCTGCCCACGTGCAGGCTGGCGGCCGTGGGATCGAAGCCGATGTAGGCGGTGACGCGCTCCCGCAGCATCAACTCGCGAAGCTCCGGATCGGTCACCTGCGAAACCAGCCCCCGCTCCGTGAGGCCGGCCACGAAATCCACGCTCATGACGCCACTCTCCCAGAAAGTACCCGGCGCCAAGCCGGCGCCCGCGTGATGCTACCAGGGCCCAACCCCACAACGCCCCGAGGGGGCCTCGGCCCGGGCGGGCTACGAGGAGCGGAGCCACCCCGAAGGGGTCGAGGGCGAGCACCGCAGGAGCCCGATCGGACGAGGCCCTCACCGGCCCAACGCCCCGACCGCCTGATCCACACGGGGTTCGAGCTCGTAAACTCTTGCGAATACTTCCGCCGAGGAGAGCCCATGGCCTTCTGGATCGCCGCTGCCGTCTGCTTCCTGGCCTTCGCCAACGGAGCCAACGACAACTTCAAGGGAGTCGCCACCCTCTTCGGCAGCGGCACCGCCGGCTATCGCATCACCCTCGCCTGGGCCACCCTCACCACCGCCGCCGGCTGCCTCCTCGCCCTCTGGCTCGCCCGCGGGCTCGTCGAGGCCTTCAAGGGCAAAGGCCTCGTGCCCGCCGCCGTCGCCGCCGAACCGCGGTTCCTGCTCGCCGTCAGCCTGGGCGCCGCCGCCACCGTGCTCCTCGCCACCCGCTTCGGCTTCCCCGTCTCCACCACCCACAGCCTCATCGGTGGCCTGGTAGGCGCCGGCTGGCTCGCCTCCGGGGGACAAGTGGCCTTCCGCGCCCTCGGCACCGCCTTCCTGCTCCCCCTGCTCTTGAGCCCGCTGCTCGCCCTCCTCCTCACCCTCAGCCTCTACCCCCTCGTGAGCCGCGCCCGTCGCGCCCTCGGCGTCACCCGCGAAAGCTGCCTCTGCGTGGGCGTCGAAACCTCCGTGGTCGCCCTCGCCCCCGGCGGCGCCGCCTCGGCAGCACCCGTCCTCAGCGTCACCCAGGGCCAACGAACCGCGTGCGCCGAGCGCTACCAGGGCCGACTCCTCGGCCTCGACGCCGGCCGACTCCTCGATGCCGTCCACTTCGCCAGCGCCGGCACCGTGGGCTTCGCCCGCGGCCTCAACGACGCGCCCAAGATCGTGGCCCTCCTGATCGCCGCCGAAGCCCTGAGCCCCAGCCTCGGCCTCCTGGCCGTGGCCGCCGTGATGGCCCTCGGCGGGCTCCTGAGCGCCCGCCGCGTGGCAGAAACCCTCAGCCGGCGCATCACCACCATGAACGCCGGCCAGGGCGCCACCGCCAACCTGGTCACCAGCCTCCTCGTGCTCCTCGCCAGCCGCTACAGCTTGCCCGTCTCCACCACCCACGTCTCCGTGGGCGCCCTCTTCGGCATCGGCACCGTCACCGGCACTGCCCGGCGCGACGTGGTGGTTGCCATCCTCCTCGCCTGGGTCACCACCCTGCCCCTGGCTTGCCTGCTCGCCGCCACGGCCTACCGCCTCCTTCCCCCCGGCTAGCAGCCGAAGCACCCCTTCCCGGCTAGAATGCGCCTGGCTCGCGGGGCCCTCTGGCCGGCCCCGCCGGGCTCGCCAACCCGGCCGAGGAAATTCTGTGCCCTACGCCATCGGCATCGATGCCCGCAAGCTCTTCGATTTCGGCATCGGCACCTACATCAAGCACCTGATCGAGGCCCTGGCGGCCATCGACGCCGAGAACCGCTACTTCCTGCTCACCACGGGCGAAGGCCGGGACGCCCTCTCCCACCTGCCCGAGAACTTCAAGCCCGTGGTGGAGCGCTCCCAGGTGTACTCCCTCTCCGAGCTCCTGCGGGTGTCCCAGAAGCTACGCCGGCTGGGCGTGGACCTGTACCACTCCACCCACTACGTGCTGCCCGCCTTCCTGCCCTGCCCGGCCGTCGCCACCATCCACGACATCATCCACTTGCTCTATCCGGACTTCCTGCCCAACCGCCTCGCCCTGCTCTACGCCCAGCGCATGATGCGCAGCACCCTCTCCCGGGCCGAGCGCATCCTCACCGTGTCCCGCAACACCAAGAGCGACCTCATGGAGTTCTTCGAGGTCGACCCGACGAAGATCGAAGTGGTCTACAACGGCGTCGACGATCGCTTCCGCGGCCGCCTCGACCCGGCCGAGATCGACCAGCGCCTGGCCCGTCTGGGGGTTTCCCGCCCGTACCTCCTCTTCGTGGGCAACCCCAAGCCGCACAAGAACTTGAACACCGTGATCCAGGCCTACGCCCACGCCCTCTCCGTGGCCCCGTTCGAAGAGCCGCTGGTCTGCGTGGGGGCCCGCGAGGGAGCGGAGTTCAAGCTGCGCCAGCGCGCGGAGCATCTGGGCATCGGCGATCGCCTCAAGCTGGTGGGCTACGTGGACGACGCCGACCTGCCCGCCCTCTACCAGGGGGCCACCCTCTTCCTCTACCCCACTCTCTACGAAGGCTTCGGACTGCCGGTGGCCGAGGCCATGGCCTCCGGCACCGCGGTCGTCACCTCCAACACCTCCGCCCTGCGCGAGATCGCCGAAGGCTACGCCTACCTGGTGGACCCCCACGACGTGGCCCGCATGGGCGAGGCCATCGCCGTCTGCGTGTCGGACCCCGAGCGCCGCGCCGGCCTGGCCGAGCTCGGCCTGCGGCGGGCCGGTGAGTTTCGCTGGCAGAAGGCGGCCGAGGAGACCCTGGCGGTGTACCGCCGCGCCCTCGAGGGCCGCAAAGCGAGCAGGCCATGAGCGAGCCGGCCGCCCCCTGGGCCCCCCGGTCCACCGCCCTGGTGCACGACTGGCTGAACGGCATGCGCGGCGGCGAGAAAGTGCTCGAGGCGATCGCCGAGCTCTTCCCGGGGGCGCCGATCTTCACCCTGCTCCATCGCCCGGGAAGCCTCTCCCCCGAACTTGCCGCCCACCCCATCCACCCGAGTTTCCTGCAGCGGGCTCCCGGCATCCAGCGCTGGTACCGCCACTACCTGCCGCTCTTCCCGGCGGCCATCGAGAGCCTGGACCTCGGCGCCTACCCGCTGGTGATCAGCTCCAGCCATTGCGTGGCCAAGGGAGTGATCCCGCCGCCCGGCTCCTTCCACCTCTGCTACTGCCACACCCCCATGCGCTACGCCTGGGACCAGGAAGCGGTGTACTTCCCCAGACGCAAGGGGCTGGTGGCGAGGCTCCGCGGCCTCGCGCTCTCCTCGCTGCGCAGCTGGGACGTGGCCTCGGCATCGCGCGTAGACCTCTTCGTGGCCAACTCCCGGTTCGTGGCGGAGCGCATCCGCCGCTACTACCGGCGCGACGCCCTGGTGCTCGCGCCGCCGGTGGCGACCGAGTTCTACACCCCGCTCGAAGAGGGCCGGGAGCCCTCCCGCAGCTACGCCCTGGTGGTGGCCGCCCTCGCCCCTTACAAGCGGGTGGACGAGGCGATCGCCGCCTGCGTCCGGCTGGGGCTGCCGTTGACCATCGTGGGCACCGGTCCGGAAGAGGCGCGCCTGCGCAGCGGTGCCGGCCCCTCGGTGCGCTTCCTCGGCCGGGTGCCGGATGCCGAGCTGCGCGAGCTCTACCGCCACGCCGCCTGCCTGCTGCAGCCGGGGGTGGAGGACTTCGGCATCGCGCCTGTGGAGGCCCTGGCCTGCGGCACGCCGGTGGTGGCCCTCGGCCGGGGCGGCGTTCTTGATATCGTGGCGGACGGCCGCCACGGCGTGCTCTACCCCGGAGAGGGCTCGGTTCCCGCGCTGGCGGCGGCGATTGACAAGGGCCGGCAAATTCGCTTCAATGCCAATGACCTCCGTGCCCATGCCGAATCCTTCTCGAAGATGAGCTTTCTTGAGCGCTTTGGCCGGATTCTCGAGCAGCATCTGCCCGCGGCCGAGGGGGCCCGGGCCGGGAGGGTGAGCCCTTGATCGCCCGTCGCCACCGCTGGAGTGCCGGTGCCTACGTCGCAGCCGACCTCGCCGCCGTCTGCCTGGCCTACTTCACCGCCTGGTTCCTCCGCTTCGAGGCGGTGATCGTTCCCTTCACCAAGAACCCGCCGGAAGAGTTCACCCGCTACATCCAGCTGGCGCCGGTGGTGCTGCTCCTGTGGCCCACGGTGTTCTACTTCCACGGCCTCTACCAGTTCAAGCCCGGGCGCAGCCGGGTGGACGAAGCCCTGACCATCCTGATGGCCACCGTGCTCGCCACCCTGATCCTCTCCGGCCTGATGAACTGGGTGCGCCTCGAAGGCGTGATGCGGCCGGACGGCACCTTCGAGTACTTCACCTTCAGCCGCGTCTTCCAGGCCCTATTCGCCCTGCTCTCACTGCCGGTGGTGGTGCTGGCGAGAACCGTGGTCTCGGCCCTGCTGCGCCGCCGCCGGGCCCGGGGCGCCGGGCTGCAGCGCATCCTGGTGGCCGGCGCCGGGCCGCTCGGCGAAGAGGTGGTGCACAAGATCAGCCACCATCCCGAGCTCGGCTATAAGGTGGTGGGCTTCCTCGACGACGACCCTGCCAAGCTGGGCCAGGACATCGCCGGCGTGCCGGTGGTGGCCCAGCTTCGCCAGGCGAGCGAGGTGCTCGAGCGCGAGCAGATCGACCAGATCTTCGTCAGCCTGCCTCTCGACGCCCACAAGAAGATGCTGCGCCTGCTGCGCGAAGTGGGCCAGGAGTGCGTGGAGGTGAAGCTGGTCCCGGACGTGCTCCAGTACGCCACCCTCAAGGCCACCCTGGAAGACCTCGACGGCACCCCGGTGATCAACCTCTCCGAAGTGCCGCTCCAGGGCTGGAACACCCTGGTGAAGCGGGCGATGGACATGGCCCTCTCGGCGATTCTAATCCTCGCCCTGCTGCCCTTCCTGCCGATCGTGGCCCTGGCCATCTGGCTCGAGGACCGCGGCCCGATCTTCTACCGCCAGGAGCGCATGGGCCTGGACGGCCGGCCGTTCATGATCCTCAAATTCCGCTCCATGAGGGTGAACGCCGAGGCCGCCACCGGGCCGGTCTGGGCGGTGGCGGAGGACCCCCGCTGCACTCGGGTGGGAGCCCTGCTACGCAAGTGGTCCCTGGACGAGTTTCCCCAGCTGTGGAACGTGCTCCTGGGCGATATGTCGTTGATCGGCCCCCGGCCCGAACGCCCGGCCTTCGTGTCCGAGTTCAAGCACAAGATTCCGCAGTACATGCTGCGCCATCGAGTGAAGGCAGGCATGACCGGCTGGGCCCAGGTGCACGGCTGGCGGGGCAACACCTCGGTGAAGAAGCGGCTGGAGTACGACCTCTACTACATCGAGAACTGGTCGGTGGGGCTGGATCTCAAGATCCTGTGGATGACCGCCATGACCTTCGCCTTCGACCTGCGCCAGAACGCTTACTGAGCCCGCCTAGCCCGGGACCTAGCCGCGGAAGATGAAATACACCGCCCCCAGCAGGCAGAGGGCGGCCCAGAGGAAATTCAGCTTCACCGGCTGCCGCATGTAGAGCAGCGCGAACGGCACGAAGACCGAGAGGGTGATCACCTCCTGGAGGATCTTCAGCTGGTCGAGCCGCAGCTCGCCGTAAGAAAGCCGGTTGGCCGGCACCTGGAGCAGATACTCGAAGAGGGCGATGCCCCAGCTGGCGAGGGCGGCGATGTACCAGGGGCGATGCTGCAGGTTGCGCAGATGGGCGTACCAGGCGAAGGTCATGAAGACGTTGGAGAGAGCGAGCAGCAGGACCGTTCGCAGGAGGGTGGGCATCGGCGGGCCGGAATCCTAGCAGCCTGGCTCTGCTAGAGTCGCCGCCGGCTCGACCCGCGACGCTGGATGAATCTCACAAGGAGGCAGGCAACGATGACACGCACTGTGGCAATGGGCTTGGTGTTGAGCGCTTTCCTCGCGCCGGCGGCGTTCGCTGCCGATGCGCCGGGCGGCAAAGTACAGGCCGAGTTGGTGAGCAGCCTCGAGGAGGCCGTGAACAAGGTGGTGCAGCTCGCCGAGGCGATCCCGGCCGAGAAGTTCGCCTGGCGCCCGGCTCCCGGCGTGCGCTCGGTGATGGAGGTGGTGGGCCACGTCAGCGGCGGCAACTACCTGTTCAGCAAGCTGCTGGGCAACCCCAACCCGGCCGCCGGCACCGACCCGGAGAAAGAGACCGACAAGGCCAAGGCGATCGCCGCTCTCAAGGCCTCGCTCGAACATCTGAAGAAAACCGAGCTGGCCGTTTCGGATGCCGACCTCGACAAAACCGCCGACTTCTTCGGCCGCCCGGCCACCCAGCGCTCCCTGATGGTGCGCGCCGCCGGCCACGCCCACGAGCACCTCGGCCAGCTGATCGCCTACGCCCGCAGCAACGGCGTCAAGCCGCCCTGGAGCTAGAACCTGCAGCCCCCACCCCGGGAGCACCACGTTCCCGGGGTGCCCCCACCGCTACTGCGAAGCGTCCTGGCAGCCGAGCAGGATCTTGTTGGTGATGGTCCACTTCTCCTTGCCGGCGCAGATGTCCACGTTCGACACCACACACTCGTCACCGTCCTCGTCGATGAGCTTGACGTCGTAGGTATCGCAAGGGATGTCGGTCAGGGTGAAGGACTCGCCACTGCTGATCACCGCCTCGCCCAGCTGATCCGGGCCCCACTGCTCTTCGTCCGTGCTGGAGAGGTAGAAGTGGTGGATCTCCCAGTCGCTCTCGTTGACGATTTTGACCGAGGCATTCTTCGCCCAGGCGGCCGAAGAACCCAGCAAACCGAGGACAAGCATCGACAAGACAGAGCGCAAGAGCCATTTATTCATAATATTCCTCCACACTGGAAAGCTAGGATTCTAGCACCCCCCGCCTTTGTGCCCTGGCATAACATCCCACCGTGCCGGCGCAAGAACAGCTGGAAGGAGCGGTGGAACGCATCCTCTTCCTGAACGAGGAGAACGGCTGGAGCGTGGTGAAGCTCGCGCCGGCCGAGGGTGGGGAAGCGATTACCGTGGTCGGCCACCTGGGAGACGTGCAGCCCGGCGAGAGCCTCGCCCTCTCCGGCCTCTGGCAGGAGGACCGCAAGTTCGGCCGGCAGTTCAAGGTGGATTCCCACCGCTCGGTCCTGCCTACCCAGGTGGATGCCATCGAGAAGTACCTCGGCTCCGGCCTGATCCCCGGCATCGGCAAGGCCATGGCGCGCCGCCTCGTAGAGCGCTTCGGCGAGGCCACGCTCGAGGTGATCGACCGCTACTCGGCCCGCCTGCTCGAAGTGCCGGGCATCGGCGCCAAGCGCAGCGCCGCGATCCGCGAGGCCTGGGTGGAGCAACGCGAGATCCGCGCCGTGATGCTCTTCCTGCAGGGCCACGGCATCGGCACCGCCCATGCCCTGCGCATCTGGAAGGCCTATGGCAACGCCGCCGTGGCGGTGCTCGAGAGCAACCCCTACCGCCTGGCCGCCGAGATCCACGGCATCGGCTTCAAGACCGCCGACCAGATCGCCGCCCGTCTGGGCCTGCCCCGAGACGCCCCGGAGCGCGCCGCCGCGGGCCTCCTCTACCTGTTGGCCGAGGCGAGCGAGCAGGGGCATTGCTTCTTGCCCCGGGCTCAGCTGCTCAGCCGCAGCCAGGAGCTGCTCTCGCTGCCGGCGGCTCCGCTCGAAACGGCCCTCGAGCGCCTGGCCGAGGGCCATCGGGTGAAGGCCGAGCCGGACGAGGCCGGGGAGGTAGCGATCTATCTGCCCGAGCTCCACCGCGCCGAAACCGGCCTGGCGGAGGATCTCGCGCGGCTGCTGCGGGCGCCAGGCCGCCCTCTCGAGCTCGACCTCGAAGCCGAACTCGCCTGGTTCGAGGCGCGAGAGCGGATCACCCTCGCGGCGGCCCAGCGGGAGGCCATCAAGAGGGCTCTGCATGCCCGCGTGCTGGTGGTGACCGGCGGCCCCGGCACCGGCAAGACCACCCTGGTTCGCGGCATCGTGGCCATTCTCGTCCGCCGCGGCCGCCAGGTGCTGCTCGCCGCGCCGACCGGCCGCGCC
>CALMKX010000339.1 GCA_937867335.1 uncultured Acidobacteriota bacterium
CGGAACGGGTCGGCCATGCTGTCGATCGCCATCCGGAACCCCTCCGGATCCTGCAGCAGCAGGGAGGTTCTCTGCGCATGTGGGATGGCGTTAAGTGGTGGACGGCGGTGTTCCAATGAGCTGTTGCGGTGGGGACAGGCGGTTAGCGCGAGCTTTCCAGGCGCAGAGGCATCAGCCAGTGAACGGAGTGAAGCCAGTCAAGTGGGCGTGTGGGATGACGACGGTGCCTCAGCGGTACGAGCTGCGGCAGCGCACGCTCAACTCACTCTCCATCGCTGGATTCGAGCGACCATGGCTGTTCATGGACGGTGAGTCTGGGACTGCGGTGGAAGGAGTGACGTACAGGTACCCTCGCGTCGGCGCTTTCGGTAACTTCGCTATGGGCTTGTGGGAGCTGTTGGTGAGGTTCCCCGTGTGCCACAGGTACGCCATGTTTCAGGACGATTTTGTGTGCGTTCGCGGCATGAAGAGCTACCTCGACAAGTGCCGATTTGCTGAGAAAACGTACTGGAACCTCTACACGTTCCAGCGCAACCAGGTGCTTGCGCCGAGTCCGAGATGCGGTTGGTACAACTCGGATCAGCAGGGTAAGGGTGCCGTAGCTCTCGTGTTCGACCGACGCGGTGTGCTGGACCTGCTGTCGTCCTACGATCACTTTGTGGAGCGCCCGACCAATGCAGACCCTCGTCCTCAGTCGTGGATAGACGGTGCTGTCATCAGTGCTCTGTCCAAGAAAGGCTATAGAGAGCTTGTGCACTCGCCGTGCCTTATCCAGCACACCGGCCACCCCTCGACACTTGGGAAGGGTGAGCACGAAGATGCGCCGCACGTCCGCGTGCAGGCTGTTCGAGATCGGGATGTCGATCAGCCGGAATTTGCCGCCGACGGGCACGGCCGGCTTGGCTCGGCTACGCGTCAGGGGCCAGAGCCGGGCCCCCTGACCACCGCCCAGAATTGCCGTCAGAACGTTCCTCATGGGACCCTCCCGTGCCGCCTACCGCCCCTGCGTGCGCCCTCGGGCGCCGACCTTGACGAGCTCGCTCGAGCGTTTCTCCGGGGAATCTTACAGGGCCGACGCCGATTTGCCAGCCGGCCTTCCTGGTTATACTTCGCTGCCATGCCCAAGGTGATCTTCGTAGCTCCTTTCTTGATGCCGGCCACGGTTCGTTTCGCGGCGGCCGTGGCGGAGTTGCCGGGAATCCGCTGCGCGCTGATCACCCAGGATCCAGCGGTGAAAGTGCCGCCCCCGCTCGCCGCACGCATCGAGGTGCACCATCGCGTGGAGGACGCCTTCGACCCCCATCAGCTCGCCCAGGCGGCGCGCGAGGTGGGGGCGAAGCTGGGTGGCATCGACCGCTTGTTCGGCGCGCTCGAGCAACTGCAGGTGCCGCTCGCCCAGGCGCGCGAGATGCTCGGCGTGGAAGGACTGCCCTCGGAGGCCGCTCACAACTTCCGCGACAAGGCCAGGATGAAGGAAGTGCTGCGCGCCCACGGCCTGCCCTGCGCGCGCCACGCCCTGGCGACCTCCAGGGCCGAGGCCCGGGCCTTCGCCGCCGAGGTGGGCTTCCCGCTGGTGGTCAAGCCGCCGGACGGCGCCGGCGCCAAGGCGACTTTCCGGGTGGACAGCCCGACGGCGCTCGAGGAAGCGCTCTCCGTGGCCGGGCCTGCTCCCGCCCAGGCCGTGCTGATCGAAGAGTTCATGGTCGGCGACGAGCACTCCTTCGAGACCGTCACCATCGGCGGAGAGCCGGTTTGGTACTCCTTCACCCGCTACCTGCCCACGCCCCTCGAGGCGCTGCACAACCCGTGGATCCAGTGGTGCGTGCTCTTGCCCAGGGAACGAGAGGATCCCCGCTTCGCCGATATCCGTGAAGTGGGTTACCGCGCCCTCAAGGCTCTGGGCATGACCACCGGCCTCTCCCACATGGAGTGGTTCCGCCGGCGGGACGGCTCGGTGGCGATCTCCGAGGTCGCGGCTCGCCCGCCGGGAGCTCAGATCACCACGTTGATGTCCGTGGCCCATGAATGGGATCTGCTCGCGGCCTGGGCCCGGCTGATGGTATTCGGCGAGTTCGATCCGCCGCCGCGCAAATGGGCAGCGGGAGCCGCGTTCCTGCGCGGCGCCGGGCGAGGCCGGGTGAAGAACGTGCTCGGGCTCGACCAGGCTCAGAAAGAGCTCGGGCCCCTGGTGGTCGAGGCCCAACTGCCCACGCCCGGAGCCCAGAAGTCCACCAGCTACGAAGGCGACGGCTACGTCCTGCTCCGCCACCAGGACACCCAGGCCGTCTTCCACGCCCTGATGCGCCTGGTCAGCCTGATCCGCGTGGAGTACGTGTAGCGAGGCTCCGCTCTGCCTCGTGCACTAGGGGGGCGTCGGCTCCGCCTGGCCGACCCGGCCGAGTTGGGTTAGGCGTCTCCAGAAAATCAACCTGCTCCTTCCAGATCGACGGCGAGGCGCCTCCAACCCGCCCGGGTGGCTCCGCCCCGCGCGTGCGAGGGCTACAATCGCGCCCGGCAAAGAGGCTTTCAGAGGAGGAGCGCCATGAACGTGCTGATGCTCGCACCGGGTTATCCCTGGGAGATGACCCTCTTCACGCGTGGGCTGGCGCGCGTGGGCGCTCAGGTTTTCGGGGTGGGAGACATGCCGGAGGCGGCTCTGCCCAAGGAGGCGCGAGAGGCTCTCTCGGCCTACTTGCAGGTGCCTTCGCTGTGGGACGAAGCCCTGGTGATCGAAGCGGTACGCCGGCATCCAGCGGCCCGGGCCCTGGACCAGGTGGAGTGCCTGTGGGAGCCGGGGATGTTGCTCGCCGCCCGGCTTCGCGAGGCTCTGGGGCTGCCCGGAATGAGCGTGGCCCAGACCCTTCCCTTCCGCGACAAGGAGAAGATGAAGCTCGCGCTCGACGCAGCCGGCATTCGCACTCCCCACCACGCCCGAGCCACCTCGGCCATGGAGGTGAGGGAGGCCGCAGCGCGCATCGGCTTCCCCTTGATCGTCAAACCGATCGCCGGAGCCGGCTCCGCCGACACCCACCGCGTGGAGGATGCGGCCCAGCTGGAGAGGGTGCTGGCGCAGACTCGCCACGTGGCCGAGGTGAGCGTGGAGGAATACATCGACGGCGAGGAGTACACCTTCGACACGCTCAGCGCCCATGGCCAGGTGCTCTACTTCAACCTCGCCTGGTACCGGCCGCGGCCGTTGATCCAGCGCACGGTGGAGTGGATCAGCCCGCAGACCATCACACTGCGCGACGTCGACAGCCCCCTGCTCGCCGGCGGCCGGGAGATGGGGCTCCAGGTGCTCAAGGCTCTCGGTTTCGAGACCGGTTTCACCCACATGGAGTGGTTCCGCAAGCCGGACGGGGAGGCCGTCTTCGGGGAGATCGGTGCCCGTCCCCCGGGAGCCCGCTCCACGGAGCTGATGAACTACGGCTGCGACATCGACGTCTACACCGGCTGGGCCGAGGTGGCCTGTCACCACCGCTTCTCCCAGCCGATCGTGCGGCGCTACAACAGCGCGGTGATCTTCAAGCGCGCCCAGGGCCAGGGGCGTATCCGCCGCATCGAAGGCCTGGAACGACTGCTCTCTCGCTACGGCGACTTCATCGTCTCGGTGGATCTCTTGCCCTTGGGCGCTCCCCGCCGGAACTGGCTCCAGACCCTGCTTTCCGACGGCCATGTGATCCTGCGCCATCCCCACCTCGGCACTTGCCTGGAGATGGCCGACCGAGTGGCCGTCGAGCTCCAGTTGTACGCCGCCTGAGCGCCGCCCACCATGCCCGCCACCGCCACACTGGCCGAACTCCTGGCCGAAGCCTCGCTCGACCGGCTGCCGCGAGAGCGCAAAGCCGGCATCCTGCTCCACCCCACGAGCCTGCCCGGCGGTTGCGGCGTGGGAGATCTCGGCAGTGCCGCGGAGGCCTTTCTCCGCTGGCTGGCCGAGGCCGGGCAAAGCGTCTGGCAGGTGCTGCCGCTCGGCCCGACGGGGTTCGGCGACTCGCCCTACAGCCTGCTCTCTTCCTTCGCCGGCAACCCGCTCTTGATCTCGCTCGAAGAACTGGTGAAGGACGGGCTGCTCGACGCCAGCGACCTCTCGGCCCAGCCCGAGACGGACCCCGAGCGCGTAGACTTCGCCGTCGCGGCGCCGTTCAAGCGGGAGCTCCTGGGGCGCGCTTTCGAAGGGCTCGAAGCCGGTCGGGCCCCGGCCCTGGCCGCCGAGCTCGACTCGTTCCGTGACACCGAAGGCGCTTCCTGGCTCGACGATTGGGCGCTCTTCGCCGCCCTCAAGGACCACTTCGGCGGCAGTGCCTGGCCGGCCTGGGAGCCAGCCCTGGCGCACCGGCGACCCACCGCCCTGGAGCGTTCCCGCGAGAGCCTCTCCCGGGAGGTGCACTATCACTGCTTCGTCCAGCTCCTCTTCGCCCGCCAGTGGCGGAACCTCCGCCGCCTGGCCTCAGAGCTGGGTATCGAGATCCTCGGCGATTTGCCCATCTACACCGCCCTCGACAGCGCCGACGTGTGGACCGCACCGGGGCTCTGGGAGCTCGACGCCGCGGGCCGGCCGCTCGCCGTGGCGGGAGTGCCGCCGGACGCTTTCAGCGAGGAGGGGCAGCTCTGGGGCAACCCGCTCTACCGCTGGCGGGCTCATCGCGAGGAAGACTACGCCTGGTGGAGCCGGCGTCTCGAGGCGAGCTTCAAGCTCGCGGACCGGGTGCGGATCGATCACTTCCGCGGCTTCGCCGGCTTCTGGCGGGTGCCCGCCCAGGCCCGCACGGCGGCGGCTGGCCGCTGGGTGCGAGGCCCTGGGCGGGAGCTCTTCGAGGCGGTGAGGAAGCGCCTGGGCCGGCCGCTGCCGCTGGTGGCCGAGGACCTCGGGGTGATCACGCCGGACGTGCGCCGCCTCCTCGCGGAGCTCGGCTTCCCGGGCATGAAGGTGCTGCAATTCGCCTTCACCGAGCCGGGGAGCGACCACCTGCCGCACCGCTACCAGGCCAATCAGCTGGTCTACACCGCCACCCACGACAATCCACCGGCCCGGGCCTGGTTCGAGACGGCTTCGGCAGCCGAGGCGGAGCGGGTGCGGGCTTATCTCGGCCTCGAGGCGGAAGCGCCCGTCGAGTGGGCCTTGATCCGCACCGCGTACACTTCCGTGGCCGACCTCGCCGTGGTGCCGCTCCAGGACGTGCTGGGCCTGGGCGAGGAGGCGCGCATGAACACGCCGGGCCGGGAGGGAAGGAACTGGTCCTGGCGGCTGCGGGCCGAGCAGGTGGAAGACGGCACCGCCCTGCGCCTGCGGCGGCTGGCGGAAGTCAGCGACCGGCTGCCGGCGGAGCTTCGCTAGGCTCCCAGCTCGCCTCGGCCAGCTCCCAGCGCCCGTACTCGAAAGCGGGCGCCACCGTGCAGCTCACCAAGGTCCATTCGCCCAGCGGACGCGCACTCTGCCAGACGCCTCGGGGCACTACCCACTGGGGCTGTTCGCCGGCTCGGAGGTCGTTTCCCAGGCGCTGAGTGAGCACCGCCGAGCCCGGGCTCCACAGCGCCAGCTCGAGCGGATCTCCGGCGTGGAACAGCCAGACCTCGTCGGCGTCGAACAGGCGGTGCCAGCGGGAGTGCTCGCCGGCGGCGAGCAGGTAGTAAATGGCCGTGGACTCGCCGCGCCCTCCGGAGGGCGGCTGGTGGCGGAAAGTCTGGCGGAACCACCCGCCTTCAGGATGGGCCTCGAGGCCCAGCAGGTGCCGGACCTCCTCGGCCGCCAGGCGGGGCTCGCCGCTCATGCCGCGCCGGCCAGGCCTCCACCCTCGTCGCACCAGGCGGCGAGCGGGCTCTCGAAGCCCGCGCAGCCGTTCTGCTCGAGGAGCTTGCGGGTCTCCACCACGCGATTCTTCTGCACCTTGCCGGTGGCCGGGTCGGCCTGCTGCTCGATGTAGGTTTGCTTGAGCAGCGGGTAGTGGGCCCGCGAGGAGAAATGGATCACGAAACTCTTGCGGGTGAGCTCCGGCGCTTCGGCGAGGGAGCCGCCGTGGAGCAGAGAGTGGTGCCAGATCAGCACCTCGCCCCGCCGCGGCGTGAACGGCTCCACCTGAAGGCCGGCCTGTTCGAAGGCTTTGCGGTCGAAGTCGGCCATCGCCAGGACGTCGTCGTTGGTGTGCCGGGAGTGGTCGAAGCGGTGATCGTGATCACCGAACTCGTAGTACGGCAGTCGGTGCGAGCCCGGCACGTAGACCAGCGGACCCGAGCGGGGGTCGATGTCCTCGAGGGCGATCCAGGCCGCCACCAGGTGGGCAGCCGGCTTGTTCTGCACGAACACCGGGTCCCGATGCAGGGCCTGATGGCTGCCGTACTCGAAGTACAAGGACTGAGTGGCGACCGGTTCCTCGCCGAGGATCAGGCGCACGTAGCGATAGATGGCCGGGTGGAGGAAGAGGCTCTGGGCCGGACGGCAACGGGAGTGGAGATCCGCGATGCGGTAGGAGGGCTTGCGCTCGGTGGCCTCCACGGCGAAGCTGAACGGCTTCAGGATGCTGTGGTAGGCGTAGGCCACGTCGCCCGGTCGCTCGCGCCAGAGCCGGTTGATCTCGGCCTCGATGGCGTCGGTGGTGGCTTCGGGAAGCTCGATGGCGAGCGTGGTGTAGCCGAGGTCGAGGAATTGGCGAAGCTTGCCGGCTTCCTCATCGTTGACTTGCCCGGTCCGGTGCATCTGGTCGAGCCGCGCCTGGGCTTCCGGCTGGTCGACCCAGAGATCGCTCGGCAACATGTGGCGCTCGTCGAGCGGGGGAAGGGCGGGCGGCGGGGCGAGGCCCAACATTCTCTTGATGAAGCTCTTCATGGCTGCGTCCTCTCGGCGGGAAGATAGCAGATCGTCTGTGGCCCCCTCCGGGCCTGCAACAAACCGCGGACCTGGTCCGTAGGGCTGTGGGTCAGAAAGGAGGGTCTCGCCATGTTCGTCCTCGTCCTTCTCGGCACTGCCCTGCTGGTGGCGTTGCCGTTGCTGGTGGTTGCCGGCTTGATCTTTCTGGTCGCCAAGCTGGCGTTCCGCGTGGTTCTCCTGCCCTTCACCCTGCTCGGCTGGGCGCTCAAGGGCGTCGCCTTCCTGGCCCTGGGGGTGGTGGCACTCGCTCTCTTCCCGGCCCTTCTCGTGGTAGCCCTGACCGTGGGCATGGCGGTGGCGGTGGTCGGCGGCTTGTTCTGGGCCGTCGGCAGCGCCCTCGCGGCCGTCTTCTAAACACCACGCAAGCTCGCCCCGGCACCGCATATCATCCTCGCCGGAATGCCGGGGCGACTCTCTCCTTCCGACCGTGCCGCTGCCGAAGGCTGCCTGAGTCGCGGGATGGCGCTCGGCTGGTCTTGGGTCCTGGCCCTGGGGCTCGGCGCCCTCTACCTCTCCACGCTGCTGCCCGGGGTGGGCTACCACCCGGACACCGCCCGCTTCCAGTATGTGGGCAAGGTGCTCGGTACCCCCCACCCCACCGGCTACCCCTCGTTTACGATCCTGGACCACTTCTTCGTGGGCCTCTTCCCCTTCGGCAGCATCGCCTGGCGGGCGAACCTGCTCTCGGCCCTGCTCGCGATCGCGGCGGCGCTGGTGCTTGCCCGCCTGCTCGAACGGCTCGAGGTGCAGCCGCCGCTCGCCACCGCGGCGGCGCTGGCTTTCGGCTGCGCTCCCGCGGTGTGGTCCCAGTCGATCGTCGCCGAGGTCTACACCGGGCATCTGCTGCTCATGGTCTCGGTGCTGCTCTTCGCCCTGCGCTGGCTCGACGCGGGTGAAGAGCGGGATTTCCGGCGGGCGAGCGCCCTCTACGCCTTCTCGTTCAGCCACCACCTGACGGCGGTGACGCTCCTGCCGGCACTCCTCTTCCTCGGCTGGCAACGGGAGGGCGTTCGGCTGTTCCGCCCGGCCCGCCTCGCCTGGCTCGCCGGCTGCGGCTTTCTCGCCCTCCTGCCCTACGGCTATATCTTCTGGCGCAGCCTGGATCCCGAGACCGTCTACCTGGAGGCCCAGGCGACCGATGCGGCGAGCTTTCTCCGCCTGCTCGCGCCGGATAACGCCCGCGGCAACCTCTTCGGCTTCTCTCTGGGCACTCTCTTGACGGAGCGGCTGCCGAGCTTCCTGCGCCTGCTCTGGGGGCAGTTCGGCCCGCTCCTCGCCGTGGCGGTCTTCGGCCTGGCGATCCTGCGGCCGCGCAAGATCACGCTCACCCTCGCCCTCGCCGCGCTCGGCAGCCTGGTCTTCGCCCTCAACTACGACATACCCGACATCGAGACCTACTATCTGGTGGTCTACCTGGTGGTGGCGGTATTCCTCGGCGTGGGGCTCGATCGCCTCGGGCGGATGCTGCCCGAGGGGCTCCGCCCGCTTCTCGCCACCCTGGCTCTCGCGGCCCCGGTGGCGGGAGCGGCCCTGCACTACGCCGCGGTGGACCAGAGCCACAACACCGAGCTCGCCCGCAGGCTCGAGGCGGTGCTCGACACCGCGGGCAGCCGGGCGTTGATCGTGCCCGCCGGCCGGCCCCAGGCCCGCTTCTTCCAGTACTACCTGCTGGCCGAAGGCCTGGAGCGTGAGCGTGAGCTGTTCGTCACCTGGCCCCCGGAAGCCGCCGCCGGCTACCTCAAGGGCGAGCCCACCCACCCGGACCACGAGCCGCGCCTGGTGCCCGCGGGCCTCGCGGTGTACTGCCTCACGGCCGCCGAGCGGGACCGCTTCGTCGCCCAGGGGTTCCGCTCGGTGGAGGTGAGTCGGGGCCTGGTGGATCTCTACTTGATCTTCGATCCCGCGGCCGCAGCTCCGGAGGCTCTCACCGAACTCGAGGCCCGGTACCAGGGCCCCGGTTTCTTCTTCGACCGCGAAGGCGGCCGACTGCTCTCCTTGCCGGGCGACGCCCTGCCGGCACCCGAGAGCCTCGACCGACAGGCGAGCCCCTTCGCCCCGGGGCGCATCGAGCGCGTCAACGGCACCTGGGTGGATCGCCGGCTGGAGGTGGGTCGAGACCAGCCGCTGGTGGTGGAGGGCTGGGCGCTCGATCCGAGCGGAGAGCCCGCGCGCGGCGTCTTCCTCGAGCTCGACGGCGAGCTGCTGGCTACCCATTACGGCTCGCCTCGGCCGGAGCTCGGGGGCCCTGACAGCGACCGCGCCCGGCAGAATCGAGGCTTCCGCGGCTTGGTTCTTCCCGAGCGCCTGACGCCCGGCCCTCACCGGCTCGGGCTCGGCGTCCTCGGCCGTGATGGCCGCACGGTCCTGGCGGCTCGCCGCTCACTGCGGCTGCTGGTGCGCTGAAAGGGGCTCTAGGCCCGGCGACGGCGGAAGGCCGGCTTCTTGGCCGGGCCCGCGGCGCGGCGGGCGGCCAGAAGCTCCATGGCCTGCTCGGCGGTGAAGCTCTCGGCCGCGGTGCCCTTGGGCAGGGAGGCGTTCACCTTACCGTCGGTCACATAGGGGCCGTAGCGGCCGTCGAGCACCCGCACTTCCCCGGCGGCATCCGGCAGGGTGCCGAGGCTCTTGAGCACCTGGGGCGCCGCACTCGCCGCCCGGCGGGCTCCACGCCGCTGCTTCGGCTGGGCCAGGAGCTCCACGGCCTCAGAAAGCTCGATCTCGCAGGCTTGCTGCCATGAACCGAGGTTGCGGTACTCGTCGCCGTGCTTCAGGTACGGCCCGAACCGGCCCAGCCCCGAGCACACCTCTTCGCCGCTCTCCGGATGCCGGCCGAGCTGGCGCGGCAGGGCCACCAGGCGGGCCGCGAGCTCGGGAGTAACCTCCTCGGGCTTCAGATCCTTGGGCAGCGAAACCCGCTTGGGTTTCTCGCTCGAGCCTTCCGGGGCGGCCACCTCGAGGTACGGGCCGAACCGGCCGCTCTGGAGGGTGATGCCCCGGCCGGTCTCGCCGTCGGTGGCGATCGGCGCCGCGCCGGCCGCTTTGCCTTCGAGGAGGGCGAGCGCCCGCTCCACGGTGAGCTCGTCCGGCGGGGTCTGGTCCGGCAAGGTGCGGGTGTTCTCTTTGCCGCCCTCGCCCCGCTGCAAGTACGGGCCGAAGCGGCCGATCTTCACCACCAGGCGCTCATCGCTGGTGGGATCGGTGCCGATCTCCACCGCCGGGAAGCTGAGGTTGAGCTTCTCCAGACGACTCATCAAGCCGGCGGCGCTGCCTTCTCCGCGGTAGAAAGTCGAGACCAGGTCGATCCACTGGCGATCTCCGGCGGCCACCTCGTCGAGCTCGTCTTCCATGCGAGCGGTGAACTGCAAGTCCACCAGGTCGCCGAAGTCGTTCTCCAGCAGCTGCGTGACGCAGAAGGCCGTGAAGGTGGGGATGAGCTCGTTGCCGCGCTTCCAGATGTAGCCGCGATCCTGGATGGTGCCGATGATGGTGGCGTAGGTGGAGGGCCGGCCGATGCCTTCTTCCTCCAGGCGCTTCACCAGGCTGGCCTCGGTGTAGCGCATGGGGGGCCGGGTATCGTGCCGCTCGGCTGCCACCGCCAGGGCCTTGAGCCGCTCCCCTTCGGCGAGGGGCGGCAGGTAGGTCTCCTGGTCGCCGAGCTCGGCCTCCGGGTCGTCGCTCCCCTCGACGTAAGCGCGCAGGAAACCGGGAAAGGTCACCCGCCGGCCGGCCGCGGTGAACACCAGCGGCTCCTTGCCGCCCCCGCTCGCCGGCACCTCCACGGTCACTTCGGCGGTGGTGCGCTCGAAGCGGGCCGGAAGCATCTGACAGGCGATGGTGCGCTTCCAGATCAGCTCGTAGAGCCGGGCCTGATCGGCGTCGAGGTAGCGGGCGACGTCCTGGGGGCGCCGGCTGAGGTCCGTGGGGCGGATCGCCTCGTGGGCTTCCTGGGCTCGCTTGGCCTTGGTCTTGTAGTGCACCGGCGAGTTCGGCAGGTACTCCTTGCCGTAGCTATCCTCGATCACCTTGCGCGCCTGCTCGAGGGCCCGGGCGGCGAGCGTGGTGGAGTCGGTACGCATGTAGGTGATGAGGCCCACCCGCTCACCGCCGAGATCCACGCCCTCGTACAGGCCCTGGGCGATGCGCATGGTGCGCTGGGCGGAGAGCCGGAGCTTGCGGTTGGCTTCCTGCTGGAGCGTCGAGGTGGTGAACGGCGGTGCGGGCTTCTGCACCCCGGGATTGGTGGCGAGCGACGTCACCTGCCAGGGCTCGCCGCGGCGGGCGGCTTCTGAGTAGCGTTCGGCGGCCGCCTCCAGCAGGTGGAGTCGGCTCTTGTCGGCGAGAGCGCCGGTGGCGGCGTCGAAGCTCCGGGCATCAGCCAAGCGCCGCTCGCCGATGCGCAGCAGCCGGGCCTCGAAACGCCCGCCCTGGGCCTCGAGATCAGCTTTCAGATCCCAGTAGCTGGCGGCCCGGAAGCGGATGCGCTCCCATTCCCGCTGCACCGCCAGGCGCACCGCCACGCTCTGCACCCGGCCTGCCGAAAGCCCGGGTGCCACCCGCTTCCACAAAAGCGGCGAGAGGCTGTAGCCGTAGAGGCGATCGACGATGCGCCGGGCTTCCTGGGCCCGCACCAGCTTCTCGTCCAACGCTCGAGGATGGGCCACCGCTTGCTCGATGGCTTCCTGGGTGACTTCGTGGAAGACGATCCGGCCCACCGGCAGGCCCTGCGGTGGCTTGAGCACCTGGAGGATGTGCCAGCTGATGCTCTCGCCCTCGCGGTCTTCGTCGGTGGCGAGCAGCAAGCCGTCGGCGTCGGCGAGGGCATCCTTCAGTCGCTTGACGTGCTTTTTCTTCTCCGCCGGCACCACGTAGAGCGGCTCGAACTCGTTCTCCACGTTGACGCCCAGCCGCGCCCACTCCTTGCCGCGCGCCGCGGCGGGAATCTCCTGGGCGTTCTGGGGCAGGTCTCGAACGTGGCCGTAGCTCGCCTCCACCTGATAGCCCTTGCCGAGGAAACGGCCGATGGTGCTGGCCTTGGCGGGCGACTCGACAATGACAAGCTGATGCCTGGACTTGGGATTGGCCATGTTGTCGTATGAGCCAGGCGGTGCCGGCCTGGAGCGCTAGGGTAACCACCCCCCCATGGGGTGTCAAGGCCGGAGCGTTCGGCCGTACGGCGCGCCAGGGCCGTGCGGCCGGCCTTGGCCGCTCTCAGGGCGCTGCGGGGGGCTCGGGAGCGTAGTAACCGGGGCGGTGGAGGATCCTCGCCCCAGCAAGAGGCTTCGCCAGCCTCACCTTCAAGCGGTGGAAGCTGCCGTCTGCTTCGAGATCGGCCACCTGGAAGCTCAGCAGATACGTGACCGAGGTGCGGTGCAGCATGTGATCGAGGGCGGTGCCGACGTCGTTGAAGTTCTCGTAGGACTCGCCGCCGGTCTCGTGGGCCAGGAAGAACAGCGTGTCTCGCCCGCCGAGGGCCAGGAGACCGCCCGAGTTGATGCTCTGGACCGTCCAGCCGGCGCGGCGGCAGGCCTTGAAGCTGCGCTCGAGCTCGCCGAGCGTGGCCGATGAACCACGACCGGTCAGGTAGACGGGATCGAAGCCCTGCGAGAACAGCACCAGGTTGCGCGTGCCGGCGAGGCCCTCGAGCTCCACCGGCAGAGCGGCGAGGCCGCGGGCCAGGCTGCGGATCACGCTCTGGTGGGGCCAGTAAGGGTCGGTGCGCACCAGCACTCCGGCCTCCGCCACCAGCTCCGAAGGCGAAACCTGGAGCTCCGCGAGGCGGTCCGGGGCTTCGCCCAGCCGCTCGGCGAGCCGGGTGGCTCCGCGCACATCCCGGGCGAGCAAGGCCTCGATCGTGTCCAACCCCCAGCGAGCCCGCTCGCGGTCGGCGCTGGGCGGCGAGATCAGTCGCAGCCCGCGCAGCGCGGAGAAAAAGCCCACGCCGAGGCGATCGCCGGGTTCGAGGTCCTGGGCGAGCAGCCGCCGGCTGGCCTCGAGGGCCCGGGCCAGGCCGCGGCCCGAGCCGTAGGCGAAGTCGAAAAGCAGCAGGTAGTTGGCCGCAAGCGGGGCGGCTACGGCCTCGGCTCGCCGCCGGGCCGGGCCGCGGGCCAGCACCTCGAAGCCGGTGATCTCGACCCGCCGGCCGCGGTCGTAGACCTCGAAATCCTCCGGCCGGAGATCGGCCACTGCCTGTCCTCTGACGAGGACTCGCACCGGCAGCTCCACGGCCAGAACGGAGGCCTCTTCCTGGTAGGGCTCGGCAGCCGGAGCCGCGGTTTCGGCTCCCAGCAGGGCGAAAGCAAGGGCAGCGGCGACCCCAAGGCCTGTCGGGTGGCTCATTGCCCGAGCCAGGGGAGCAAGGTCCAGGCCAGGCCTCGTGAGGTCGGCTCGAGCTCAGAGCCGGCCCACGAAATGGGTGCCGGCCGTGCCGTCCAGGGCCTCGGCGAGCCGCTCGGGGCTGGTGATCAGGCCGCGCCTCCCACCCCTCTGCAGGAACTGGTAGACCGCCTCCACCTTGGGTCCCATCGAGCCGGCCGCGAAGTGGCCCTGCTCGATGTAGCGGGCGCACTCGGAGAGGGTGACGGCGCCCAGGCGGACCTCGTCCGGCCGGCCGAAGTTCAGGGCCACGGAATCCACCGCGGTGAGGATCACCAGCAGATCGGCGTGAACGTCGGTGGCCAGCACGCTCGCCGTCAGGTCCTTGTCGATCACCGCCTCGACGCCCACGTAGTCGTTGCTCTCGGACTTGGCCACCGGGATGCCGCCCCCGCCGCCGGCGATCACAATGTGCCCGGCCCGGGCCGCTTCGTCCACCATGCCGCGCTGGATCACTTTGAGCGGCCGGGGCGAAGGCACCAGGCGGCGCCAACCGCGGCCGGCGTCCTCCCCTACCTGCCAGCCGAGCCGCTCCGCCAACTGGCGCGCTTCGCCTTCGCCCAGGAAGGGGCCCACCGGCTTGGTGGGCCGGGCGAAGGCCGGATCGTCGCGCTCCACCACCACCTGGGTCACCACCGTCACCACGTAGCGGCGCAGGTCCCGGGCGCGCAGCTCGTTGAGCAGGCCGAGCTGCAGGAAGTAACCCAGGCTGCCTTCGGTCTGCGCCACCAGCACTTCGAGCGGCAGGGCCGGCACACGATCCCGGGCGAGCTCCACCTGGGTGAGCAGATCCCCCACCTGGGGGCCGTTGCCATGCGTGATGACCAAGTTGTAGTCCCGCTCGACGAAGGTCATCAGCTGGCGGCAGACCTGCCGCGAGTTCTCGAGGTGTTCCTCGTAGCTGCCCCGTTCGCCGGGCTTCAAGAAAGCGTGGCCGCCCATGGCCACCACCACCGTGGGAGCCGCGGTGCGGCCGCTGCGCTGGGCCGGGAAGCTGTTCGCGGACCTTGCCATCCCGGAATTCTAGTGCCGACGCGGGGGAAGCGGGGCCGGCGGGCCGCTAGACGGCTGCCAGCTCTTCTTCCAGCTGCTGGCGCCGGGCGAGGTCGGCGTAGAGGCCGCCGTGGGCCAGAAGCTCTTCGTGGGTGCCCCGCTCGGCGATCCGCCCGCCCTCGAGCACCACGATCACATCCGCGGTCGCCACCGTGGAGATGCGGTGCGAGACCACGAACACCGTGCGCCCCACGAAGAGACGCCGCAGATTGGCGAGGATCTGCTCCTCCGTCTGAGCGTCCACGGCGGAAAGGCAATCGTCGAGCAGCAGCAGCCTGGGCCTGGCGATCAAGGCTCGAGCCAGGGCCACGCGCTGCTTCTGGCCGCCGGAGAGCGTAATGCCGCGCTCGCCGACCACCGTTTCGAGCCCTTCAGGGAAGCCGGCGAGGTCCTGGCTGAGCCCGGCCCAGCCGGCCGCCTCGGCCACCTCTTCCGCGCTCGCCCCGGGCCGGCCGAGGGCGATGTTCTCGCGAATGGTGGCCGAGAACAGGAAGGTCTCCTGGGGCACCGTCGCCATCGCTCCGCGCAGCTTCGCCAGCGGATAGCGGCGCAGGTCGATGCCGTCCACCAGCATCTGGCCGGGTGGCGGGTCGAAGAGCCGGGGTAGCAGGGAGAGCAGGCTGCTCTTGCCGGCGCCGGTTCGCCCCACCACTCCCACGGTGGTGCCCGCCGGCACCTCGAGGTCCAGGCCCGAGAGCACCGCAGGCAGGCCGTCGCCGTAGCGCAGCGTGAGGCCACGCAGGCTCACGCCACCGCGAATCTCCGGCGCCGCCTCGCCGAGGCCCCCTTCCTCCGGCCCGAGGTCGACGATGGTCGGCGCCTCCTCGAGCACGTCCCGGATCCGCCCCAGCGAGGCCGCGCCCCGCTCGAGCAGGTTGATCACCCAGCCGATCGCCACCATCGGCCAGGCCATCCGCGAGAGGAAGAAGTTGAAGGTGACGAACTGGCCCACGGTGATCCGGTTCTGGGTGACCAGCACGCCGCCGTACCACAGCACCGCCACGTAGCCGAGGCCCACCAGCGCCTGGAGTGCCGGCGAAAACGCCGAGTTCCACACCATGAGGCGGCGGTTGGCGTCCAGCAGCTCGCGGTTGGCGCCGTCGAAGCTCTGCTCTTCAGACCTCTCCCGGGCATAGGCGCGCACCACCCGCACCCCTGCCAGGTGCTCCTGAACGCGGGCGGAAAGGGCCGAGAAGCGGTCTTGCACCTGGGCGAAATAGCGGTGGGTACGCTCGCCGAAAGTCCGCGTGGCGAGGGCCACGAAGGGCGTCGGGGCGAGCGCGGCCAGAGTGAGCAGCGGGTGGATGCGCAACATGAAGACCAGGGCGCCGATCGAGGTGAAGAGGGTGTTGGCGCCGTACATGATGGCTGGACCGCAGACCTGGCGGACCGCGCCGAGGTCGTTGGTGGCCCGGGCCATCAGGTCGCCGGTCTTGCGGGCCTGGAAGAAGGAAGGTTGCTGCCGCGACAGGTGCTCGAAGAGCCGGGTCAGGAGGTCGAACTCGATTTCCCGGCTCATCGTCACCAGCACCATGCGCTGGTAGTAGATGAACAGGCCGCGCACCAGGGCGATGCCCACCAGCAGGGCTGCGTAGCGCAGCAGCGCCGTCTTGCTGAAGCTCTCGCGCAGGGAGTCGACCGCTTGGCCCACCAGGAGCGGCGAGGCGAGGCCGATCACCGCGGCGAGAAAGATCGCCGCCACTCCGGGCACCAGCATGTGCCGGTAGCGACGGAAGTATGGCCCCAGGTAGGCGAGCTTCTTCATCGGCCGTTGAAGTGGGCGGATCGCCAGTGGCTAGAGGCCGACCTTGCCGAGGAGGCCGGCGATCGCCTTGGACTCCTGCATGATGTAGAAGTGCACCGAGGGAACACCGCGATCCAGCAGCTCGCGGACCTGCCTCGAAGTCCACTCGATGCCCACCTCTTCCACGTGCTCCGGCTTGGCCTTCTCCACGGCGTCGGCGAGCTCCCAGGGAATCTCGGCGTAGAAGCTCGCGGGAATGGTGGTGAGCTGGCGCTTGGAGGTGATGATCTTCAGGCCCGGCAGGATCGGTGCGGTGATCCCGGCAGCCTGGCAGAGGTCCACGTACTCGAAATAGTGCCGGTTGTCGAAGAACATCTGGGTCACCACGTATTCGGCTCCGACCGCTAGCTTCTCCGCGACGTTCCTTACCTCGGCCTTCATGTTCGGGCAGCGCACGTGGCGCTCCGGATAGCCCGCCACTCCCACGCAGAAGTGGGTGGGCGAGGCATCGAGGAGGTCGTCCTCCAGGTAGCGGCCCCGGTTCATGTCGCCGATCTGCTTCACCAGGTCGATCGCGGTGTCGTTGGCGCTGCGCCCTTCCTTGAGCGGCTTCTTGTAGCCGTTGTCGTCGCCTCGAAGAGCCAGTACGTTGTCGATGCCCAGATAGTTGAGCTCGATCAAGAAATCCTCGGTCTCCTCGCGGGTGAAGCCCTGGCAGAGGATGTGGGGCACTGCGTCCACTCGGTACTTGTTCTGGAGCAGGGCGCAAACGCCCAGCGTGCCCGGACGCTTCCTCTTCACCTTGCGCCGGATGCCCTGGGGGGTCTCCTCATAGAACACCTGCGCCGGGTGGCTGGTGATGTCGATGAACGGCGGGTGGTACGGCACCAGATCATCGATCACCGCGAGCAGGCTCGACAGGTCGCCACCCCGAAGCGGCGGAATGATCTCGAAGCTGATCAGCGGCCCGGTGGCGTTCGCGAGATGTTCGATGACTTTCATGGGAGGTGGGGTCTTCGGGAAACGACGGCGGGCCCTGGAGAAAGATCCCGCAAGCGCACCCGTCCCGGCGATCGCGCCAGTATAGACGATCGCTTTCTCGCCCCAGCCGAGTGACGGCTCAGATCGAAGATCTTAGTCTGCTAAACTTACAAGGTAACCACTACCATACTGGAGGCACCATGAGAAGAATTCTCACTCCTTTCGGGCTGCTCGCCCTCACCCTCTCGCTTCCGCTCCCCGCACGCGCCACCAGCTGCTGGCAAGTGACCGGCTGGTCCTCCACGGCCTACGTCGGCGCCCAGGCCCTGCTGGTGAGCGCACCCTGCACCACCATCCCTCAGAGCGACGGCTGGGTGGAGGTGACGCTCTACTACGGCAGCCCGCCGAGCGACAATCTCTGGCTCCGAATCCCGCTTTCGGACTCTCGGGTCTCGAACTGGCGCTTCACTCCCTTGTTGGTCTTCAGCCACTACGACACCAGCAGCAAGCCGGTGGTGCTCACGGATCTCATCCCCTGCCTCGACTGCACCAACGAGATGTGGCTGCTGCCTTTTCCCCCGGTGCAAGGAGTTCCAGCACCTGGCCAGCGCGTCCGGCTCCGCCACCGGAACACTCGAGAGTGCATCTACAGCTTCAACACCAACGGTGCCGCGGCTCATAACTGGGCCTGCTGGAACGACCCCGGCATGCTCTACATCTTGGACGATGCCGGAGGCGGCACCTATCGGCTGCGCCACCAGCAGACCAGCCAGTGCCTCTACGCAGGAACCGTGAACGGTGGGCCCCTCTACAACTGGGTGTGTTGGGCCGACCCGAATATGCGCTTCCAGTTGGTAGCGCAAGGAGGGGGCTATCGCCTGCAGCACGTGAGCACCAGCCAATGCGCCTACGGCAATGCGACCAACGGCGGCACGGTCAATACCTGGGGCTGCTGGAGCGACCCCAACATGGTCTACAACCTGGACATCGTGCCGTAGCTGCTGCCGACACCTTGGCCTGGCCGCTTCGGGCAGCGCCGGGCCGGCCAGGCCAGCCGGGATAGACTTCCCCGGCGTGAATCGACTCACCCCCACGCCGTTCTCGCACCGGCTGCTGCGCACCACCGGCGACCTCACTGCGGCGGTGGTGGCGTTTTTCCTCGCCTTCTTCGTTCGTATCGAGCTGCGGGTGCCGTTCACGCAGTTCCTGCTGCCGGCGGAGCGCATCCGGTTCTTCTACCGGGAATGGTGGATCATCGCCCTTGCCCAGCTGCTCACCCTCTACTTCTTCGGCTTCTACGACCCTCCCCGCGGCTCGGTGGGCACCGAGCAGGTTCGGCGGCTGCTCGCCGCCACCAGCCTCGAGGGGGTGATGCTCGCGGGCTTCTACTTCCTGACCGACCGCGAGTTCCCCCGCTCGGTGCTGCTGCTCTTCGTGGCCTTCAATTTCCTGCTCCTGTGGTTGTTCCGCTGGGCCGTGGAGACTTCCTACCGGCCGCCACTGCGACGGGTGGTCCTGGTGGGCTGCGGCGCGGCGGCCCGCGAGCTCGCGGGCAAGATCGCCAGCCAGGGCTCGCAGTCGATCGAGGTGGCAGGCCACGTGCCGGCGCCGGATGAGCCCTTGGAAGGCCTGTCGGCCCCGCCCCCGGCCCTCGGCCCTTGCCTGGGCACCGTCGAGGACCTCCCCGCCCTCCTGAGCAGCGGCAAGATCGACGATCTGATCCTCGCCGGCAGCGCCCGGCCCTGGCAGACCCGCCTGCTCGACCGCCTGGCGAGCGAAGGCGAGGCCACCGGCAACGTGCTTCTCCTGCCGGGGCCGATCGAGAGCCTGATCGGCCGTATGCGCTACCGCTGGGTGGACGATCTGCCGCTGATCGAGGTGGTGCGGCAATCGGAATGGCGGATCAACCGGCCGCTCAAGCGCTGGATGGACCTGGTGGGCGCCACCGCCCTCTCCCTGCTCACTTTGCCCTTGCTGCTCCTCGGCATGGTGGTGGTGAAAGCCTCCTCGGCGGGACCGGTCTTCTTCCGCCAGGAGCGCGTGGGGCTCGGACGCAAGCCCTTCCCGGTGTGGAAGCTGCGCACCATGCGGCAGGACGCCGAGAAGGAGACCGGCGAGGTTCTGGCCGCCAAGGACGACCCTCGCTTGACGCCCACCGGCAGCTTCCTGCGCCGCTACCGGCTCGACGAGCTGCCCCAGCTGTGGAACGTGCTCGCCGGCTCGATGAGCCTGGTGGGGCCCCGGCCGGAGCGGCCGGGCTTCGTGGAGCGCTACCTCGCCGAGATCCCCGGCTATGCCGAGCGCTTCTCGGTGCCGCCGGGACTGACCGGCCTCGCCCAGGTGAACGGCGACTACCACTCGAGTGCCGAGAACAAGCTGCGGTACGACCTCGCCTACATCGCCAACTGGAGCCCCTGGCTGGACCTCGCCATCCTCCTGCGCACGGTGAAGATCGTGCTCACCAGCCGGGGGGTGTGACGCCCGGCCGGCACTTCAGGCCATCTCCTTCGCCACGCCGGTGCCCATGAACTTGGTGGAGGAGCCGCCGATCTTCTGGAACTCGATGGCGATCCGCCCGGTCGCCACCATCGCCTCATTCGCCAACACCGAGTTGACCGACATGTCGTAGACGTTGCGGATGGCGATCACCAGGCGGATCGGGTAGTGCGTCCCCATGTGCACGAAGTCGTTGTTCACCAGGCTGATCAGCCGCTCCGCGCAGCCCGAGGCGGCCCCCGCCTTGTTGCAGGTGGTCGTGCCGTCCCCCGCCCGGTCGGTGGAGGTACAGGGGCTGCGGTTGATGCCGATCAAGATGGTGTTGTTCCCTTTGCTGTCGAGATAGGCCACGGAAGCCGGCAGGGTCTGATCGATGAAGCGATCCTCGGAGTGCCCGGCCGCGGAGCTCGCGAGGTTCTCGCAGAGCTGCTTGCCTTCGTGCAGGGAGTTGAAGAGCGTGGCCGTCAAGTAGGTGCTCTGGCTGGACTCCGTGGACTTGTTCTCCTCGACGGCCGCTCGTTGCACCACCGAGCCTCGGCGCCAGCCGGCCGGTTGGCTCACCTTCGACTGGGCTCCTCGGTTCCCGCCGGCAGCGGGGCGCGGGCTGGTAGCCCTCGGGGCGGGATTCGATGAAGTCGGCGATGTGGGCCTGCCGGGCGGCCCGGCGCACCCGCTCCAGGTCGATCTGGTCCGGAGGCACGCCGAAGGCGATGTTCTCCGCCAGGGTGGTGTCGGCGAGGAAGATGGCCTGGGGCACATGAGCGAGGGAGCGCTGCCAGGCCCGGATGCGGGCCAGGAAGGCCGGCATCGCCTCCGCCACCCGGGTCACCCGGTTGATGTCGTTGATGCCATCGAGCGAGAACCACTGCAGTCCGCCCGGATAACCCATCGGCTCGGGCGCGGCGAGGCTGACGATCGTGGCCTCCGGAAAGGCCCGGCCGAGTCGCTGCCCGAGCGGCACGAGGTCCTCGGCGTTGGCGCCATAGCCGTGGCACAGCAGGAACAGCTGGCGCGCGCCGGCGGGCGCGGCCTGGACGACGATCGCGTCGGAAGTCATGACCCGCGTATTGTCCGGGGCCGCGGCCTCCCGCGCCACCCCCGAGGGTCAGAACC
>CALMKX010000340.1 GCA_937867335.1 uncultured Acidobacteriota bacterium
GCCCGGCGCTGCCGCCGCCACGGCGGCGAGCCGACCCCAGGCATCTCGAGGCAGCTCGACAGGCTGGGTCTGGGGCTTCATGTAGAGGGTGTAGACCACCCGCAGGTAGTAGAAGACGCCCACCAGGCTGGCCAGCACACCGACGATGGCGAGGCCCACATGGCCGTTCTTCACCGCATGGAGGAACACCAGGTACTTGCCGAAGAAGCCGAAGGTGGGCGGGATGCCCCCCAGGGAGAGCATGCAGATGGCGAGGCAGGCGCCCAGGACCGGGCTCTGGTAGCCCAGGCCAGCGAGCTCCGAGAGGTAGTGCTGCTCGCCGGCCTTCTTGTAGAGCATCGAGATGACGGCGAAGGCGCCGGCATTCATCAGGGCGTAGGCCAGCAGGTAGACCACGATCGGCGCCCAGGCTTCGTCCGTGGGGCTCGAAAGGGCGATGGCGAGATAGCCCATATGGGCCACGCCGGAGTAGGCGAGCATGCGCTTGATGTCCCGCTGCACCAGGGCGAGCAGGTTGCCGCCCACCATCGAGAGCACGGCGAGAATCGCCACCAGCTGACCCCATTTGGTGTCGGCGGCGGAACCGGTCAGCACCTGCAGGATGCGCAGGATCACCAGGGCGCTCGCCGCCTTGGGGGCGATCGACAGGAAGCCGACAAAGGGCGACGGCGCTCCCTGGTAGGTGTCCGGAGCCCAGGCGTGGAACGGCACCAGGCTCATCTTGAAGGCGAAAGCGCAGATCAGGAGCAGGGCGCCCAGAGTCACCACGGTGCGGGCGCCCACGCCGGAGGCGATCGCCTGGCCGATTTCGGGCAGGCCGGTGGCCCCGGTCTCGCCGTAGACGAGGGCGACGCCCATGAGCAGGAAGGCGCTGACGAAGGCGCCCATCAGGAAATACTTGATGGCCGCCTCGCTGCTCCAGGCGATCTGGCGATGGAAGGCGGCGAGCGAGTAGAGGCAGATCGAGAACAGCTCGAGGCAGACGAAGATGGTCAGCAGTTCGGTGGCGCGCAGCATCAGCAGGATGCCCACGGCGCACCAGAGCAGCAACGAGAGGTACTCCCCGGCCGGGATCCGCTCGCGGCGCAAGAACCCTTCCGAGGCGGCCACGGTCAAGGCCGTCGCCACCAGCACCACCATGGTGAACACCAGGGTGACCGGCGAGGTCTCGAGCTGGCCGCCGAAGGTGCGGCCGGCCACGAGGCCCGTAGCGGCCCAGCCGGCTACCACCGTCGAGAGCAGCGCGAAAGGAGTGGCTACCCGCCGGAAAGCCGGCAGGAAGGCCTCGAGCAGCAGGAGCAGGATGCCTGCCCCGGTCAGCACCAGTTCGGGTGCCAGAGATGCAAGGTCTGCCGCGCTCACCGCGCCACCTCCTGCTGGCCTGGAGAGGCCGCGGCGGCCTCCTTCGGCTCGACGGCGATCAGCCGGGCTTCGGTCGGGACCGGCTGCTTCAAGCGTTCCGTATATTGGCTGAGGGTCGCCTCGAGGGCCTTCTGGCTGGGCGCCAGGAAGCCCGCCGGAGCCACGCCGATCCACAGCATCAGCACGGCGAGCGGCGCCAGGCTCAGCACCTCGCGCAGCGAGAGGTCCGAAAGCCCCTTGTTCTCTTCCTTCTCGAGCGGGCCCCAGATCGTCAACTGGAGCATCTTGAGCAGGTAGACCGCCGCCAGCACCACACCGAAGGCGGCGGCGATGGCCCAGGCGCCCACCGCCCGGTAGCTGCCCAGGAGGATCAAGAACTCGCCCACGAAGCCGTTCAGGGCCGGCAGGCCCACCGAGGCCAGGGCGGAGAAGACCAGGAAGAAGGCGAAGACCGGCATCACCTTGGCGAGGCCGCCGAACTCGTCGAACTTCTTGGTGTGGCGGCGGTCGTAGATCATGCCCACCAACAAGAAGAGGGCGCCTGTCGAGAGGCCGTGGTTGACCATCTGGATCAGGGCCCCTTGCCAGGCCACCACGTCGGCGGCCAAGAGCCCGAGCATCACGAAGCCGAGGTGGGCCACCGAGGAATAGGCCACCAGCTTCTTCATATCCGGCTGCATCCAGGCCACCAGGGCACCGTAGAGGATGCCGGTGATCGCCAGGGCCAGGAGCAGCGGCCGGGCCTGGGCGCTCGCGTGGGGGAAGAGCGGCATGGCGAAGCGCAGGTAGCCGTAGGTGCCGAGCTTGAGCAGGATGCCGGCCAGCAGCACGGAGCCGCCGGTGGGGGCCTCCACGTGGGCATCCGGCAACCAGGTGTGGACCGGGAACATCGGCACCTTGATCAAGAAGGCGAGGGCGAAGCCGGCGAAGAGCCAGAGCTGAGCCCCGGCCGGCAGGTCGAGACGAAGCAGATCCTCGTAGGCGAAGCTCCAGGTGCCAGCAACCCGGAAGTAGGTGGCGCCGATCCACAGGATGGCGACCAGCATCAGCAGGCTGCCGGCCATGGTGAAGAGGAAGAACTTCACCGCCGCGTAGATGCGCCGCTCGCCTCCCCAGATGCCGATGATCAAGTACATCGGCACCAGCATCACTTCCCAGAAGACATAGAACAGGAAGAGGTCGAAGGCGAAGAGCGAGCCCAGGACGCCCGAGGTGAGCACCAGCAGGGATGCGCCGTAGGCCGGCCAGCGCTGGCTGATGCCCTTCCAGGTGCCAAGGACCACGATCGGCACCAGCACGATGGCGAGCAGGGCCAGGGGCCAGGAGATGCCGTCGGCCACGAGCTCCCAGCGGATGCCCCAGCGGGGAATCCAGGACAAGGCGGCATCGCGGCTGGCCGTGAACGGCCCGTCGGCGCCGCCGTGCGAGCCGAGGTACAGGGCTGCCAGGCCCAGCTCGAGAAGCGAGACCACCAGCAGGTAGACCTTCACCACCTGCTCGCGCCGCAAAAAAACGAGCGGCAGCGCCGCCACAGCCGGGAAGAGCACCAGGCGGGTGAGGCTGTCGCTAGCGGCCAGTGCCAGGAATGTGTCCATAGTTTTAGAGGATCATCCACCAGAAGAGCGCCACCACGCCGAGGAAGAAGTACAGGGCGTAGTTGCGCACGTTGCCGGTCGTGCTGAAACGCGCGAGATCGCCGGTCAGCTCGGTCAAGAAGGTGCCGACTCCCAGGGTGCCTTCGATCAACAGCGAATCGATCACCTTCCAGCACACGCGAGCGAGCCAAGCGAGGGGCTTCACGATCACCCGGTCGTAGAGCTCGTCGACGTAGTACTTGTTCGAGAGCGTGCGATACAGCCCGGCGAAACGGGAGGCGAAGGTCTGATCGCCCGCGGTGCCGCGGCCGCCGCCGTAGACGCGGCTCGCCAGGAAGATGCCCAGGGCGGCCACCGCCACGGAGACCAGGATCAGCGCCCATTCGGTGCCCGCCGAGAGGGCATGGCCTTCCTCGGCACCGGCCTCGCCCACGTGGGCGATCACCGGCTGCAGGAAGTGCACGAAGCCGTTGCCCCCGGGGAAAACGGGCGGCAGGTTGAAGAAGCCGACCACCAGGGTGCCCAGGGCGAGGATCACCAGAGGCACCGTCATCACCGCGGGGGACTCGTGCAGGTGATGCTCCTGCTCGTGGGTGCCGCGGAACTTGCCGAAGAAGGTGAGGAACACCGCGCGGAACATGTAGAACGCCGTGAGGCCGGCGGTGAGGACGCCGATCACCCAGAGCAGCTTGTTGTGCTCGAAGGCGGCGCCCAGGATGGCGTCTTTCGAGAAGAAGCCGGCGAGCGGTGGCACACCGGCCAAAGCCAGGGCGCCGATCAAGAACGTGCGGTAGGTCCAGGGCAGCTGCTTGCGCAAGCCGCCCATCGAGCGCATGTCCTGCTCGCCGCCCATGGCATGGATCACCGAGCCGGAGCCCAGGAAGAGCAGGGCCTTGAAGAAGGCGTGGGTGCCGACGTGGAAGATCGCCAGGGCGTAAGCCCCCAACCCGGCGGCCATGAACATGTAGCCGAGCTGCGAGACGGTGGAGTAGGCGAGGACCTTCTTGATGTCGTTCTGGGCCAGGCCGATGGTAGCCGCGAAGATCGCGGTGACGCCCCCGATCGCGGCGACGAACATCGAGACCCCGGGCGCCAGCTGATAGAGCACATTGGCGCGGCTCACCATGTAGACGCCGGCGGTGACCATGGTGGCGGCGTGGATCAGGGCCGAGACCGGCGTGGGGCCGGCCATCGCGTCGGGCAGCCAGACGTAGAGCGGAATCTGCGCACTCTTGCCCATGGCGCCGATGAACAGGGCCAGGGCCACGAAGCTCGCGAAGGAGAGGCCCAGGGCGTAGGTACCGGCGGCGACGCCGGTGTCCTCGGCGATCTTGTGGAAGAGGGGGCCGAACTCGAGCGTGCCGTAGCGGGCGTAGAGTGCCAGGAGACCGGCGAGGAAGCCGAAATCGCCGATCCGGTTGACGATGAACGCCTTCTTGCCGGCCGCCGGCGGCACTCGCTCCTGGTAGTAGTAGCCGATCAAGAGGTACGAGCAGAGCCCCACGCCCTCCCAGCCCACGAAGAGCACCAGGAAGTTGCTGCCGAGGATCAGCAGCAGCATCGAGCCCATGAACAGGTTGAGGTAGGCGAAGTAGCGCTGATAGCCCTCCTCGTGGCTCATGTAGCCCACCGAGTAGACGTGGATCAGGAAGCCCACGAAGGTGACCACGAAGAGCATCACCGAGGAGAGAGGGTCGAGCAGGAAGGAGATGTCGATCGCGATCGGGCCGGTGGTCCAGTGGTAGGCGGTGGCTGCCAGCGGCTCGGAGGCACCGCCTCCCAGGTACTGGAACAGGCAGTAGAGAGCCACCGCCAGCGAGAGGAACGGTGCACCGATCGCCACCGCGGTGGTGGCGGATTTCGGCGCCCTCGGGCCGAGCAGGCCGTTCACGATCGCCCCCAGGAAAGGCAGGGCCGGAATCAGCCAGAGCAAGTTCTGCGCTTCCATTGCGGTCGTCTTCCCTCGCTTACCAGCGCATCAGGTTCAGACGGTTGAGGTCGATGGTGTGCCGGTGGCGATAGATGGCGATGAAGAGAGCCAGGCCCACGGCAGCCTCGGCCGCCGCAACCGCCATCACGAAGAGCACGATCAGCTGGCCCATGCGATCGCCCAGCAGGCGGGAGTAGGCGATGAGCGTGAGGTTCACCGAGTTCAGCATCAGCTCGATCGACAGGAAGATGGTGATGCCGCTGCGCCGCGTGAGCGCTCCCAGGGTGCCGATGATGAACAGCATCCCGGCCAGCAACAGGTAGTAGGAGATGGGGACCATCAACCCTCCTTCTCGGCTTCCGCCTCGCCGGCCGAGCCCACCCGGCGGGCAACCACCGAAGCGGCCACCACCGCCACCAGGAGCAGCAGGCCGATCACCTCGAAGGCCAGGATGTAGTTGGAGAAGAGCAGGGTGGCGAGCGGCTTGGTGGCCACCGCCTCCGCTTGCAGCGGCTCGAGCGAGTCGCTGCCGTAGGTGCGCCAGATCAAGGCCAGGAGCGTGCCGGCGAACACTCCCGCCCCCAGGATGGTGCCCCATTTCTGACCACTACCGCGAGGCGCTTCGGCCTCGCCGGTGGCGTTCTCGCGACCCAGGTTCAGCAGCATGATCACGAACAGGAACAGCACCACGATGGCGCCGGCGTAGACCAGCACCTGCAGGGTGGCGATGAAGGGCGCGCCCAGGAGCACGAAGAGCGCGGCCGAAGACACCAGCACGACCACCAGGCTCATCGTGGAGTAGACCGCGTTCTTGTGCGCGACCACCACCACGGCCGAGACCAGGCTCAAGAGGGCGAAGAGGGCGAAAACCGCAAGCTGCATGACGCGGCCTCTTACATCCAGCCCTGAAGCGTCGCCACGGCGACCCAGAGCAAGTTGACGATCGAAAGCGGCAACAGCACCTTCCAGCCCAGGCGCATCAGCTGGTCATATCGGAAGCGCGGGAGCGTCCAGCGCACCCACACGAAGAGGCACATGAAGAGGATCACCTTCACCGCCAGGCCGCTGAAGGAGACCAGGGCCGTGAGAGCCCAGGGCCCGCTCGGCGGGTTGAGGAAAGGCAGCTTCCAGCCGCCCAGGTAGAGCGTGGCGCAGAGCGCCGAGAGCGCCGCCATGTTGATGTACTCCGCGGCCATGAAGGCTGCGAAGCGCATGGCGCTGTACTCGGTGTGGTAGCCGGCCACCAGCTCGGACTCGGCCTCCGGCAGGTCGAAGGGGGTGCGATTGGTCTCGGCGAACATCGCCACCAGGAACACCAGGAAGCCGATCGCCTGCGGCACGGCGTTCCACAGATGCTCCTGCTGGTAGGCCACCACGGCGTCGAGCCGGAAGGTGCCCACTGGCAGTAGCACGCCGAGCACGGCGAGGGTCAACGCCAGCTCGTAGCTGATCAGCTGCGCCGAAGCGCGGATCGAGCCCAGCAGCGAGAATTTGTTGTTGGAGGAGTAGCCGGCCGAGACCAGGGCGTAGACGCCCAGGCTGGAGAGGGCCAGGAACAACAGCACGCCGCTCTCGACATCGGCCACCACCAGGTTGTGCACCCGGCCGCCGACCTCGATCGGTGGGCCGAAGGGCAGCACCACGAAGGTGGAGAGGGCGGGCAGCATGGCGAGCACCGGGGCCAGCAAGAACAACGGCTTCTCGACCTCGGTGGGGGTGATGTCCTCCTTGAAGATGAACTTGAGGGCATCCGCGAGCGGTTGGAGCAAGCCCCAGGGCCCGAGCCGGTTGGGGCCCGGGCGGTCCTGGATCAGGGCGCAGGCCCGGCGCTCCACCCAGACCATGATCGGTGCCAGAGTACCGAGGAAGAAGGCCAGGAACAGCGCGATCTTGAGCAGGGCGGCCGTCAAGTCCACGCTCATGGCTCACCTCCTCCCGCGACGGTCGCGGCCAGGGCCGGCTCGGCTCCGACGGGCCGGCCGGTAGCCGGAACGGCCTCGAAGCGGACCCCGGAGAACGCCGGCACGCGGGCAGCCAGGCGGTCGAAGACCTGCGCCTCGGTGAGCCCCGCCCAGGCAGCGTCGAAGCGGGCGAGGATCTCGGTCAGCACCTCGACGGGCGTCTTCACCTGGGCCGGGGCCGGGAAGGCCTGAGCGAAGGTCTGCAGCCGGCCTGCGACGTTGACGAAGCTGCCGGCGCGCTCGGCTGGAGTGGCCACCGGCAACACCACGTCGGCCACCTTGGAGAGAGGCGTCTCGGCCCAGCCCATCACCACCAGGAAGCCGGCCTTGCGCAGCCGTTCGACCGTCGCCGGCTCGCTCGCCTCCGGGCCGAAGTCGCTGTCGGCCACGAAAAGCACGGAGCAGTCAGCCGCGCGATCGGCCGCGAGGAGGGCTCGAGCGTCGATGCCGCTCGGCCCGGGAACCAGGCCGGCGAGCTCCGCACCACGACGGTTGGGCGCCGTGTCTCGTCCGGCCAGGCCACCGTGAGTATTGGGAATCCGCCGCTCCGGCCCCTCCCGCCCGGCGACCGAACGGTGGGGAGAGGCGACCTGATCCGCCAGCGTGGCGAGCAGGAAAGCATCCTCGGTGGAGAGCCGGCCCGAGCCCAGGAAGGCCACCGCTCCGGAGGCGTTGCCGTGCTCCAGGCGGCGAGCCACCAGGTCGAGGGCCTCGCGCCAGGTGGCTGCCGGCAGAGCGCCGCCTTTGCGGGCGATCTGGGGGATCTGCAGGCGGGGCAGGGCGGTCAGGCGCTGATGGGAGCCCCGGCCGTAGTCGCACATCCAGTAGTCGTTGACATCCGGGTTGAAGCGCGGCTTGAGCCTGCGCACCTGGCCCCGCCGATGCTCGAGGGTGATATTGCAGCCAACATCGCAGCCGGTGCAGATCGAAGGCTTCTTGTCCAGGTACCAGACCCGCTCGGCGAAACGGAACTCGGTGGAGGTCAGCGCGCCGACCGGGCAGATGTCCACCACGCAGGTCGAGAGCTCATTGTCCAGCGGCTTGCCCGGGAAAGTGCCGATCTCGGTCCGGGCTCCACGCTGGAAGAAGCCGAGCTCGGCGGTTTTCGCCACCTCGTGGGTGAAGCGGATGCAGCGCGTGCACTGGATGCACCGGTTCATGTTCAGCAACACGGTGGGACCGAGTGGGATGCGTTCCTTCTGCGGGTAGGTGCGCTTCTCCTCGTAGTGGAAGCGGGAGGTGGCCACGCCGTGCTTGAAGGCATAGTCCTGCAAGCCGCACTCGCCGGCCTGATCGCAGATCGGGCAGTCGAGGGGGTGGTTGATCAGCAGGAACTCCATCATCGCCCGCTGGGCCTCGTGCACCTCGGGCGTGTCGGTGCGCACCACCATGCCATCCTTCATCACCTGCGTGGAGCAGCCGGCCTGGAGCTTGGGCATCCCGGCGATGTGCACCAGACACATCCGACACTGCCCTACCACCGAGAGACGAGGGTGGTAGCAGTAGTGGGGGATCTGCACCCCCACCTTGAGGGCGGCGTCGATCAGGTTGGTGCCTACCTCGACCTCGACGGCCCGGTCGTTGATCGTGACGGTGGGCATGCGCGATGACTCCTAGCTGGCCAGGGCGGGCGCCGCTGCGCCCATCCGCGCCAGGAACTCGTGACGGAACTTGGTGACGAAGGACTTGGCCGGGCCCACGGCAGCGTCGCCCAAGGCGCACAGCGAATTGCCGCCGATCTGGTTGGCCACCGAAACGATGAGATCGAGGTCCTTGGGCTCGCCGTGGCCGTCGAGGATGCGGTGGAGCAAGAGGGTCAGCCAGTTGGTGCCCTCCCGGCAGGGAGTGCATTGGCCGCAGGACTCGTGGCTGAAGAACTTGGCGAAACGGTAGCAGACCCGCACCATGTCGGTGGTGTCGTCCATCACCATCACCGCCGCGGAGCCGAGCATGCTGCCGGCTTTGGCCATGGTGTCGAAGTCCAGCCTCAGGTGTCGGTCGTCCGCGCTGAGCACCGGCGCCGAAGCGCCACCGGGCACGTAGGCCTTGAGCTGGCGGCCCTTCCAGATGCCGCCGCAGACGTCCAGCAACTCCTGGAAGGTGACGCCGATCGGCAGCTCGTACGTTCCCGGCCGCTCGACGTGGCCCGAAACGGCGTAGAGCTTGGGGCCGGTGTTGCGCTCGTCCGGGCCGATCGCCTTGAACCAGGCGCTGCCACGCTCGATGATATGAGGCACGCAGCAGATCGTCTCGACGTTGTTGATCACAGTAGGGCAGCCGAAGGCGCCGACCACCGCCGGGAACGGCGGCTTCACCCGCGGCTGGCCGCGCTTGCCCTCGAGCGACTCGAGCAGCCCGGTTTCCTCGCCGCAGATATAGGCGCCGGCGCCGCGGTGGACATAGATGTCGTGGCGGAAGCCCGAGCCCATCACGTTCGCACCCAGAATGCCGCTCTGGTAAGCGTCGGCGATGGCGCGCTCGAGGATGTTGGCGGCGTCCACGTATTCGCCCCGGATGTAGATATAAGTCGTGGCAGCGCCCACGGCGAAGGACGTCAGCAGGCAGCCTTCGATCAGCTGGTGCGGGTCCTTCTCCATCAGCAGCCGGTCCTTGAAGGTGCCCGGCTCGGATTCGTCGGCGTTGCACACCAGGTACTTGGGCTTCGGGCTGTCCTTCGGGATGAAGGTCCACTTCAGGCCGGTGGGGAAGCCCGCTCCACCGCGGCCGCGGAGCCCGGAGGCCTTCACTTCCTCGGTGATCGCCGCAGGCTCCATCTTGAGGCCCTTCTCGAGGGCCACGTAGCCGCCGCGATCGCGGTAGCCCCGCACGGTGAGCGCCTCGGGATGGCCGACGTTGCGACTCAGGACCGGCTCGAAGGCCATCACTCGAGCTCCTTGACGATCTGCCGAGCCTTCTCCGGCGTGAGGTTCTCGTGGTAGCGCTGGTCGATCATCATCATCGGCGCGGTGTCGCAGGAGCCCAGGCATTCGAAGTGGACGTAAGAGCAGCGGCCGTCCGCCGTCACCTCGTCCTCGCCCACGCCGAGCTCCTGGGCGATGGCGGCCATGACCTCGTCCGAGCCGCGGAGCATGCAGGAGACGTTGGTGCACACCCGGATGCGGTGCCGCCCCACCGGTTTCTGGTGATAGAGGTCGTAGAAGGTCACCACGCCGTAGACGTCCGAGTTGGGTAGCCCAAGCTCGGCGGCCACGGCTTCGATCACGGCGTCCGACAGCCAGCCGCCGTTGGCTTCCTGTGCCAGGTGCAGCGCCGGCAGCAAGACCGCACGCGGGGTCGGGTAGCGCTTGCGGAGCACGTCGAGCCGCTGGCGTACGTTTTCTGGCAGGGTGGTGCCGGCTGCTTGTGGTTCACTCACGGTTCTAACCCCTCACGGCGCGGCGTCCACGCACCACGATGTTGAGGCCGCCCTTGCGCCAGACGTAGGCGTAACCCACCAGGATCAGAGCGATAAAGGCGACCACGGCCCAGAACAGGGGCCAGCCGAGATCCTTCATCACCAGAGCCCAGGGGTAGAGGAAAGCTGCTTCGAGGTCGAAGACGATGAAGTCGATCGCTACCAGGAAGAAGGCCACCGAGAGCCGCTTGTGGGAGATGTCCAGAAGCGGCATGCCAGATTCGTAGGTGGAGAGCTTCACCCTACCACCCACCTGTCGCCCGGCCAGGCGCGACGCCACCAGCATGCCGACGCCGACCAGAAGCGCGATGCCGATGGCCAGGAGGACGGGAAAATACTGATGAGGCATGTGGGAGAAGCCCTCCTCAGAGCACAAAGCTTCACTTCCGGAGAGAGCCTCACGCGGTTCTCTCCCGGGTGGAGCACAAGGCTACCGGCCCAGCGGTCTGCCTCGTGAAGGATGTCACAAGCAGGGGGAGGCCGCAAGAAGGGCGAGCGCCGCTCGAGCCGCTCGGCAAAGCCGCCGGTGCGCGGTGTGCTATAACCAGCGGCCTGGTTCGGAGTGCGTCGGTTTATGGGGACGGAGCTCGTCGCAGCGATCCCGGCCTTCAACTGTGCCCGGGCGATCGGGGGAGTGGTGAGGGGCTGCCTGCGCCACCTGCCCGCGGTCTACGTGGTCGACGACGGCAGCCAGGACGACACCGCCAAGATCGCCTCGGAAGCCGGTGCCCGGGTGGAGACGCTGGCAGCCAATCGCGGCAAGGGCTTCGCGCTCCGCCGGGCGATCGACAACGCCCTCGTCGCCGAGCCGCCGGCTGTCCTCCTGCTCGACGGCGACGGCCAGCACTCTCCCGACGACATCCCCGGCTTCCTCGACGCCTGGCGGCGCCAGGATGCGGATCTCTGGATCGGCTCCCGCATGGCCGAGGCCGAGAAGATCCCGCGTTCGAGGTACTGGACCAACCACCTGGGCTCGCGGGTGCTCTCCTACATGACGGGCTACGACCTGGAGGACAGCCAGAGCGGCTTCCGATTGCTGCGGTCCTCGCTGCTGCGGCGGTTGAAGCTCTGCTCGGACGGCTATGCTATCGAGTCCGAGATGCTGATCAAGGCCGCCAAGCTCTCGGCGCGAGTGGCGCATATCCCGATCCAGACCATCTACGAAGGTGCCGAGAGCCATTTCCAGCCCCTGCTGGACACTCTGCGCATCTCCTGGGCCTCGACCTACTTCCAAGTCTTCTGCGATCTATGAGCTCCGCCCCCCGGCTGGAGCCGCTCGAGCTCTCGCCCGGCTATCTGCTGACCGTCGACGTCGAGGAGTGGTACCACACCTGCCTGGTGCCAGCCTACGTGCGGCCGGGGGAGCGCCCGGCCGGGCTCGCCGAGGAGCTGGACTGGCTGCTGCCGCGCCTGCTCGAGATGCTCGATCGGGCCGGCCGGAGGGCGACCTTCTTCGTTCTGGGCGAGGTGGCCGAGCGGCATCCGAAACGCGTCCTGGACATCGCCGCCGCCGGCCATGAGATCGCCAGCCATTCCTTCCACCACCTGCGGGTGGGCTGGCAGAGCTCGGCCGAACTGCGCTCGAACCTCGAGGCCTCGAAACGCCGCCTGGAGGATCTGATCGGCGGCGAAGTGATCGGCTTCCGAGCGCCGGAGTGGTCCTTCCGTCGCCACGACCATCCGCTGCTGCCTTTGGTTGCGGAAGCCGGCTACCGCTACGACAGCTCTCTCGCTCCAGTCCTCGGAGCCGGTACGCTCGCCAACCCCCGCCGGCCCAGCCGCCTGCTCTGGCCCGGCAGCCCGGGCCTCGAGCTTCTGGAGCTGCCGCCGCTCACCTTCGCCGGTGCTCTCCAGCTACCGGCGGCCAGCTGGACCGGTCGACTGGTCTCCGCCCGGCGCCTGGAGCGAGCCGCCGAACGGGGCGTCGAGCGCTTCGGGGCAGCCGTCTTCGTGGTGCATCCGTGGGAGATCTCGGGCCGGCCCACGCCTGGAACCTTGAAAGGCTTCGCCCGCTTCGTCCATGAGACCGGGCGCGCCGGCTACCCGGCCAAGTTCGAGGCACTGGTGGCCGCCTTGCCCTGGCAGCCGATCCGTGACGGCCTCGGATCGCTGTAGGATCGCCCTGATGCGCTCAAGAGTCGCTCTGGTCACGGGAGGAGGAGGCGGTATCGGTGCGGCCGTGGCCCGCAGCCTCGCAGCCCGAGGCTGCCGGGTGGCTCTCACCTACCGGAGCCGGCAGGAAGAAGCCCAGCGCCTGGCCGCCGAGCTGGGTGGCGAAGCCCTGGCCTTGGACCTCGCCGACGGTGAGAACATCAAGGCGGTGGCCCGGGAAGTCGAGGACAAGCTGGGGGCGGTCGAGATCCTGGTGCATAACGCCGGCATGATCGCCGACTCCTTGCTCGCCTTCTTGCCCGAGAAAGACTGGGATCAAGTGCTCGCGGTGAACTTGAAGGGCCCCTTTCTGCTGACACGAGCCCTGATCAAGGGGATGCTCCGCCAGCGCTGGGGCAGGGTGATCTCGATCGCCAGCCTCTCCGGAGTGGTGGGGCAGCTGGGGCAGGCGCACTACAGCGCCGCCAAGGGGGGGCTGATCGCCTTCACCAAGGCCCTGGCCCGGGAGCTCGCCAGCTACGGCATCACCGCCAACTCCGTGGCCCCCGGTTTCATCGACACCGAGATGCTCAAGGCCTTGCCCGAGAAGAAACTCCAGCAGTACCTCGAAGAGATCCCGATGAAGCGATTGGGGCGGCCGGAGGAGGTGGCGGCCCTGGTGGCCTTCCTCGCTTCCGAGGAAGCCGGCTACATCACTGGCCAGACCCTCCGGATCGACGGTGGCATCGTGATGGCGTAGGAGTGACAGTCCAGGGAAGGAAACACCCGTGCTAGGATTCCGCGCCATGACGGCAGAGTTAGACCTTAAGGCACGCATAAAGCGCACAATTGTCGAGCGCCTGAAGCTCGACATGGATCCTGCCCAGATCGGCGACTCGACCCCCCTCTTCGGCGACGGCCTGGGGCTGGATTCGATCGACGCCCTCGAGCTGGTGCTGGGCATCGAGCAGGAGTTCGGAGTCAAGATCGACGACGAAGAGGTCGGCGCCAAGGCGCTCGCTTCGGTGGACACGCTCGCCGACTTCGTCCAGAGCAAGCAGCTCGCCTCGGCCTGAGCCTCCGGGCAGAAGCGCGGTGCTCCCGCATCGATTTCCCTTCCAGCTCGTCGAGGATCGCCCCGGCCGGGGCGGAGTGTTGCGCCTGACCGCCAACGCGGCCTGGGTGCGCGGCGAGCGAGCCCTGCCCGGCTGGCTCGGCTTGGAGGTACTGGCCCAGGCAGCGATCTGCCTCCTACCTAGCCTCCTCGAGGGCAGTGGTGGTGGTCTCTTGGCCGGCATCGACCAGGCCGTTTTCCATGCTCCCCTTGCGGTCGGTGAGGTGATGCTGGCCGAAATCGAGGTGCTGGGACGTTTCGCCCAGCTGGTGAAGGTGGCCGGGAAGCTCAGGCTCGAGACCGGCGAGCCCCGGCTGACAGCGGAGCTGCTGCTCGCGCGCTCCAACCTGCTGGTGGGAGCCTGAGCCCTAGCTCGAGACTGAGACGCGTTCGACGGGGAAACGAGAGGGATGGTGCGAAAGGGGGGACTCGAACCCCCACGGCCTTGCGACCACAAGATCCTGAATCTTGCGCGTCTACCGATTCCGCCACTTTCGCTCGGTGGGCCCTCGCGGACCCGGATGCGCATTCTAGGCAGCATCGATCGGAGTGTCAAACATGGCAGTGCTTCCGCGGCTGGCGATCGTGGGCCGGCCCAACGTCGGTAAATCCACACTCTTCAATCGCTTGGTGGGGCAGCGCCGGGCCCTGGTGCACGACCTGCCCGGGGTGACCCGCGACCGCCTCTACGGCAACGCCGAGCTCGCGGACGGGCGGGTCTGCGAGGTGATCGACACCGGCGGCCTGATCGAAGGGGAGGATCCCTGGAAGCTCTGGGAGCAGGTGCGGCTGGCGATCGACGAGAGCGACCTGGTGGTGCTGGTGGTGGATGGCAAGGACGGGCCGGTGCCAGCGGACGAGGTGGTGCTCGATCGGCTGCGCGAAGCGGGCAAGCCCGTGCTCCTGGTGGTGAACAAGTTCGACACCCGCGAGGCCCAGCTGCATTTGCCGGAATTCCACCGCTGGGGTCTGGCGCGGCTGGTGGCCCTCTCCGCCGAGCACGGGAGGGGAGTGGAGGAGCTGCGCGAGGCGATCCTCGAGCTGCTGCCGAGCGCCGCCGAGCCAGAGCCGGCGAGCGCACCCCCGGTCGCCATCGTGGGCCGGCCCAACGTGGGCAAATCCTCGCTGCTCAATCGCTTGCTCGGCCAGGAGCGGGTGCTGGTCTCGCCCGTGGCGGGCACCACGCGGGACCCCATCGATTCCCTCGTCAGCCGCCATGGCAAGCAGTACTTGCTGATCGACACCGCAGGCATCCGCCGTCGGAGCCGGGTGACCAACGCCCCGGACCAACTGGCCGTGATGATGGCCGAGCGGCAGATCGCCCGCGCCGAGATCGCGGTTCTGGTGATCGATGCCTCGGCCGGAGTGACCTCCGGCGATCTCTCGATCGCCGGCGTGATCCTCGAGCAGGCCCGCGCCGCCCTGGTGGTGATCAACAAATGGGATCTCCTCGACTCCGAGAGCCGGGAGCGGCTGGAAAGCTCCTTCGAGCGCCTGGATGAGATCCTCGGCCATCCGCTACGGGTGAACACTTCGGCGGCGACCGGCCGGGGTGTGGAGAAGATCTTCCCGGCCCTGGAGCGGCTGGTCGCGGGCTACCGCCTGAAGCTCGAGACCTCGGCGGTCAACAAGCTGTTCGAAGAAGCCCTGCGCCGGTATCGGCCACCGGCCTTGAAGGGCCACCCCTGGAAGCTCTACTACGCAACCCAGGTGTCCACAGCCCCGCCGACCTTCCTGCTCTTCGCCAACCGCACCCTGCCGCGGGGCGACAGCTATCGGCGCTATCTCGAGAACCGCTTGCGCGAAGCTCTGGACCTGCCTGGAGTACCCTTGCGTCTGGTAGTCCGCAAGCGAGAATAAAGGGATGGAGAGTCAGATCGCGGGCTCGAGAAAAGGCGGGCCAAACGCCTTGCCCATGCAGACTTTGTCCCATATACTTCATCTCATACTTTAGCCTGGGGGCGGCTCGGATCGCCTTCTTTCGCGGGGCAGTGGTTCGAGAACCAGCTGAGAAGCTGTCGACGCAGCATAGCGAGCGCGAGAGTGGACCCGAAAAAAGGCCTGACCAAAGCGGACTTGATCGACGCCGTGTATCACCGGCACGGCGGTCTGACCAAAGCGGAGGCGAGCGAGATCGTCGAGGCGATCTTCGCCACCGTCAAGACCACGCTGGGAGACGGCCGCCCTGTGCGGATCAAGAACTTCGGGAACTTCGAGATCACCGCCCGTCCGACTCGGGTCGGGGTCAATCCCACCAACGGCGAGAAGATCTTGATCCCGTCGCACAAGGGTCTGAGCTTCAAGCCGGCCCGGAGGCTCAAGAGCTCGGTCGACGCTCGCGAGCGTGACATGCCGGGCGGCCCTGGACCCCGCGGCCGCAGGCCGGAGAAGGTCTGAGCCGCCGCCTGGCCCCGAACCCAGCTGCAGCCTGAGTCAACGAGTCGACCATGAGTGCCTCTGCGGATCCCAAGCGCCTGTACTACAAGATCGGCGAAGCCTGTCGGCTGCTCGACATCCAACCCTATGTGCTGCGCTATTGGGAGACCGAATTTCCCATCCTCGCCCCCTCGAAGAGCCGCTCAGGGCAGCGGGTCTACAGCGAATCCGAGCTGGCGATCATCCGCCGCATCAAGGAGCTCCTCTACCAGGAAGGCTTCACCATCGCCGGGGCCAAGAAGCGCCTGGAAACCGAGCTGGCCTCGGGCGGAGTCCAGACCCGGCCCGTGGCCCAGGCGGAGCGCGAGGAGCCGAGCCCCGGCCCGGTAGCCGAAGCCCCCGCGGAGCTTGACACCTCCTCCTCCGACCAGATAGAAACGCTCCGCGCGGGAATCCAGGATGCGCTCCGGCAAGCTCAGCAGATTTTGCTCTTGCTGCGAACGCGCTGAGTTCCGGGCAACTCAACAAAGTTCTTTCTTCGGTCGGGACGTGGCGCAGTCTGGTAGCGTACCTGAATGGGGTTCAGGGGGTCCCGGGTTCAAATCCCGGCGTCCCGACCAATTTTCTCCCGCGGGCTCCCGCCGAGCTTTCGGTCCCCAGGAGCCTTTTTCCTCGATCGGCATCCCATCATGAGTCCCGTCTGCACGACTTCCGGGCTCCTCGACGGCCAAGGCCGTCGATTCGCCATCGTTGCCTCTCGCTTCAACGGCCGGCTGGTGGATCGGCTGGTCGAGGGAGCCCTCGACTGCCTGGAACGACACGGCGTCGCCCGGGAAGCCATCCATCTGGTGCGGGTGCCCGGAGCCTGGGAGATTCCGCAGGCCCTCGAGGAGCTCGCGAGCAAGGGCGGAGTCGACGCCCTGATCGCCCTCGGCGTGGTCATCCGGGGCGAGACCCCTCACTTCGACTATGTTGCGGGTGGAGCCGTGAACGGAGCGGCTGCCGTGGCGGCCCGTCACCGGGTGCCGGTCGCCCTCGGCATCCTGACCTGCAACACCAGCCAGGAGGCCGAGGAACGCAGCGGCGGCAAGGCCGGCAACAAGGGCTGGGACGCCGCTCTCGCCGCGATCGAGATGGCCGACCTCTTCTTGCGCCTGCGGGCCACGAGCTGAGCCGTCGGCCATGGGCAAGCGCCGCCTGGCACGTGAGATGGCCACCCAGATGCTCTACCAGAGCGAGATGGGCGGCAGCTCGCCAGGACACGTACTCCAGCGCTTCGACCTCGCCGACTATCTGCACGAGCCCGGGGCGGACCCGGAGCTACGTCGCCGTCTGGTCCACGAGGCTTTCGACTATGCTCGCCGGTTGCTGATGGGCGTTCATGAGCACCGCGCCGAAGTCGATCAACTGATTCGCGGCCAGGCCGACCACTGGCGGATCGAACGAATGCCGCCGGTGGACCGCAACATCCTGCGCATGGCCGTCTACGAACTGCTCCATGAGCCGGAAACGCCTCACCTCGTGGTGGTCGACGAGGCGATCGAGATCGCCAAGAAATACGGCTCCGAGCAATCCGGCCGCTTCATCAACGGCCTCTTGGACGGAATCCTGAGGACCCAGAATCTGACCCCTTCTCCGGGAGCGAAACGATGAGAGGCCTGCCGAAGCTCGCTGGTTGGACCCGCCTAGCCTTGCTGGCACTGGCCGCACTTCCGGCTGCGGGCTGCAGCTATGCCCTGGTGGGGAAGGCCCAGAACCTGCCCCAGGATGTGCGGAAGATCTACGTCCAGCCGCTCACCAACCAGACCACCCGTTCCCAGCTCGATCAGTTCTTGACCAGCGCCATCGCCAACGAGCTGCTCACTCGGCCGCGCTTCTCGGTTTCAGCATCGGGAGGCGAGGCGGACGCCGTGCTCTCCGGCTCGGTGAGGAGCTTCGAGGTGCGGCCTCTCTCCTACGACGCCGAAGGGCGTGCCACGGACTACGAGATCCTGATCACCGCCTCGATGGCGCTCAAGCGGACGGATGAACAGCAGACGGTTCTCTGGGAGAACAGCAACTACCTGTTCCGCGAGGACTACCAGCTGCAGGTTTCGCCCACCGGCTACTTCGACCAGGAAGATCCGGCGATCCGCCAGGCTGCTCAGCGCTTCGCCGAGACTGTGATCACCGATCTGCTCGAGCGCTTCTGAACCTGGGCTCCGGCTTCAGGTGGTGGGCGAGTGGAGGGGCCCAGCGCGGGCCGGCGGAGGCGTGCCGCGCCTCGGCCAGAGCGAGGGCCCGAAGGCCCTCGTCGACTGTGCTCGAGTACCGGTGATCCGTTGGCTGGGAGGAGGTTGTGCTAGCCGAGAGCCGCGACGGCCTTGGACAGGCGGGACTTGTAGCGCGAGGCGGTGTTCGTGTGAATGACCTTCTTGCGGGCGGTCACGTCGATGACCCGGATCGTTTCCGGCAGCAGGGACTGCGCCGACTTGGCGTCGCCTGCGTCCAGGGCGGTGCGCAGCTTCTTGATCGCCGAACGCAGAGTGCTGCGCACGGAGCGGTTGCGGTCCCGGTGGATGATGGACTGGCGGTTGCGCTTCTCGGCCGATTTGTTATTCGCCATGGTGCGGAGTAGCCCTATCCCTCTACGGTGCGGTCTTTAGGTTCCTGGTTCTCGAATACTCGCGGCCCAGCCGGGCCAAAGGTCTGAAGTTAACATTTCGGGCCGGGTCAGTCAATGCCGAGCTCTTTCAGACGCTGGCGGGCGAGACTGGCCTCGTCGCTCTTGGGGAACTCCCGGAGCAGCCTCTTGAGCTGGGCAGAGCCGTTCTGCCGGTCCTTCAATTCGAGATAGGCGTAGCCCTTCTTGAGCATGGCGCTCGGCACTTTGTCGCTACCAGCGTAGCGCTCGAGCACCTTGTCGAATTCGGCGATGGCCTGGCTGTACTTCTTCTGGCGGAAATAGCACTCGCCCACCCAGTAGGCGGCGTTGTCCGCGAGATCTGTGCCGGGGAAGCTGGCCAGGTATTCCTGGAACTGCCGCATGGCGAGGTCGTAGCTGCCGCGGAGGTAGTCGCCGTAGGCCGCGTCGTAGAGCGCCTTCGGGTCGGTGTCCACCTGGGCCGGAGCTGCCGAGGAAGGAGTCGTCGGAGGTGCGTTGGGATCCACCTCGCCGGGGCCCGGTCGCTGTTGGCTGCGAAAGACCTTCAGCTCCTGGTTGGTCGCGGCGATCTGCTGGGAGAGGTTGCCCAGTCGGTTGTTGGTGTCTTCCAGGCGCGACTGCAGCTGCTCGAGCTGGGAGGAGAGCTGCTCGATGCGCAGTTGCATGTCTGCTTCCGACTTGAGCAGGGACTGGTTCTGCTTCGAGACTTCGGCCGCAAGCGCCTGCACTTCGGCCTTGCTCGGGGATTGGTTCTGCAGCTGGAGAACCTGGCGCTGGACATCCGCGATCTGCGCCTGGAGGGCCTCGATGTCCTTGGTGGAGACACAGCCCCAGCCACTGACGGCCAGGGCTGCCAGCAACAGCAGCGAGGAGCGGCGTCGCATCACGGGGCGAGAGCCTCTAGCGACGGCCGGTGATGATCATGAAGCCGCGGCGGTTCTGCCACCAGCAGCTCTCGTCGCTCACGGTGCAGACAGGCCGCTCTTCGCCGTAGCTGGTGGTGACCATGCGATCCGCTGCCACTCCAAGAGAAGCGAGGTAGGACTTGACCGCGTTGGCCCGGCGCTCGCCCAGGGCGAGGTTGTACTCGTTGGTGCCGCGCTCGTCGCAGTGGCCTTCGATGGTCACCAGGAAGCGTGCGTTGCCGCGCAGGAATTCGGCGTTGCGGGCCAGCGCTTCCCGCGATTCGGGCTTGAGCTCGCTCTTGTCGAGGTCGAAGTAGACGTTGGGAGTGAAGCCCTGGCGCCGCGCCTCGGCGTTGACCACCTGGAGGTCTCCGGACTCGAGAGGGTTCACCTCCTGCTGGTCCGGCTCAGCCTGGGTCGGGCGGGCGGGAATCTCCTGGGTGGGAGCGGCCGGCGGCTCGACCTTGCGGGTCTCCATCTTGATGTCTTCCTTGACCGGCTCCGGCTTCTTCTTCGGGCAGCCGACAACCGTCAGAGCTACCAGCGGCAAGACGATGAGAAGCATCCACTTCCGTGCCATGCAGGGCAATCCTCCCCGGGGTGATAAGTCTGTCTCAGCTAGGCTTCCAGCTCAACGACGGAAGCTAGCACAGGCGGAGCCCGGCGCGCAACCCGTCTTGCGTCGCAAAGTCATGAATTTGAGCCACTTAACCTTGAGGCGGAGAAGTGGTGCAAGAGCTTCAGGGAAGCCTAGGGAGGGTAGGGGGACCAACTGGGAGAATCGTTGTTTCCCTGGTTGGTCAGAGCGCGGGCGCCCTCGCCGGTCTCCGCTTTCAGGATCCAGACCTGCGAGCGTTGCCCTTCCTTGCGGGCGAAAGCGATCCACCGGCCATCCGGGGAATAGGTGGGATCCTCGCTGCTGGCGCTGCCGGAAGTGATCACCCGCGTCTCGAGCGTGATCACATCCGTGACCGCGATCTGGAAGCGGCCGTTGCGGCGGCTGGAATAGGCGATCTTGGTGCCGTCCGGGCTCCAGGCGGCGTTGTCGTTGTAGTCGCCGTCGTAGCTGATCCGCCGCAGGTTGGTGCCTTCCGGGTCCATGACGTAGATCTGCGGGCTGCCCGCACGACTCGAGGTGAAGGCGATCTCGTTGCCCGTGGGGCTCCAGGCGGGGTTGGTGTCGATCGCTGCCGAGCTGGTGAGCTGACGCAGGCCCGCTCCCGAGCGGTCGGCGGTGAAGATCTCGATGTTGCCGTCGAGGGAGCGGGCGAAGGCCACGCGAGAGCCGTCCGGGGAGAAAGTGGGCGAGATGTTCAGCCGCCCTTGGGTGATGAGCGGGCTCTTGCGGCCGCTCGCGACCTCCGCCAGGTAGAGCGCGGGAGTGCCGCCGAGGAAAGAGGTGTAGGCGATCCAGGCCCCATCTCGGCTCCAGGCGGGGGACATCGAGGTCGAGCGGTGGGCCGTGAGCCGGCGCGCATTGAGCCCGTCGTAGTCCATCAGGTAGATCTCTTTGCGCCCGACCTGGTCGCGGTCGGAGCTGAAGGCGAGGCTGGTTCGGGCGATTCCCGGCCGACCGGTGAGGAAATTGAGGATCTCGTCCGCCAGGGTATGGGCCACGTCCCGGGCGCGCTCGAAGCCGGCCCGGTAGCGCTTGCCGAAGATCGCCTTGCCCGCGGCCAGGTCGTAGAGCGTTGCCTCGAGCACCACCCGATCGCTTTCCCGTAGCAGCTTCGAGGAAAGCAGGAAATCGTTGCCGAGGGACTGGACCTGCAGGAGGTCCTGGGCCAGATCGCCGGTCAGAGTCGCGGCCGAGAGCTCGGCCGGCCCCTTGATCTCGAAGACCTCCGTGGCCACGAGGTCCGAGCGGAGCGTGCTCTCGATCTCGTCTCCAGCGTCGCGAGCCGCCCCGGTCAAGGAGTCGTCGCGTTGGAAGGCGGGCAAGGCCAGCCGCAGGAGCCGTGTCTGGCCGCCCGAGAGCTCCACCACCACTCCTTCGGGTGGTGCCGGAGCCGAGGGCTCCGCTGGCGGGGTAGGGGAGGCGGGAGTCTGGCCGCCGGCGGCCGAGGCCGCGAGGATCAAGAGGAGGGGGAGCGCTCGGAGCATGGTCAACCTCGGCGGCGTCAGCGCACGATCAGCGTGACGCGCAGAAAACCCTTGCGGTAGCTCGCCGGCAACGGCGGCAGGCGGCCGGTGTTGCGCACCGCCCGCAGCGCGGCGAGGTCGAAGGAGTTGAAACCGGAGCCTTCGGCGAGCTCGAGCTCGGCGATCTCGCCGCTCTTCTGGACAGTGAAGCTCAAGACCGCCTTCACCTCGCCTTCGGTCGGCGGGCGCGTCCACTGGGCGCTGATCAGCGCCAGCATGCGGTCGAGGTAGTAGTCGTAGGTGAAATCCGGGTCGAGGGCTTCGAGCCGGTTGCCGCCGAAAGCAGCCGTGCCGGCCGCGACGCCGGCCTCCGAGCCGATCCGTTCCTCCGGCGGAGGCGCTTCCGCGGCGGGCTTCTTGGGTGAGGTTCTCGCTTCCGCAGGAGCGGGCTTGGCCGGCGGCTTCTCGGCTGCCTGAGGCGGCTTGGGCGTTGGAAGGGCCTGCGCCGGCTTCACCGGAGGCGGCTCAGGCTCTCGTTCGGGAGGCTTCTCCGGCGGCTTGGGAGCCGGGGCAGGGGCCGGGGCTGCGCGGGGATTGCCCAGGGCCTGGAGCGGCACGAGGCGCACCGGCACGAACTCCTTGGGCAAGGCAGTCGGCTCCGGCCGGATCCACAGTGCCACCAGCGCCAGCCCGTGGAGCAGGGCGGCAGCGGCGAGCGGCGGCCCAAGGCCCAGCTGCCAGCGAGCCCGGCGACGCTCGGCGAGCACCTGGCCCACGAGGTCGGTCAAGGGCGGCGCTCCCGAGCCTTCGCCGCCTCGCCGACCCCCTGCGCTTCCGTGACCAGGCCGACATCCACCAGCCCACCCTGACGCAGCACATCGAGCAGCTCCATCACCCGGCCGTAGGTCACGTCCTTGTCGGCCTTCAGGAAAACCCCCTGGGCGGCCCGGGCACGGATCAGCGGCAGCAGCCGCTCTCCGAGCTGGCTGGGGTGGATGGGCGTCTTCTCGTAGAAGACCATGCCTTCCTTCGTCAGGGTGAGAACCACCGGCTCCTTCTTCTCGGTCGGCAAGGGCTGGGCTTGCGCTCGAGGCAGCGTGACCTGCAATCCCTGGTGGAGCATGGGCGCGGCGACCATGAAGATGATCAACAGCACCAGCATCACGTCTACGAGCGGCGTGACGTTGATGTCTGCCAGCGGCAGGTCGTCGCCGTCGTTCGGGGTGAGCGCCATCAGGTGAAGTTCCGCTCGGTGAGGTTGAGGAAGTCGTACACGAAGTCCTGCATCCGGGCCCGCAGCGAGCGCAGGCGCTGCGAGAAGTGGTTGTAGGCGATCAGCGCGGGAATCGCGGCGGCGAGCCCGGCGGCCGTGTTGATCAGGGCCTCAGCGATGCCCGGGGCGATGGCGTCGAGGGAAGTGGAGCTGGTGGCGCCGATCGTGGCGAAAGAGCTCATGATTCCCCAGACAGTGCCGAAGAGGCCGATGAACGGCGTGGCCGCTGCGGTGGTGGCCAGAAACGGGTTGCCACGCGAGAGATTCGCCACCTCGGTAAGCAGCGCCCTCTGCAGGCTCCGCTCGACACCGGCAAGCGAGCGGATGCGGTAGCGGCGCTCGCTGCCCGCCACCGGCTCGGCCGACTTGATCTGGGTGTCGATCTCGGCGTAGCCCGCCTGGAACAGGCCCACGAGCGGCGAGGCCTTGAGCTGCGCGGCGGTGGCGTTCACCTCGCTGAACCGGCTGCTGCGAGCGAAGGCTTGGAGGAATTGCGCGCTTTGCTTCTCGGCCCGGCGCAGCGCCAGGAGCTTCCAGAAGGTGATCGCCCAGGAGGCGAGAGAGAAGCCCACCAACGTGGCCAGCACCAGCTTGGCCATCGGGCCGCTCTTGGTGAAAGCATCGGTCAGGGTATTCGAGGGCTGGACGGGGGCCGTGAGGATGAGCTGACTCCAGGTCGGCGACATGAGGGTCTCGGCGTTTCAGTTCAGATGGAACAAGCGAAAATGCGGCTGGCTTGGCAAAGGTAGCACAGCGAATTGGGCGAGGACAGCCCTCGAGCCATGCGCCTTCCGTCGCCGGCCACCCCGCGGGCGGTTGACGTCTCGCCTCCGGCGGCAATACCGTATTCCCATCTGTTTTGGGCTCAACAATTTCCGGGTCGAGAAGGCCCGGCTGGAGCTCGCTAGATCAAGGAGAGTGCGACCATGCGGATCGCAGTTTGCGTCAAGCAGGTCCCGGACACCGAGGCTCGGCTTCGGCTGGCCCGGGACGGCAAGTGGATCGAAGAGGAAGACCTTCCCTTCGTGCTCAACGAGAGCGACGAGTACGCCCTCGAGGAAGCCCTCGCCATCACCGAGAAGCTGGGCGGCGAGGTGGTGGTGTTCTCGCTCGGCCCCGAGCGGGCCAAGGAAGCCCTGCGCAAGGCCCTCGCCCTCGGCGCCGTGCGGGCCGTTCACCTGAACGACAACGCCTTCGCCGGAGGCGACGCCCTGGCGAACGGCCGCGCTCTGGCCGCGGCGATCCGCCGCGAGGAATTCGACCTGGTGCTCACCGGCTCGCAGTCCGACGATCTCGGCTGGGGCGGCACCGGCTCGGTGGTCGCCGGCGAACTCGGCTGGCCCCACGCCTGGCTGGTGATGGGCATCGAGATCGAGGACGGCGGCGGCAGCGCGCGGGTCACCCGCGAGATGGAAAGCGGCATGAACGAGATCTTCCGCCTCAAGCTGCCGGCGGTGCTGCAGGTGCAGGCAGGCATCAACCATCCCCGCTATCCCTCCCTGAAGGGCATCATGGCGGCCAAGAAGAAGCCGATCGATGACCTTTCGCCTACGGATCTCGGCCTATCGGCCGCCGGCTCGGCCGCCTCACGGATCGAGCTGGTCTCGGTGGCGTTCCCGGAATCGGGAGGCGGCGCCGAGATCCTGCAAGGTGATACGGACGTGGTGGCGAAGCTGCTGGTGGAAAAGCTGACGAAGGAAGCGCGGGTGATCGCATGAGCGGACGAGTCTGGATCGTTTTGCAGCAGCGCGAGGGTCAGCTCCATCGCATGTCTCGAGAGGCCATCGCTGCCGGCCAGAGGCTGGCCGCCGAACTCGGAGCCAGCGCCGAGGCGGTCGTTCTCGGCGCCGGAATCGGAAGCGCCGCGCAGGCCGCGGCGGGCCATGCCCTTACCAGGGTCCGCGTGGCCGATGCCGAGGCTCTGAGCCACTACACGCCGGGAGCCTACGTGGAGACCCTGGCGGCCGCCATGGCCGCCGAGAGCCCGGACTGGGTGGTATTCCCCCACACCTATCAGACCGTCGACTACCTGGCGCGGCTGGCTCAGAGAGTGGGCGCCACCGTGATCCCCGAGGCGACCGGGTTCGTCCGCGATGGTGACGGGCTCCTCTTTCGGCGGCCGATCCTGGGCGGCAAGCTCGAAGCCAAGGTCCGAGTGAAGGGAGAGGGCACGGCCTTCGTGTCGGTGCAGTCCGGAGCCTTCCAGGCCGATTCGGCCACCACCGGCAGTGCGCCGATCGAGGCCCTGCCGGTGCCGGCCGCGGCGGTACCGGACCGCGAGATTCTCGGCGTCGAAACGGTGGCAGGGGAGAAGCTCGACCTCACCAAGGTGGACGTCATCGTGGCCGTGGGTCGGGGAGTGGGCGGTGCCGACAAGATGGCGCCGGTCGAGGAACTCGCCAAGACCCTGGGAGCGGAAATCGCCGCCAGTCGTCCGGTGATCGACAACGGCTGGCTGCCCCGCGACCGACAGATCGGCTCGAGCGGCCAGACGGTGACCCCGCGCCTCTACATCGCGGCGGGAATCTCAGGAGCCATTCAGCACACCGTCGGCATGAAGGGCTCGCAGGTGATCGTCGCCATCAACAAGGACCCGGGAGCACCGATCTTCAACATCGCCCGCTACGGCATCGTCGGCGACCTCCACGAGGTGCTACCGGCGATCACCAAGGCGATCCGGGAAGGCCGGGGCTGATTTCGCCTCCGCCGCCGGCTCATTTCAAGTGGCGCCGGCGGATCTCGAAGAGCACCAGCGCTGCGGCTACCGTGGCGTTCAGCGATTCGACCGGCGCTGCCAGGGGGATGGTGATTCGCCTCTGGCAGCGCTCGGCGAGCTCTTCGGGCAGGCCAGGCCCCTCGGCCCCGAGGACGAGGACCAGCGTGCCGCTGAGCTCCGCCCGGTAGAGATCCTCACCGCCACGGGGAGCGAGCGCCAGCCACTGGGGAACGAGAGGGTCGAGGCGTGCCTGCAGCTGCTCGAGCTCCACCTCGACGGCCACCGGCAGGCGCAGCAGGCTCCCCGCCGACGCCCGCAGCGCGCGGGGGTGATTAGCGTGCACCGTACCCGGAGAGAGCGCGAGAGCCGCTGCGCCGCTCGCTTCGGCTACCCGGGCGAGGGCTCCGAGGTTGCCAGGGTCCTGAAGTCCGGCGAGGTAGAGGTAGGTGCCGCCCGGATGGAGGGGCAAGGCGCCGGCATCTCCCCGCGGCATCCGAGCCACGGCGAGAACTCCCTGGGGGGAGTCGGCATCGCCCAGCTGGCGGAGCAGCTCCTCGGAGACTTCGGTCGCCAGGCGTGGCAGCAGGGGCTCGAGCACTCTGCCGGCGGGGCTGGAGAGGAACTCCGGCGAAGCGAGGATCTCGTCGAAGCCGAGACCGGCCTCGATCGCCTCGGTGACCAGATGCGGCCCCTCGAGCAGCAGGTGGTCACCTTTACAGCGGCGGAGGCGGCGAATATCCTTCACCCGCTGATTCTGGCGACTGTGGATCATGGAGCCGCATCTTAGGGACTTTTGGCGACGCCTCCAAACCGGCTTCGAGGTCTCCGTGGCAAGCGACGACCCCGAACGGTTGCTGGGAGTTCGCGGAGGCTTTCTGCGCTACTTCCACCATGGGCTGGCTCGGCCCTTGGCGGTCGCCGTGGTGGGCCAGCCCCTCGCCGAAGCACCCTTCGGCCTTCCCCTCTCCGATCGATCGACGCTGGCTCTGGCGCGCGATCAAGCCCTCGAGCTCCAGGCTCGCCTGGGGGACGCCTACCAGTTCTACGTCGGCGCTCAGCCCGGCCTCGAGAGCTTCGAGGTCGGAGGCCAGCAGCGCTACTTCATTCGGCTGTGGAGCGTCGTTCTAGGGCCGGTGGGAGAGGCCTGGGGGGCGAGTGGCTCGTTGCAGTTGCCAGCCGCCCTGGTGCAGGGCCTGGAAGCCAGCGGAGAGGGCGCGGTCGCGCTGGGCAAGAGGAAGCAAGGGGGCATCATGAGCTCGCTGACCGGCGGCCTCGAAGGTCGGCGGGCCGCCGCCGCGACTGCCACCTACAACGCTCTTTGCAGCCTCTTCTACGGCATCCTCCGTAGCCGGCCGAGCTCGTTGCGCTGGGAACGCGACGGGGTTTGACCCTCCTTTTTCGGCTCTGTTACGATGGACCGTTACCGAGTCGATTCAGCCGCCCCTGAGGCCGGACGAATCTCCCCATCCACCCTCCCCCTGGCGGAGTTCCACCGCACCGATGTCTACCCACGAGACCCATCTGCTGAGCTCAGAGTCCGTTACCGAGGGACATCCGGACAAGATCTGCGACCAGATCTCCGATGCCATCCTCGATGAGGTGCTCACCCAGGATCCCACGGCCCGCGTGGCCTGCGAGACCCTGGTGACCACCGGCCTGGCGTTCCTAGCCGGCGAAATCACCACCAACGCGCGCGTCGACTTCGCCGCCGTTGCGCGCAACGTCATCGCCCAGATCGGCTACACCGACGCGACCTACGGGTTCGACTCCAAGACCTGTGCCGTGATCTCGGCGATCGACCCTCAGTCGCCCGACATCGCCATGGGCGTCGACCACGGAGGGGCAGGCGATCAAGGCCTGATGTTCGGCTACGCCTGTCGCGAGACCGCCGAGCTCATGCCGCTGCCGATCACGCTCGCCCACCGGCTGGCCCGTCGCCTGGCCCAGGCTCGCCACTCGGGCGAGATCGATTGGCTCCGGCCCGACGGCAAGGCCCAGGTGACCGTGGAATACCAGGGCCGCGCTCCCAAGCGCATTCACACCGTGGTCGTTTCGACCCAGCACGGAAGTGAGGTCTCTCGGGAAGAGCTGGTCGAAGCCGTGATCGAGCGCATCATCCGTCCGGTGCTACCGGCCCAACTGCTCGACCCGGGGACCATCTTCCACATCAACCCGACCGGTCGTTTCGTCATCGGTGGCCCCCAGGGCGACTGCGGGCTCACCGGGCGCAAGATCATCGTCGACACCTATGGCGGCCTCGGCCGTCATGGTGGCGGCGCCTTCTCGGGCAAGGACCCGACGAAAGTCGATCGCTCGGCCTGCTACATGGCTCGCCACATCGCCAAGAACCTCGTGGCCGCCGACCTGGCCGACGAGGTGGAGGTCCAACTCGCCTACGCCATCGGTGTGGCTGACCCGGTTTCGATCCACGTCAACACCTACGGCACCGGCCGAGTCTCCGACCGCCGCCTGGAGGCCGTGGTCCGGGAGTTCTTCCCACTTTCTCCCAAGGGCATCATCGACTACCTGAAGCTTCGTCGGCCGATCTACCGCCAGACCGCCGCCTATGGCCACTTCGGTCGCGATGAGCCGGACTTCTCGTGGGAAGCGACCGGCCGGGCCTCCGAGCTCGGGAGCCTGGCGCGCGCGAGCCGCGAGGCACCCGCCCACCAGAGCTGAGCAGCAAGGGTAGTGGGGGAGCGCGGCTCCCCCTGGCCGGACCCTCTGCCCTCCCGGCTGGCAGTGGTCGGCCCCGGGCCAGTTGGTTCCAGGCAGGGGAGCTGCCGCTCGCAGACAGAACTGCCCCTTGGCCGAGTGAAGGATTAGTGTTAATCTATCGACGAACGACAATGGGGCTGAACCGGTCCCGGAACCCTAGCTCCGGCACCTAATCGAGTCGCGACAACTCCGGAACGGACCTTTGCACGGCCGCCGATTTCGCTCATCGCCCAAGCTTTTTCGCGAGAAGGTGCAGTGCGGTGCCCATTTCCGGGCGGAGAGACGGCTCAACTCCAGCTCTGTTGCGGTACACTTTCTAGTTAAAGAGCTCACGCGCCAGGACCTCAAGCGCCACCCCCGAGTGGACGAGGCTCCCCAGTAGGAGGCAATCGGGATGGACCAAGTGGCCAGCAACGAAGAAGAGGTCGATCTCCAGACCATGTCGGCCATGGACCAAGCGTCGGCGTGGGAGTCGCTGAACAAGCTGGTGCCCAAGGTTCAGGCCAAGCTGGAGAGGATCCTCTGCTACTACCAGATCCCTCCTCAAGACGCCGAAGACCTGGTCCAAGATTCCGTCCTGACCCTGCTGTACAAGTGGGAAAAGATCCACAGCGCCGAAGCCTGGCTGCTCGCCACTCTCAAGAGGCGCTGCCTGATGTACTGGCGCAGCCGCCGTTCTCGCCTCACCGACGCCGTGGATGCAGCGGTGCTCGAGTTGCTGGCGGAACCCGGAGAACCCGAACAGGCTCGATCCGAGCTCTCGCACGACCTCGAGCGGGCTCTCGGCTGTTTGCCGGCCCGTTGTCAGAACTTGCTCCGCCTGCGTTACGGTCTCGGTTTCAAGCCGGCGGAGGTGGCGGATCAGCTCGGATACCGAGCCTCGAGTATCCGCAAGGTCGCCAGCCGATGCCTTGCGGCCCTCAATCGGCATCTCAGTGCTGGTGGTTATGACGCGAAAGAACGTCTGGAGCTGACTCGGAGAGCTTGAGGGTGTAGAGTAGAAGGATGCCAGCTCGTCCTGGACAAACCTGGGACCGAGTGCTACTGTAAGTGCTACACGGAGGCCTGGCGGAAAGTCGCATGAGTGTGCTTCCTTCGAAGAGCCCAGCGCTCGCACCGACCCTCTCGAGTCCTGCTCCCACCAGTGCGCGGGAAGACAGGAACTTCGATCAGTTCCTTCGCGAGGTTCAGCCCAAGTTGGCGCAGATCCTCGCTCGCTATCGAATCCCCGCCCAAGATGCAGAGGACGTTCTTCAGGAGACGCTCCTCACCTACGTCCACAAGTACGACGAGGTTCGAAACCCTGAAGCCTGGCTGGTGGTCACGCTGCGCAACCGCTGCCTGATCTACTGGCGGCGCAAGCGGAAGCAGTTCTACCAGGCCGTGGACACGGCCATCCTCGAGCTCCTCTCCGAGCCCGAAGCACCCAGCCAGCAGCGAGCCGAGCTGCACTACGACCTCGAGCGGCTGATCGCCCACCTTCCGGATCGCTGCCAGTCTCTGCTCAAGCTCCGCTATGGCCTGGGGTGCAGCTCGATCGAAGTGGCGGATCGCATGGGCTACCGGCAGTCGAGCATCCGGAAGGTGACGAGCCGTTGCCTTCATGCGCTCACCAAGGAACTCTTGCGGTCCGGCTTCAACCCTCTGCCGGTTCTCGACGAGTTCGAGAGCGCTCGCTCTTAGACGCCGGCCGCCCAGGCCGGCGTCCTCCGCCTAGCTCCTCACTCCCAGGAAGAGATAGCCCGCCAGCGTGCCGAACAGCGCGCTGGGGCTCCAGACGGCTGCGATGGCCGGTAGGACCTCAGCCTTTCCCAGCGCCGAGAAGATCGCCATCACGGTGATGAAGACCATCGCCAGGGCGATCGATACGCCAATGCCGTAGAGCGTCCCCTGGCGGCCCAGCCGAAAGGCGAAGGGCAGAGCCACCAGGGCCATCACGAAGGCGACCGCGGGGAAGGCCAGCTTGCTCTGGAGCTCGACCTCGAGATCCGGCACCGGCTGGCCGCTCTGACGGAGCTCGTCGATGTAGCGCGACAGCTCGAGGTAGCCCATCTGGCCTGGCCGGCGGATCTCGGAAGCGAAGAAGTCCGGCGACTCGCTGAGGTCCGCCACCTGAGGCCCTTTGAAGGGTGCATAGGCGTAGGTCGGCTCTGGCGTCTTGCGGCGAGAGCGTGAGCCGTTGCCCGGCTTGGCGATGGGGGAGGGGGGGGCGTCGAAGCGGCGAATCCAGCCGTCGCTGAGCAGCCACTGGGGTTTCTCGCCGGCCGCGGCATTGAACCGGGCCAAGTTCGCCACGGTCCGCTGACGCAGCTGATGCTCGTTCTCGAGCTCGAAGATCTGCAGCCGCTGCAAGCTCTTGGCCTTGGGATCGAAGTGCAGGAAGTTGTAGATCCGACCGTCCTTGGCCCGCAGCCAGCGATCCGCCTGCTTGATCTGTCCGGGGTTGGTGTCTCCGCCCTTGATTCGATTCAGCAGGAGCTGAGCCTGGCGGTTGGTTGCCGGCGTCACCTCGAGCTGCAGCCCGATGCCCAGGAGGGCTAGTCCCAGCGAGGCCAGCACGACCGGAACCGAGAGCCGGTAGAGGCTCACGCCCAGAGCTTTGACAGCAGTCACCTCGCTGGTCTTCGAGAGCAGAGCGAAAGTCACCAGAGTCGATACCAGGGTCACGAAAGGCACCGTGTCGCAGAAGATCTGGAACGAGCGCAAGAAGTAGTAGTTGAGGATCACGCCCCGAGGGACCTTGTTCTTTAGCACCTCGTCGAAGAGCTGGGCGAAGTCGAACAGGATGTAGATCAGCATCAGGGAGGCCAACACCAGGAGCACTGTGCTGCCGAAGACCCGCAAGGTATAGCGGTCGAGCAGGTTCGGGAAGCGCAGTCGCAGGCGGGGCAGAATCACCGTCACAGCCGCCGGGCTGGCCTCGGCTGGCCCCCGCGTCGCAGCCCCGGCTGGCGCCTTCTTGCGCCAGGGCAGCCAGGAACGCCGCGAACGCAGCCACAGCCCCAGACCCTGGGGAAGCAGCGGGCGGTCACGGTTGCGGCGCCAGAGCAGGATCAGGCCGAGCGCTCCCAGCAAGAGGTTGGGGGACCACATGGCGATCCAGGAGGGAAGCCTTCCATAGCGTGCTGCCTCCTCGCCGCTGTTGATCAGCAGGTAGTAAAGCAGGATCACCAGCATCGACAGGGCGAAGCCCGAGGTCTTGCCCCCCCGCCGGTTGTTGAAGCCGAGAGGCAGAGCGAAGAGGCCGAACACCAGGCAGGCCACAGGGATGGCGAACTTCTTGTGCATCTCCACTTCGGCGAGGTTGCGCTGCTCCAGAGGTATCTCGCGCTGCTTGATCCACTTGCGCAGTTCTGGAACCGTCAGCTCGCGTACTCCTCGGCTGGCCTTCAGACGGGCTCGCTCCCGGCTGGTGAAGCTCTCGTCGAGGACGAACTCCACGTGGTCGTAGTGGTGCTTCTGGTAGCGCTGGGGGTTGGTCAGGTTCACCACGTGCTTCTCAGCGTTCTCGAGCTCCAGGACCACTCGTTCGCCGCTCTCGTCCACCCGGATTCGCCCCTTCTCGGCGAGGGTCACCTCAGTGTCGTTCGCGGGATGCTTGTCGGCGAGGAAGACGCCCTGCCATTCCTGGGTGGTGCGATCGATGCTGAAGACGTAGAGGATCTTCTCTTCCCACTCGTCGTAGAAGATCCGCGGCTCCACCTGCCGAGCTACCGACTGCGAGAGGATCTCGAGGCGGATCTTCTGGAGCTCCGAGTTGCCCCACGGCAGGGCGTAGAGGCTCACCCAGAGGTTGATCCCCATCAGCAGCACGGAGAGCAGCAGAATCGGCCGGTAGAGCGAGAGCAGGCTCACTCCCGAGGCGCGCATCGCCACCAGCTCGCTGTCTGAGGCGAGACGCCCGACGGCTGTGAGCAAGCCGAAGAGCAGCGACATCGGCAGAGTCAGAACCAGGATGTTCGGCAGGGTGGCCATCACCATTCGGCCCACCGTGCCAAGGGAGACACCGCGTTCGATGATCATCTCCGCCGAGATGAACAGAAAACGCACCAGCAAGATGCAGGTGTAGATGAGCAGGCCGAGAACGAGAGGGGTGAGCGTCTCGCGGAAGACGTAGCGGTCCAGGCGCTTCACTTGGGCATCTTATCAGCGGCGGGAGAGGTCCCCGAGGCCGAGCGGCGGCCGCCGTCGCACCCAGCCCGTCGCAGCCGGACTCAAGTTGACATAATAAATCTTATCGGACATTGAGTCCGCGGCTGCTCGTGGCCTAGGAGCCACGAACTCGCCCATAGAAAGACCCTTCCGGGGTCTCCCTACGGCGGCTCTCGAGCCCGCTCTCTGATTGGTATCTCGAGTCTCAGCGGCGCTCTCGCCGCTGCTGCGAGCTCAGTACGCGGCTCGGGCCTCGCGCAGCTCACCGAGAATCTGCTCGAGCGCGCGAATGAGATCGTCGGTCTCGACGGTGCTCTGCCGAAATGTCAGGGCCAGACTGAAGGTCTTGTCCGGAGCTCGGAACTTGAAGGTGTAAGGCTGGCGTCGTCCCGCCTTGGCAGGCTCGCGATTGCGGAGTCTGCGGCGCAGGTCGTCCCGGCTGAGGCCCTGGCGGCTCACCTCGTCGAGCAGCTGTAGCATCTCGCTCTCCGTCTTGGCCTTCAGGACCTCCAGCAGCAGCGACTTGCTGGTGATGCCCAGAGCCTGCACAGCTTCCCGGGCTCGCTCCGGCATTTCTAACAGCGAGAGCGCTTCGGTCACCACCGTGCGGGACTTGCCCACCGCCTCCGCAATCTGCTCGTGGGTGTAGTGGTACGTCTGAGCCAGCGCCCGATACCCTTCGGCCTCTTCGAACGGCGTCAGGTCTTTGCGCTGGAGGTTCTCGATCAGGGCGATCTCGAGGGCTTCCTGCTCGGTGACGTCCATCTCGATCACCGGAACCTCGAATAGCCCCACTTCCTGAGCGGCCCGGAACCGGCGCTCGCCGGAGATGATCCGATAGGCGGCACCGCCGTTCCCACCGTTTCCCACTTTGCGAACCAGGATGGGCTCCAGAATGCCCTTTTCTCGGATCGACGCGGCGAGGTCGGCGAGATCCCCCATGCTGGTTCGGGGTTGGCGGGGATCGGCTTCGATCGCTGCCAGGGCCACCATCTTGCCGATCGGTGCTTCGTTCCGGTTGGTCAACTCCTCGACGAAGTGCGAGCTGTGTCGCATCTGGACCTGGTCTGGAAGCCCCCTTCTAGACACGGCTCAGAACCTCCTCGGTCAGCTTGTAGTACTCGTAGGCCCCGGTCGAGTTGGGTGCGAACGTGAAGATCGACTCGTGATAGGCCGGGCTCTCCTCGAGGCGAACGCTCTTGGAGATGACCGTCTCGAAGACCCGATCTCCGAAGACCTGGTCGATCTGGGAACGAATGTCCTTGGAGAGCACCGTGCGCTTGTCGAAGAGAGTGATCAGCGCGCCGAGAATCTGCAGGTTGGGATTGGCCCGCTGCTTCACTTTGCCGATCGTTTCGAGCAAGTCGTCCGTGCCTTCCAGGGCGAAGTAGCTCGACTGGATCGGGATCAAGACGTGAGTGGCCGCGACCAAGGCGTTGAACGTGATCAAGCCCAGCGTGGGAGGCGTGTCGATGACGATGAAGTCGAACTGGTCGTGAATCTGTTCCAGCTCGTCCTTCAGTCGATAGTGCCCTTCCAACTCGCCGAGGAGCTTCGCTTCGATCTTCGCGAGGGAGATCGAGGCGGGGGCGAGGAAGAGCCCAGGGATCTTCTCCACCGGCAGCATCACGTCGCTCACATGGACATTCGGCTCGGCCAGGGCGTCATACATGAACGGGCCGGAGAGGGAACGAGCCTCCACGAAGCTGACGGTGCTGTTGGCCTGGGGATCGAGATCGATGAGCAGGGTTCGCAGCCCCTTCTGTGCGAGGGCCGCGGAGAGGTTGATTGCGGTCGTGGTCTTCCCCACTCCGCCCTTCTGATTGGTGATGGCAATGATCATAGACGGCGGGAGTGTAAGAGAAGCGCTTCGATAGGGTCAACAGGGTTCGGTGAGATTTTCCTCGGTGGCCACCTTGGCTCTGGAATCCCTCGAGCTGGCGCCGGCCGAGCCGGTACGAGATCCGACCAGCTCATGTCGGCGCGCCGACATTGACTGCAAGTGATGGCAATGCAAGGCTTTGCGCTCGCCGACAGACAATCCGACGGGATGTTCTGCCAGAAGCACCGGCCATGGTTGGAAGCTACATCGTGTACTTGCCGAGGTCGTCGGGATTCAGCTCTTCCAGCCACTTCTTGAGCTGCTCGTCGTTCACCTCGGCAGCCTGATCGGCAGCCTGGGCCTTGTCCAGCACCGTGCTCCGGACGTAGATCGGCACCTGTGCTCGTAGGGCGAGGGCGATGGCATCGCTCGGGCGGGCGTCGATCACCACGGAGCGGTCCTGCTGGGTGGCGTAGATCAGGGCGTAGAAGGTGCTGTCGCGGAGGTCCGAGATCACGATGCGCTCGACGTCGGCCCCGAGCTCTTCGAAGGCCGAGCGGAGGAGGTCGTGGGTCATGGGTCGCTGCGGCTCGCAACCGTCCAAGCGCAAAGCGATGGCGTTGGCCTCAAAGACCCCGATCCAGATCGGCAGGTGCCGGCTACCCCCCTCCTCTTTCAGCATCACCACGGGCACGTTCGAGGAAGGATCGAGCAGAAGGCCCTTGATCTCCATCCGGATGTCGCGCACATTCTCCGTCATGACGCCCATTGTCCGCCTCTGCCCGGGCGCCGTCAAGCGGCGCCGCAGGCAGGACTGGAGACCGACGATTTCCTGAGGGGATCGGGGCTATCGCAGAACGGCGAGGCCCGGAGAGGGGGGGCGAGTCGAGGCCGAAGCCCCGCCCAGCGGCGAGCCCAAGAGGCTGTGGTGCAAGGCCGAGTGGATCCGGACCCGCGTGAGCGAGCCAGCGGCAAGACCGGGAGCGGCTTCGAAGTGCACGATCCGATGACAGGAAGTGCGTCCCTGGAGGCGGTCGCTCGCCGGGCTCCAACCCGTCACCAGCACCTCCTGCTCCGTGCCCACAAGGCTCTGGTTGAGCTCGTGCTGGATCCGCTGCTGGAGCGCCAGGAGCTCTTGAAGCCGCCTCTGAGCCGTGGCGCCGGGCACTTTCCCGTCGAGGCGGGGAGCTGCGGTCCCTGGCCGCTCGGAGTAGCAGAACGCGAAGATCGAGGCGAACTGAACTTCGTCCACCAGGTCCAGAGTGGCGCGGAAATCCTCTTCCGTCTCACCCGGAAAGCCGACGATCATGTCCGTGGAGAGTGCGAGCTCAGGTCGGGCGGCGCGCAGCTGGCGGACCAGACTGTGGTACTCGGCCACGGTGTAGCCGCGGCCCATCCGGCGGAGAGTGGCGTCCGAGCCGGCCTGCACGGGTAGGTGCAAGTAGTTCGCGATATTCGGGTGACGGGCGAACATCGCCACCATCCGCGGGCTGAAGTCTCGCGGGTAGGAAGTCACGAAGCGGAGGCGGGCCACTCCGGGCGTCGAGGCCACTTGCTCCAGGAGGTCCGCGAAGTCCTCGGGGCCTGTCGGGTTTCGCCAGTGGTTGACCGTCTGGCCCAGGAGCTCGATCTCCACGAAGCCGAACTCGACCAAGTGGCGGACTTCTCGGAGGATCTCCCCGAGCGGGCGACTCCGCTCGGGTCCACGAGTGAACGGCACGATGCAGAAGGTGCACTTCTTGTTGCAGCCCTCGATGATGGTCACCATCCCCTTGTACTCGCCGTCTCGGGAGATGGTGTCGAGTTCGTAGCTCCGCTCGTCCGGGAAGCCCGTGGCCACCACCCGGTGGCCGGCCCTTCGCTCCGCGATCACCTCGCGGAGCTCGGCCACTCGCGCCGGGCCGAGTACGAAGTCGAGGTAGGGAGCCCGCTTCAAGGCCCTCTCGCCCTCTTGCTGGGCCACGCAACCGCAGAGGCCGATCAGCAGCTGCTGCCGCTCTTGCTTGAGCACCCGAAACTCGCCCAGGCGGGAGTACACCTTCTGCTCCGCTTTCTCCCGCACGCTGCAGGAGTTGAGGAGAATGACGTCGGCTTCCTCGGGATCCCGCGTGGGCAGGATCCCCTGCTGCATCAGCTGCCCGGCCATGCGCTGGCTGTCGAGCTCGTTCATCTGGCAGCCCCAGGTCTCGAGGTAGTACCGGCGGGGCGCCGTTCCGTGTTCTTCTTGGCTCATAGTCTCTGGTCGATCACCACCGGTTCGCCTGGCTCAGCGGTCTTCAGATCCCCCGGTTTGGGCTCTTCTTGCTCTTCAGGCTCGAGCTCGCTGCCCTCTCGCAGCCAACCCTGGAGAGCCCCGGCCTGGCGCCCTTCCTCGAGGAAGGTGTCGAGCTCGTCCTTGGCTTTCTCGACGTCCGTCCGGGCCCGCTCGAGCTGCTCCAAGACGCGGTCCCAAGCCGGTTTGATCTCGCCGTCTCGTACCCGGATGTCACGCTCGCTGTAGAACTTGAAGCGGTAGGTCTCGGCCTGCCGCTCGAGCTCGGAGATCTGGTCGTAGGCTTCTCGCCAGCGCTGGCGAATCTCGAGGCCTCTCTGCCGCCAATAGGCTTCGTCTCCCGCCTTGCCTGGCTTGTCCGAACCGGCCTCCCCTTCGGTGGGTTTGTCGGCTTCCGGGGTCTTGGTCGATGGACCTCCCACCGTCAGATTCCCTCGCTTGGCGTACTGGGCGAGGTTGGCGTTAGTGATGACGGCGATGGGGGGTTGTGCGTTCTTCTTCTGCTCTTTGGCCAGGCGAGAAGCCTCGAGCAGGGACATGGGGCGGTCGACCGGCGGTGCTTCTTCCTCGATCACCACCGTGAGTTTGTCGGCTTCGGGGCGCTTCTCGGCTTCCGGTGCTGCCGGCGGCGGTGCTGGCTCCGGGCTCGGTGGAGGCGCTTCGGCGGGCGGCGGTGGAGTTGCTAGGGGAACCGGTCGCGCCGGCGGGCTCGAGCAGCCCAGGACAGCCAGGGCGACCATCCACGAGAGGCCTGCCAACCAGCCTGGGAGCGCCGAGACACGGGAACGATTCATGGTTCATCCTCCGGGTGGGAGCGCTCTAGCTCTCTACCAGAGAGCCCGCCTGCGCGAGGCGGCCTCGCAGATAGTCTTCGATCTCGCCCGCGGTGCCGAGCTCCAGGCAGTGCTCGGCCCAGAGCGCGAGATCCCTTGCCGAGAGTTCGCGCAACGTCGTCTTGATGGCAGGGAGAGTGCGTGGTCCCATCGACAGACGACGCACACCCAGCCCCACCAGCAGGGCGGCATAGAGAGGGTCTCCCGCCATCTCGCCGCAGACCGAGACCGGGATGCCGGCCGCGCTGGCGCCTTGCACCACGAAGCGCAGCATCCGCAACAGGGCCGGATGGAGCGGCTGGTAGAGGTTCGCCACATGCTCGTTGTTGCGATCCACGGCCAGGGAGTACTGAATCAGGTCGTTGGTACCGATAGCGAAGAAGTCCACTTCGCGGGCCAGCCGGTCCGCGATCACGGCCGCCGATGGCACCTCGATCATTGTGCCGATCTTCAAGTTTTCCTTGAAGGTTTTCCCTTCTCGGGCCAACTCGGCTGCGACATCGGCCGCCAGGGCCTTGAACTGACGGACCTCGTCCAGGGACGAGACCAGGGGCACCATCAGCCACAGATCCCCGTAGCTCGCCGCCTGGAACAGAGCCCGAAGCTGGGTGCGGAACACCTGGGGCCGCGAGAGGGTGAGCCGTACTCCCCGCAGGCCGAGAACAGGGTTCTCCTCACGGGTGTTGAGCAGCTCGCGTACCAGCTTCTTGCCACCCAGGTCGTAGGTACGGATCACCGCCGGATGCGGCGCCGCAGCCTCGACCAGCTTGCGGTAGACGGCGATGTGCTCGGCTTCGCTCGGCAGGTTGGGGCTCTTCTCGATGTACAGGAACTCGCTTCGATACAGGCCGATGCCGGCAGCGCCGTAGCGCGCCGCGGCCTCCACCTCCTCGGGCACATCGATGTTGGCCATCAGGTAGAGCGGCTCGCCGTCCGAGGTGCGGGCTTCGAGGCTGCGCGTGGCCACCAGCGCCCGCTCTTGCTCGGCTTGCCCGGAGAGCCGGCTCTGGTACTCGGCCAAGACCTCCTCGGTGGGATGCAGAATGATCGTCCCAGCATCGCCATCCAAGATGACTGGATCTTCGTCGTACAAATATTTTCGAAGATCAGATATTCCAACCACCAAGGGCAGATTGAAGGAGCGGGCGAGGATCGCCGTGTGCGAGGTGCGCCCTCCGGACTCCACGGCGAAGCCGAGCACCTGCTCGCGGCCCAGCCTCAGCGTGTAGGAAGGCGGCAGCTCGTCGGCGACCACCACGCGACCGGCTTCGGCGGCCGGGTGGTCGTGCTGGTCCAGCCCCTGGAGGCCCCGCAGGATCTGGTGCGCCACGTCCTGGAGGTCCTCCATGCGCTGGCGCAGATAGTCGTCCTCGATGCGCGCGAATTGCCCCTCGAGTTCCTCGGTGGTGCTAAACACGGCCCACTCGGCATTGACCTGGTCCTCGCGAATCCGCCGCTCCATGCGCTCGAGGAAGACCGGGTCGTCGAGGAAGAGGGCATGGGCATCGAAAATCGCCCCCAGCTCCTCGCCCAGCTCCCGGTGCACCTTGTCGCGAACCCGGCGGATCTCCTGCTGCGCAACCCGGGCAGCGGCCCGGAACCGATCCACCTCGGCCGGAACATCCCCGGGGTCGAGGCTCAAGCGGTAGACCTCTTCGGTCCGCGTCTCGATCACCAACGCCTTGCCGATGGCAATGCCCGGGGAGACCCCCAGCCCATGCAAGCGCTGCATCGGCTGCCGCTCCATGCTCAGTCCTCCTCGAACTTGTCGCGGATCAGGCCCGTGAGCGCGGCCGCAGCCGCCTCCTCGTCCTCGCCGTCGCAGCGCAATTTCAGCGCAGTTCCCTGGGGGGCCGCCAGGAGCAGCACGCCCAGGATGCTCTTGGCGTCGACCTCCTCGCCCTCGCGAACCAGGGCGATGCGCGACTTGAACCGCGCCGCCTGGTGAACCAGCTTGGCAGCGGCTCGGGCATGCAGCCCCAGTCGGTTGCTGATCTCCACATCCTCCTCGACCATCCTCAGCCCACCTCGACCGGTTCTGCGCAGGGTGCCGGAGCAGAGCCGGCGCCGCGGGGCTGCGCGTGCTGAATGGAGCCCTGGCCTTTCGCCGTCAGCCACTCGGCGGCTTCGCTCACGGAGAGGCTCTCGCCACCCGGACAACCCAGGCGAACCACCATGGGCAAGTTGGCGCCGGTGACCACCTCCACCCGTCCGGGCTCGGCGAGCGCCAGGGCCGCCTGGCAGGGAGTGGAGCCGAACAGATCGACCAGCAACAAGACCTCGGACGGCCCGGCTTCCGCCATCGCCGAAGCGATCCGCTCCCGAGCTGTGGCCAAGTCGTCGTCCCAACCGAGCGAGACCGCCTGGCACTGCGACAGAGTGCCGGCGATCCTCTTGCCGGCCGCCACGAGCTCCGAAGCCAGAGCGCCCTGAGTCACTACCAGCGTCCTGAACATAGATCCAACCTCATTGACCAGCAGCAAGGCTCGGCCGGCCAGATGCCCCGCAACCACTCCCCCACCTGCCCGAGCCTGCTTGTCGGGATGATACAGGAGTGGGGCGAAGGAACGGCTTTCGAGCCGCCTTACCGCCCGAGGTCTCTGTGGACCAGGCGGATGGCCCAGCCGGCTTCGATCAGGCTTCGGCTCAGCAGCTCGGCCACGGCCACCGAACGGTGGCGCCCGCCGGTGCAGCCGATGGCGATCGAGACGTAGCTGCGGTTCTCGCGGCGGTAGAGAGGGAGGAGGTAGAGCAGGAGGTCCCCGAGGCGGCCGATCAGCTCGGCGAACTCCGGCTGACCTCCCAGGTAGTCGAGGATGGCGGCTTCCTGACCAGTCTTCTCGCGGAGGTCTGGCACGAAGTAGGGGTTGGGCAGGAAGCGCACGTCGAACAGCAAGTCCGTACCGTAGGGAATCCCGTGTTTGAAGCCGAAGGAGACCAGCGAGACGGTGAGCGGCGGCTCTTCTCCTCGCTCACCGGCGAACTCCCGATAGACCTGCCGGCGAGTCTCGTGGATGGACCACTCGGTGGTGTCGAACACCAGGTCCGCCTGGCCGCGGAGCTCGGCGAGCAGGCGCCGCTCCTCTCGGATGCTCTCGATCAAGGCGCCGCCGCATGCGAGCGGGTGCGGGCGACGGGTCTCCGAGAAGCGCCGGACCAAGGCCTCGTCGGAGGCCTCGAGGAAAAGCAGGGTGAGGTCCACCGCCGAGCGATCGATGCCGCTCACCAGGCCGGGAAAGCGCTCGGCGAACCCCGGGGCTCGAACGTCGGTGACCACGGCGATGCGATCCCGCCCTTCCACCAGCCCCGAAGGATCGGCGAGCAAGGGCTCGAGCAAGGGCAACGGCAGGTTGTCCACCACGTAGTAGCCGAGATCCTCGAAGCTGTTGGCGGCGGAGCTCTTGCCAGAGCCCGAGAGCCCGGTGATCAGCACCAGGCGGCAGCGCCCGCCTCCCCCGCTCATGATCCCTGGTTTCCGCCGCGCTGCCGGCGATTGCGCTCGAGCTCGGCTTCCAGCTTGTGCAGGAACTCCTGGGCCGAGTGGTGCCCCTGGAGCTTGAGTACATGGTTGCGGGCGGCGATCTCCACCAGCATGGCGACGTTGCGCCCCACGGTGACCGGCATCTTGATGTAGGGCACCTGCGTCTCGAGGATGGGAAAAACACTCTCGTCCAGCCCCAGGCGGTCGTACTGGCGATCCACCTCCCAGGGCTCGAGTTCGATGACCAGGTCGATGCCCCGACGGTCCCGCACCGCGGCCAGGCCGAAGAGGTCCTGGACGTTGATGATCCCCAGGCCGCGCACCTCCATGTGGTGGCGCAGCGCCCCTTCGGCGTAGCCGACCAGATCCCCCGAAGGGTAGCGCCGCACGGTGACGCGGTCGTCGGCCACCAGGCTATGGCCGCGGACGATCAAGTCGAGAGCGCTCTCGCTCTTGCCTACCCCGCTCGGCCCGATCAACAGCACACCCAGGCCATAGATATCGAGCAGCGTGCCATGCACCCAGGTGCTCGGCACCAGGTGATCCTCGAGAAAGTAGCTCACCCTCTTGATCACTACCGACGAGAGCGCGGTCGAGGAGAGTACCGGCACCTGATGGCGCTCGCAGGCTTCGAGGAAGCCGGGCAGAGCGGCGATACCCTTGGTGATGATGAAGACCGGCACCGGCATTTCGGCGATGCGGGCGAAACGCTCCAGGCAGAGCTCCGGCGGCAAGGTGCGCAGGTACGTGGTCTCGCTCTCACCGATGATCTGCACGCGGCCGGCCTTGATGTAGGCGTAATAGCCGGCGAACGCGAGCCCGGGCTTCTGGACCCGTGGATTGGAGATCGCACGGTCGAGATTCCGCTCGCCGGCGAGCACCCGCAGGTGGAGGTCCTCGAGCTCACCCTCGAGGAGGTTCTTGACCGTGACCGACGGCACCCTCAAGTGGCATCTCCATCGCCCAGCAGAGCGAGCACCTCTCCCGGCGATCTCGCCGCCACCAGTTGCTCCACCCGGCCCCGCTCCTTGAGCCAGCGAGAGATCGCGGCCAAGACCTGGAGGTGCATGGCCGGCTGGGCTTCCGGGGAGATCACCAGGAAGAACACCCGGACGGTGTCGGCATCGGCCGATCGGCTGGCACCTGGAGCTTCGACGGTGCCCACGGCGACCAGAGGCGCCTCGAGGTTCGGCACCTTGCAATGCGGCAAAGCGATGCCGTCGCCCAGACCCGTGGGGCTGCTCGCCTCGCGAGCCAGCAATCGCTCGGCGAGGTCCGCCGCGGTAGCCACCCGTCCGCTCGCCGCGATCCGCGCCGCAGCCAGCCTCAACACCTCCTCCCAGCTGACGGCCGGCAGCTCCACGAAGATCAGCTCGGGCCGGAGCAGCGAGGCGAGGCGCATCATCGAGCGGCCGCTACGCCTCGAGCTCCGGGCTGATCAGGCCCAGGTTCTGGTCCCGGCGGCGATAGAGCACATGGATGCGCTCCGTGCCGGCTTCGCGGAACACGATGAAGTCGTTTTTCGAAGAAGTGAGGGCGAGCGCCGCGTCGTCGATCGACATCGGCTTGATCTCGAGGCGGCTCGACTTGATCACCCGGGGAGGCTCGCCGCTGCCCAGGCTCTCGGCCTCGAGGACGTCCATCGGCCAGTGGTTCTGGCCGTCAGCGCTCCGGCTCGCGCGCCGCCGCTTGTCGACCGCCTTGCTCTTCGAGCGCCGGGCCTGCTTCTCCACTTTGTCGATTGCGAGGTTCAGGGCGTCGAGCACCAGGTCGTGCTCTTCGTCCGCCTGGAGCACGCCGTGCTTGTGGGCGATGTGGAGCTCCACCGAGTGGCGGTGCTTTTCGGAGGCCACCGTGATCCGCGCCTCGACCGGCTCGTCCAGGAATTTGAAGATCTTCTTGAGCTTGGTCTCGGCGAAGGTGCGCACTTTGTCGTCGATGGTGTAGTGCCGGCCCACATAGTCAATGTTCATAGCGCCTCGCTCCGATCTGACTTGCGTCTAGCCACTCGGCTCAGAACACCTTCTTGCGATCGTTCGAGGAGGGGATGCCCAGCTCGTCGCGATACTTGGCCACGGTGCGACGAGCGATCTGGATACCCTCCCGATGCAGAATCCTCATCAACTCGCTGTCCGAGAGCGGGTTGCGCTGATCCTCGTTCTGAACCAGGTGAGTGAGCTTCTGTTTGACGCTCAGAGATGAGATGTTCTCGCCGTATTCGCAATCGATCCCGCTGTGGAAGAAGAACTTCATGGGATAGAGGCCGCGTGGTGTGTGGATGTACTTGTTCGAAACCACCCGGCTCACGGTGGACTCGTGCATCTCGATGTCTTCCGCCACGTCCCGCAGCACCATCGGTCGTAGGTGATCGATGCCGTGATCGAGAAACTGCCGTTGCTGGCGAACGATGGAGTTGGCCACCTTGTAAATGGTGCGCTGCCGCTGATCCAGGCTCTTGATCAACCAGACGGCTGAGCGCATTTTGTCCTTGATGAATTGCTGCGCCTCGTTCTGCCCGCCGTCGTGGCGCATCTGCTGCAGCATCCGGCGATAGGCGCGCGAGACTCGGAGGCGGGGCAGGCCGTCGTCGTTCAACTGGATGACGTAGTCGTCCCCCACTTTGCGCACCACCACGTCGGGCTCGATGTAGTGCGTCTCGCTGGCAGTGAACTTCCTCCCCGGCCGGGTCTCGAGGCTCTTCACCGCTTCCACCGCCGGCTCGAGCTCTTTGAGCTCCACCTTGAGGGCTTTGGCGATCTCCTTGTACTGGCGCCGCAGGAACTCGTCCCAATGCTCGGCGAGCATGCGGTAGGCCAGCGCCTCCGGAGCTTCGCCGCGGAGCTCGAGTTGGGCGATCAGGCTAGCGCGGAGGTCGGGATAGGCGATGCCCGGAGGGTCGAAGCTCCGCACCAAGGCGAGGGCGTCGTGGACTAGCTTCTCGAGGGCTTCCTCGTCGATCGGCGTGCCGTTCGCCAGGTCCACGCGGGCCATGTCCGCGAGCTCGGCGAAGGAGGCCACCAGGAAGCCTTCCGGGTCGAGATTGCCGATGATCAGCTCGGAGACCATCCGCACCCGATCCTCGGCCTCGCTCATGTGCAGCTGGAAGAGCAGATGATCGTAGAGGTCCGGCTCCCGGGAGAGGCTGTTCTCGAACGGCGTGTCTTCGCGGTCCTCGCGGATCGAGGCGTAGCCCGAGCCTTCCATGTAGTCGCCGAAGTAGGCCTCGAGGTCGATGTTGTCGAGGGGGTCCTGGGCTTCGGGGCGCTCGGGCTCCTCGCTCGCAGCCTCCGCCTGGGGCTGGTCGCGGCTGGGCTCCTCCACCACCTCGGTGTTCTCCTCGAGGACGGGGTTCTCCGTCAGCTCCTGGGTGAGCACTCCTTCGAGCTCGAGCCGGGTCATCTGCAGAAGCTTGATCGCCTGCTGGAGCGACGGCGTCATCACCAGCTTCTGCGTGAGCTTGATCGCGAGTTTCTGCTCGAGCGCCATCAGAGACGGAAGTCCTCGCCGAGGTAGATCTTGCGTACCTGCGGGTCTGCTGAGAGATCCTCCGGCTTGCCGGCGCGCAGGATCTCTCCATTGTTGATGATGTAGGCGCGATCGGTGATTTTCAGGGTCTCGCGCACGTTGTGGTCGGTGATCAGGATGCCGATGCCCATTTGCCTCAGATGTCTGATGATACCCTGGATATCGAGCACCGCGAGGGGATCGATGCCGGCGAAGGGCTCGTCGAGCAGGATGTACCACGGGTCGATCACCAGGGCCCGGGCGATCTCCACCCGCCGCCGCTCGCCACCCGAGAGCAGATAGGCCGGCGTGCGCCGAACCTTGGTGAGCCCGAAGTCCTCGATCAGCTGGTTGACTCGCCGTTCCTGCTCGGCATGGGGCAGATCGAGCGTCTCGAAGATCGCCCTCAGATTGTCTTCCGCGCTCAACTTGCGGAACACCGAAGGCTCCTGCGGCAGGTAGCTGATGCCTCGCTGAGCGCGCAGGTACATCGGAAGGGCGGTGATGTCCTCCTTGCCGAGGAGCACCTTGCCGGCGTCGGGAGCAGTCAAGCCCACCACCATGTAGAACGTGGTGGTCTTGCCGGCACCGTTCGGACCGAGCAGGCCCACCACTTCACCGGGATGGACGTTGAGCGAGACGTCGGCCACCACCGCCCGGCCTCGGTACACCTTGCGCAACCCCTCGGTGGCGAGGATCTTGACCTTGCCGTCGTCGCTCATGGTCCCTGCTTGCCGCCGGCCGGGGCCGGCTGGCCTGCGATCACTTCCAGGCGACCGGTTCCCACCTCGTAGATCACCTTCTGCCCCGTCACTTCCCCGCCATCCTTCTCTCTTACCACAACCTTCTGTCCTACGACCTCCACCTGGCGGGTGGCGAGGTCGTAGTGAGCGCGGTCCCCGGTGACCGTCCGTTGGGTGGCCGGGTCCTCGATCGTCACCGAGCCTACCAGCGTGACACTCTTCGCCTTCTGCGCCTCGTCGAGCTCGACCGTCATCTCGTCGCTCGAGAGATTGCGGTCCGCCTGGCGGGAGCGCACATTGCCCTGATAGTGCAGCTGGCGCTCGGTCCGCGAGTAGTTGAAAGTCTCGGCGGTGACCTCGGTGGGCGTGGTGCTCTTGGCCGGCCCCGCACCTTCGCCGATCACCAGGGTGTTGACGTTGCCTTTGGCCGAGAGTCGACCACTCGCTTCGTCCCCTTGCATCTCGTCCGCCCGTAGCAGGTTCTCGCCTCGCCAGGCCTTCACCTTGCCGCGGAAGAGGAAGGTGCGGTCGCTCTGGCGGAAAAACGCTTCCTGAGACTCCACCCACACCGGCCCTTCGCCCTTGCCGAGTGGGCCGGCTGCCAGGCCCGCTCCGCCTTTCGGGTCCTGTTTGAGCTGGGAGCGCGTGCCACCCGAAGCGAAGAGCAGGCCCGAGCGCTCGGTGTAGAGAAACCTGGGCGCCTTGATCTCTCCCTGGCTCGCCACCACTGTGGCCGGAGTGCCCAGGAACTCGCCCACGCCGTTCGCGTAGTCGAAACGGGCCTGGTTCCCTTGAGCCGTGTAGCGCTGGTCGCGAATCCACACCTCACCGGTGAGCAGCACCTCGACCAGCCCTCCCTCGGCGCCGAGCACAGCCTCGGCGCGGGGCGCGGTGGCCACACGGAGGGCGTCCTCCTCGAAGCTGTCGAAGGGCCGAGGAGAGATATCCAGGCTCACGCCCTGCAGCGGCCCTGCCTGCTCCCCCGGCTCGTCCTCTTCTTCGTCTTCCCCTTCGGCGTCCAGGCTGTCGGTATCGGCCGAGGGAGTGAAGTGGGTCCAGTCCTCGTCCGGAGGCTCGCGGCGCAGCTCCGCCAGGCGAACTCCTCCCACCGCCTCGGCGCGACTGAGGGCTCCGCCCTGGAAGCTGCCGATCAGCCGCGAGGCGAGCAGCCGGCGTGGAGCCTCGCCGGGCGCTCGAGTGAGCACCAGCGCGGGCTCGATCGCCGGACCGGACAGCTCGAGGTGATCGAGATCCCGGCTGCCCGGTTTGAAGTAGCCCACCAGCCACCGGCCCTGAAACCGCACTGGCCCCAGGGTTCCGCCGGTGAGGTTGCTCGCCACTCGGCCACGCACCAGCCGGCGGGCCTTGAGCAGGATGGGGGTCTTCTCGTCGTCCTCCATCCATAGGTTGATCTGGTTCGCGCGCAGGACGTTGGTGCCGTAGCCGAGGTCCGCGTCGTGGTCGAGCCGTAGGTGGTGGCGCAGCCGATCGAGAGTGAGCCGGCGTGTGGTCAGGTGGAAGGGAGTCTCGGCGGTCGGCAGGCTGTGGAAGCGAACGCCGCCCGCGAGCAGGTAGAGCTTCTCGGCGAGGTTGACCCGGAAGCGCTCGGAGGTACCCTCGGCGGTGTCGCTCCAGCGGAAAGTGGCGGGAGTTTCGGAAGTCACCAGATTCCCCTTCTGGGTGAGCTCCAGGGTCTCGCTCTCCACCTCCACGTTCGAAGGGCCATAGACGTGGGCTCCACCGGATAGATGGGCCTCGTTGGTCTCCCGGTTGAACAGCGCCTTGGCGCTCTCGACCCGGTAGGTCTCGCCCTGCGGCGAGAAGATCTCCACTCCCATCCCGTCGATCGAGACGGTGTCGTCGGTGTTGACCTGGTAGCCCTTGCTTTCAATGCTGAACATCGTGCGGCCGTTGTCTTCCAGGGTGAAGCTGAAGCCCTGGCCGACGGCCTTGACGGTGCCCCCGGGGCCGTTCGGATCCGGCCGTGGAGGTGGGCTCGGAGCGCTGCGCCCGGCTCTCCCGAACCAATAGAGACCGCCCAGGCCCAGCACCAGCAGGGCCAGAGTGAGCAGCAGCAGGGCGCGCATGCGGGCAACGGTCCGAGAGCTCGCCATCGCTCTACTCCTGCCAGGGCCGCACGTCGGTCAAGCGCAACACCGGCTCTCCTCGGTAGGAGTCTTCCTCGAGGTAACCCAGGGCCTCGAAGTTGCCGGCGAGGTCGGGGGCCCGCTCGGCCCAGCGCCAGCCCACCAGCGGCACCGGCTCTCCCTCCGGTCCTTCGGCAGTCGCCGAGAGGTGACCCTGACCGAAACGCCTCGGCTCGCCCACCAGGCGGAGACCCTGCACCCGGATCGCGGGCTGCGGGTTGCCCATCCCGAAGGGCTCCAGGCGCGAGAGCTCGGCCAGGAGCTCCGGGCCCAGCTCGGCGGCGGGCACCGTGAGCTCGTACTCGTGCCGACGGCTCAGGAGCTCGGGCGGAACTTCTGCGGCGGCCCCCTCGAGGTCGTCGCGCAGGGCCTCGAGCTCCGGCAGCGCCACGGTGAGACCGATCGCCTGGGAGTGGCCGCCGAAGCGCTCGCAGCGGGTCTCGAAGCGGCGCACCAGCTCGTGCAGGTCGACCCCCGGCACGCTCCGCCCCGAGCCCACGGCACGACCGTCCTCGACCGCGAGCAGCAGCGTCGGCCGGCTGAGCTCGCGGGCCAGCCTGCCGGCGGCGATCCCCACCACCCCCTTGTGCCAGCCCTCGCTCCAGGCGAGGAGGATCGGCGGCAGGGGCGCTCGGGCTGTGACCAGCGCCGAGGCCTCTTGCACCACGCGCATCTCCTCCTCCTGGCGCGAGCGGTTGGCCGACTCCAGTTGATCGGCGAGGGCCCCGGCGGTCTTGGCGTCCCGGGCCAGGAGCAGCTCCAGAGCCGATTGGGGGCTCGCCAGGCGGCCGGCCGCGTTCAGCCTCGGTCCGAGGCGAAACCCGACGTCCGAGGCGCGCAGAGGCAGCTTGACGCCGGCTCGGTCCATCAGGGCGCGCAGGCCCACCGAGCGGGTTTCGCCGAAGGTGGCGAGGCCACGGGCGGCGATCACCCGGTTCTCCCCGAGGAGCGGCACCAGGTCGGCGATGGTGCCCAGGCAGGCGATACGCAGCAGCGGATCGAGGGCCAGCGGCCGGCCCAGGCGCGCTGCCAATCCCACCGCCAGTTTGAGCGCCAGGCCCACGCCGGCAAGGTCGGGAAAGGGGTAGGCGCAGCCGGACTGCCGGGGGTTCACCAGCACCGTCCCGGCGGGCAGCTCCTCGCCGGGCAGGTGGTGGTCGGTGACGACCACGTCGATGCCGGCCTCGAGAGCGCAATCGACCGCCCGGGTGGCCGAGGTGCCGCAATCGACGGTGACGATCAGCTTGGCGTCGAGAGCCTTGGCGCGCTCCACGTGGAGGGGCTGGAAGCCGTAGCCCTCCTCCAGACGATGGGGCAGGATGGCGTGGGAGTCGATGCCGCAGCTGCCGAAGACCACCTGCAGGAGGGCTGTGGCGGTGACTCCATCGACGTCGTAGTCCCCCACCACGGCCACCCTCTCGCCCCGGTCTCGGGCTGCCACCAGCCTCGCCACCGCTCGGTCCAGGCCATGGAGCAGGAAGGGATCATGTAGCTGAGAGACAGAGGGAGTGAGGAACGCTTCGGCCTGTCCGGCGTCTTCGATGCCTCGATTGGCGAGCAGCAGCGCGGTACGCGGCGAGACCCCTGCCTGGCGAAGCTTCTGCTCCGCTGCCGAGTTTCTGGCAGCCTGCCAGCGCGCTGTGGTCAACGACCGAACCCTCAGCTTTCCAGAAATGCGCCCAGCGAGCGGAACTTGCGGTAGCGCTGCGCCAGCAGCTCTTCCGGCTTCTTGCCGACCAGCTCGGCGAGACACCGCTCGAGAGTGCGGCCCACCTGGCGGCAGGCCTCGGCCGGGTCGGCGTGGGCGCCGCCCAGGGGCTCGGGGACGATGCCGTCGATCACCCCGAGCTCCGCCAGGTCCGGCGCGGTCAGACGCATCGCTTCGGCGGCCTCGCCACGACGGTCCTGGTCCTTCCACAGGATCGCCGCGCAGCCCTCGGGGGAGATCACCGAGTAGATGGCGTACTCCAGCATGTAGACCCGGTCTCCGACGCCCATGGCCAGCGCGCCGCCACTGCCTCCCTCGCCGGTCACGATCACCACCACCGGCACCTCGAGCGCGGCCATTTCCTTGAGGTTGCGCGCGATAGCTTCGGCCTGTCCCCGCGCCTCGGCGTCGATGCCCGGGTAAGCGCCAGGAGTGTCGATGAAGCTCACCACCGGCAGCCGGAACTTCTCGGCCAGGCGCATCACCCGCAGGGCCTTGCGGTAGCCCTCGGGCCGGGGCTGGCCGAAGTTGCGCAGGATCCTCGCCTTGGTGCTGCGACCTTTCTGATGGCCGATCACCGCCACCGGGGCGCCCCGAAACCGCGCCAGGCCGGCGACGATGGCCGGGTCGTCCCCGAAAAGCCGGTCACCGTGGAGCTCCACCCAATCCTCGAAAAGGTTCTCGATGTAGTCGAGGGTATAGGGCCGTTCGGGATGGCGGGAAACCAGAGCCTTCTGCCAGCGACTGAGCCGGCCGTAGACCTCCTGAGTCTGGCGAGCCAGGCTGGCCTTGAGCTCGCGGAGTTCCTTGCTCTGCCCGGCCGCGTCGGGATAGCCCTCGAGCTCTTCGATCCGGCGCCGGAGCTCGATCAACGGCTCTTCGAACGAATATTCAGGGCTCGCCATGGCCAGCGGCAAACTAGCATCCCGCCGAGAGCGGCGTCAACGAAGAGTCCTCGCTGGGACGTGGCGCGAGGCCCCGGCGGGCCGTCACAGCAGCTGATACGGATCGACATCGATCGCGACGTCACACCCCGGCTTGGTGGGCAGGCACTCCCGGATGAGGCGGCGCAGATCGCTGCCCGAAGGTCCGCGCAGGAGCAGTTGGAAGCGCCATTCGCCCCGCAGACGCTCGAGAGGGGCCGGTGCCGGGCCGGCCAGGCGAACTCCACGCTTCAGCGGGTGGCGCTCCAGGTGGGCCGCCAGCTCGGCCAGCGCTTGCTCGGCGCGCTCGCGGCGGCGATCCCGCGCCAGGACCTGGATCAGGCGAGTAAAGGGCGGGTAGTGGAAGGCTCGCCGGAACCGCAGCTCCTCGGCCGCGAAGGCCGCGTCGTCGTGCCCGAGGGCGGCACGGATGGCGTAATGCTCTGGGTGGTAGCTCTGGATCACCACCTTGCCGGCCCGCTCCCCTCGGCCGGCACGTCCGGCGAGCTGGGTGAGCAGCGTGTAGGTCCGCTCCACCGCCCGGAAATCCGGGAAGCCGAGGTAAGCATCCGCGGAGAGCACGGCCGTCAAGGCCACCTGGGGGAAGTGATGCCCCTTGGAGACCATCTGGGTACCCACCAGGATGTCCACCTCGCCCCGGCCGAAGCGCTCCAGGATGGCGGTGGCTCCGCCCGGGCGCTGAATGGCGTCGCGATCGAGGACGTCCACTCGGGCCTGTGGAAAGAGCTCCGCGGCCACCTCCTCCACTTTCTCTGTGCCCGCTCCCAGCGCCTCGAGCGCCCCCTCTGCGCAGCTCGGACAGTTGACCGGCAGAGGGCGCCGCCGGCCGCAGTAGTGGCAAGTGAGCGAGCGCTCGCGCCGATGGACCGTCTGAGGCAGGCCGCAGTCCGGGCAGCGGAAGTCCTCGCCGCAGGCCCGACACAGAAGCAGAGGTGCGTAGCCGCGGCGATTGCGCAGCAGGATCACCTGGGCACCGCCCGAGAGCGCGAGCTCGATCTCCTCGACCAAGCGTTGCGAGAACGGCGCCTCCCCGGGCCGGCGGATCAAGCCTTCCTCGCGCCGCAGGTCAACCAGGATGCCTTCGGGCAGTCTGCCCTGGCCGGCGCGAGCGGTGAGCCGAAGCAGAGAGAACCGCCCCTGGGCCACATTCTGGCGGGTTTCGAGGCTGGGTGTGGCCGAGACCAGGAGAGCCGGGCAGCCGGCGCTCCGGGCGCGGGTGAGCGCCAGATCCCGGCCGTGGTAGCGGGGAGTGAGCTCTTGCTTGTAGGCCGGATCCTGCTCTTCGTCCACCACCACCAGGCCCAGGTTCTCCAGCGGGGCGAAGACCGCCGAGCGAGGCCCCAGAACCACCCGCGCCTCGCCGCGCCGGATGCGCTCCCATTCCTGGTGACGCTCGCCGGAGCCGAGCCCGCTGTGCAGCAAGGCCAGCTGGTCGCCGAAACGCTCTCGGGCCTTGCGAGCGAGCGCGGGCACCAGGGCGATCTCGGGGACCAGCAGGATGACGCTCCGACCGAGCTCGAGAGCCCGGCTCGCCGCTCGAAGATAGACCTCCGTCTTGCCCGAGCCGGTAATCCCCTGGAGCAAAAAGGTGCGCGCCTCTCGCCCGGCAAGCGCCGCCTCCAGGGCGGCCAGGGCCTCGGCCTGGTCCGGCCTGAGCTGGTGCACCTCCTCGCCTCGGTTGGAAAGCATCTGGTGGCTCAGGTCCAGACGTTCCACCTGGGTGAAGGAGCGCAGCAGGCCGAGCTTGCCCAGCCGCTGCAGGACGCCCGGGGAAACACCCACCGCCTCTCGGAGCTCGGCGAGCGAGGCGGGCCGCCCGAGCCGGGCCAGGTGCTCCACCACCGCCCTGCCGGCCGCCGAGCGCCCG
>CALMKX010000341.1 GCA_937867335.1 uncultured Acidobacteriota bacterium
CATGAGGCGTCGAGCCCTGCCAGCGTGCCGGCGGAGAGCCCGCGGCTGGCGAGCCTCGAGCCCCGAGCGGCCACTCTGAGCGCGGCTCAGCCGGCGCCCCTTTCGGTGCCGGCCACCACCCTGCCCGAATCCGTGCCGGCCGTCCTCTTTCCGCTCGCCGTGCGCCACGTGGTGGTGGACGCCGGGCACGGCGGCGAGAGCCTGGGAACGCACCTGCCCGGCGGGCTCACGGAAAAAGAGATCACCCTGGACGTGGGCTTGAGGCTCGCCGAGCGGCTCGAGAGCGCCGGCTACAAGGTGACCCTGACGCGGGACCGGGACCGCTTCGTGTCGCTCAAGGAGCGGGCCGAGATCGCCAACGCCGCCGGGGCGGACATCTTCGTGTCGATCCACGTCAACTGGCTGGCGGATGGCGGCTCGCGGGGCGTGGAGACCTACTTCCTCGGGCCCACCAACGACCCGCATCTGACCCGCCTGGCAGCCGAGGAGAACCGGGACTCCGGGTACTCGCTCAAGGACCTGCGCCAGCTGCTGGACCGGATCTACGGCACCGTGCGGCAGGACAAATCCGCCGAGCTCGCCCAGGCGCTCCAGATCTCGCTCTACCACTCGCTGCGCCTGGTGGCGAGCGACCTGACCAACCGGGGCGTGAAGACCGCCCCCTTCGTGGTGCTGGTGGATACCGAGATGCCGGCCGTGCTGGCCGAGGTCTCCTGCCTGTCGAACAGCAAGGAAGTGGAACTCCTGGCCAAGCCGCTCTATCGCCAGTACATCGCCGACGCTCTCTCGCTGGGCATTGTGGCCTATGCTAGAGAGTCCGCAGGCAACGGCACTTAGCCGCGAACCTCTCCGAAGGAGCTTGAAGGATGGCCGCCAATCCCGTGATCAGCGTGGGCATCGACCTCGGAACCTCTCGGAGTTCGGTCTCGGTGTCGACCGGGCAGCGCCAGGTGATCGACAGCTACGTGGGCTATCCGGTCGATCTGGTGGCGCGCAAGGTGCTGAAGAAAGAGGTGCTGGTGGGCAAGGACGCCCTCGAGAACCGCAGCATGGTGCACCTCTTCCGGCCCCTCGAGGAAGGGCTGATCAAGGAAGGCTCGGAGAAGGACGAGGCGGCCGTGCGCGAGCTGCTGATGCACCTGCTCCGCCTGGCCGGCGTGGACACCCAATCGCGCAATGGCAAGAGAATCCGCGCGGTGATCGGCGTGCCGGCCGAGGCCCTGCGGGTGAACAAGCAGCAAGTCCGCAAGGCGATGAACGGCGTGGTGGACAATCTGATGATCGTCTCCGAGCCCTTCGCGGTGGCCTACGGCCTCGAGGCCCTGCTGCACACGCTGATCCTCGACATCGGCGCCGGTACGGCGGACTTCTGCGTGATGAAGGGCCGGCTGCCCACCGAGGAAGAGCAGCGCACCTTGACCACCGCCGGCGATTGGGTGGACGAGCAGCTCTTCCGGCTGATCCGCGAGCGCCACCCCGAAGCAGCGATCTCCCTCCACATGGTGCGCGACTGGAAAGAGCAGTACAGCTTCGTGGGCGAGGCCAAGGCGCCGGTGATCGTCAAGGCCCCGGTCGCCGGCCGGCCCACCGAACTCGACATCACCGAGCCCATGCGCCAGGCCTGCGAGGCCCTGGTGCCACCGCTGGTGGAGACCATGATCGACCTGCTTTCGCGGGTGGAGCCGGAGTTCCAGGAGCGGGTGCGCCAGAACGTGATCCTCTCCGGCGGCACCGGCCTCATCAACGGCCTCGGCCAGCGCCTGCAGAAAGAGCTCGCCGACGTCGGCGGCGGCCGGGTGAGGGTGGTCAAAGACCCCGTTTTCTGCGGCTCCGACGGCGGTCTCGCCATCGCCCTCGACGCCGGCGACACCGACTGGGAGAAACTGGCGGCGTTCTAGGCGCCAGGCTGCAAGGACCGGAGAGCGCCCAGCCATGGACGAGAACGAGCTGGCGAAAGTCGAGGCGCTTGAGAGCGACCTCGAGAATGAGCTCCAAGACCTCGACAGCGCAGCACCTGGGGATCCGGCGGACAGGCTCGCCAGGGCCGCCAGGACGTCGGATCTGGTGAGGAAGCTCCAGGCGCTCGCCGCGAGCCTCCAGCGGCAGGATCGGGGATTCCAGGGCTCTCTGGGATTGGACCGGTTGGCGACGTATCTGTCGCTGGGGAACAAGGAGCTCGGCCAACTGTTCTCGGCTAGCCCGAGCACGGTCGCTGCTTGGCGGAAGGGGGACCGGCGAATCTCGGACGACGCCCTGGCCCGCATCTCCGAAGCCGACTCCGCTCTCAACCTCCTGCTCGAGCTCTTCCGCCCCGAGCGTCTGCCATTGGTGATTCGGCGCCCGGCGAGAGTCTTCGAGGGCAAGACCGCCCTCGACTGGATTCTGGCCGGGAGGATCCGCGAGGTGGCTGCCCGTTACGACGTGGCCCTCCATTACCAAGGATGAGCTTCCGCACCGAAAACCACACCCATGTCCCGGTCTACCGAGTCACCCGTGCCGGCTGGGCCGATCCGCTCGACGCCACCTTCAGCCAGAAACGGGACACGAACCGCTGGAACACTGCGGAGTTTCCCGCGCTCTACTGTTGCTGCAGCATTGTGGTGGCCCGCGCCGTGACCCGGGACCTCTATGTGGACGCTGCGATCGATCTCGAGGATCTGCAGCCGGCAGCGCGGCCGACCCTGTCCGAGATCGAGTGGCGGGGCAAGGTGGTGGACGTAGCGAGTTCGGAAGGGCTTCAGGCGGCAGGGCTACCCAGGAGTAACCCCGCCGAACTGGAAGTACGGCTCACGCAGCCCTTGGCTGCTGTCTGGCACAGCGCCAGGGTCGAAGGAGTGCTTTGCCGAAGCGCTTCGCTAGCGCGGTTGGGTTTCGTAGACTTCAGCGGTGACCACCAGCGCTGGGGTGAGCTCGCAATTTTCGTAGCCAACTCCGCGCCGCCTAGCTTGGCGAGTCGGCTCGCCGGCCAGGACTGGCTGCTACCGGGCGCTCGCTAGACCACCTCGCCATGCCGCTCTCTTCCGCGAAACCCCCTGCGCGCTGGTGCATCGAAGGGTCTATGAACGCTTACGCCGGAAGTGTCTTCGCTTTGCTGATCTTGCTCACCCTGGGCTGTTCGGGGGCGGGTTCGCCGCCGCCGTCGGAGGGGCCGGTGGTGGCCACTGCGCGTTGGGAAGGAGGCAACTTGCGCGATTTCGTCAAGCCCACGCAGGAGGAGCTCAAGCTGCGGCTGAGCCCGATCGAGTATCGAGTCACCCAACAGAACGCGACCGAGGTCGCTTTTCACAATCCTTATTGGGACAACAAGAAGGCCGGCATCTACGTGGACGTGGTCTCGGGCGAGCCGCTGTTCTCCTCGCTCGACAAATTCGACTCCGGCACCGGCTGGCCGTCTTTTGCCCGGCCCCTCGAGCCTGGCAACGTGCGCGACGTGGTCGACAGCTCCCACGGCATGGTGCGGACAGAAGTGCGCTCGGGCCACGCCGATTCGCATCTGGGCCACGTGTTTCCGGACGGGCCCGGGCCGCAGGGGCTGCGCTACTGCATCAACTCGGCGGCGCTGCGCTTCGTGCCGGTGGAGAAGCTGGTGGCCGCAGGTTACGAGGAGTATCTGCCGGCTTTCGCCGCCGCGGGCATCAAGGTCTCGGCCACCGGCGAGCGGGCCACTGCGGTGCTCGCGGGCGGCTGCTTCTGGGGCATGGAGGAGCTGATCCGGGCCCTGCCGGGTGTGGTGGAAACCGAGGTGGGCTACGCCGGCGGCTCGCAGGCGAACGCTAGCTACGTGCGAGTGAAGACCGGCGGCACCGGCCACGCGGAATCGATCCGGGTGGTGTTCGATCCGGAGCGCCTGCCCTACGAGAAGCTGCTCGAGTTCTTCTTCCGCATCCACGACCCTACCACCCGCAACCGCCAGGGCAATGACATCGGCGAGCAGTACCGCTCTGCGATCTTCTACACGGACGAGAAGCAGCGCGAGGTGGCCGAGCAGGTGAAGGCGAAGGTGAACGCTTCCGGCAAATGGGGCCACCCGGTGGTGACCGAGATCGAGCCCCTCGAGGGCTTCTATCCGGCCGAGGATTACCACCAGGACTACCTGCAAAAGCACCCCGGCGGCTACACCTGCCACTTCGTGCGGAGCTTCGATTTCGAGTAGGGGAGCGCTGCTTGCGGCTTCGGCCCCTACCGGCCCGGTTTCAGGGCGAGGGCCAGGCCGGCGGCACCGAGGATGGCGGCGGGGATCCACTTGCCTGAGCCGGCCAGCATGGCGGCACCGAGGATCAGGAAGCCGGCGAGCACGGTGCCGCGGATGCCCGAGAAGGGGTTCTCGGCCGGTCGCTTGGTGGCCTGCTCGAGCACCCGCAGCCCCTCGGTGATCAGCATCGGTGCCTTCACCAGGGCGTCCACGATCTCCGGCGCCCCGGCCGCCATCTCCTTCACCAGCCGCACCGGGCTGAACTGGTGGAGGAAAATCTTGTTGACGTGCTTCTGGGATACCGAGGCCACGTCGAAGCCGGGCTTCAGGATCTGCCCCACGCCTTCGAACGTCACCAGGGCCTTCACCATCAACACCATCTCCACCGGGAAGTACATCCGGAAGCGGCCGGCCATCGAAACCGACTGCAGGATCAGCTGCGCCAGGGAGAAGTCGTCGAAATTGGCCTGGTGGGCCCAGCTGCGGGAGATCTCCTCGATCTCCTTCTTGAAGCCCTGAGGATCCGCGCCGCTGCCGGGCTGGGCGAGGGCGGCGATGTACTTGGCGGCGTTCTCGGCGTCGCCCATCACCAGGCAGTAGAAGTAGTAGAGCAGCGAACGGCGCAGGTCGTGGTCGAAGCGGCCCACCATGCCGAGGTCGATGAACCCGGCCTTCGGCCCGGCCAGCACCAGGAGGTTGCCGGGATGCAGGTCGGCGTGGAAGAAGCCGTCCCGGTAGAGCATGCGGATGATCGCCGTGGCGCCGAGGTCTACCAGGCGGTCGCGGTCGCTCTCCGGCAGTTCCTGCACCTCGGGGTCGGTGGGCTTCTTGCCGGCGAGGAACTGCTGGGTCATCACCAGCTCGGCCGAGTACTTGCGGTACACCTTGGGGAAGACGATGTCCGGAACATCCTTGAAGTTGGCGGCGAAGGTCTCGCAGTTGTTGGCCTCGCGCCGCAGGTCGACTTCCTTCGAGGTGTAATCCACGAACTCGCCGATCACCCGCCGCGGCTGGTAGCGGCCCAGACCGATCTGCAGGAAGGCGGCGAACACTTTGAGCAGGATGGCGTCGCGGCGCAGCAGCTCGGGGATCCCCGGCTTGACCATCTTGATGATCACGTCCTCGCCGTCCACGGTGCGGGCGCGATGGGTCTGGCCGATCGACGCCGAGCCCAGGGGCTTGGGGTCGATCCACTCGTACATCTCGTCCACCGGTCGGCCGAGCCGCTCGGCCAGCAGCTCGCAGTAGCGGGGAAAGGGCACCACCGGCAAGCGGTCGAGCAGGTTCTTGAGTTCCTCGGTGATCTCCTTGGGCAGGATGTCCTCGCGCAGGGAGAGGATCTGCCCCAGCTTGATGTAGGTGGGGCCCAGGATCTCCAGGCGACGGCGGAACTGCACCGGGAAGGGCAGGTTGCGCAGATTGCGATCGAGGAAGGGGCGGAAGAGCCAGGCCAGCAGCTGGGCGAAGCGGAAGCGGGCCCCTTTGCGGCGCGCCGCCGGCAGCTCGGCCACCCAGGCCACCAGGCCGCCGAAGAAGATGCCGAGCAGGTGGCGGTAGGTGGTGAGCAGGCGCGAGAAGAGCCCCGGCGGCCGGCGCTCCACCAGCACTTCCCAGCCCGTGGGGACGCCTGCATCCGTCTTGGGGCCGGCGCTCGCCGGCTCGGCCACGGCCACCGGCCGGGCAGGCGCGTCGGCAGGGGCCGCGGCGGTGTCGGGGCTGAGCCGGCTCTCGATCATTGCCTGATTCGTTCCCGGCAAGCATAGACGGTTTTGGGCCCGAGCTTCCAGGCGTATGATTCCAAAGGCTTTCTTGGACTTTCTCGAGAGCCGGGAGGCGAACGATGAGCCGGGGCCAGAGCAAGGCGAAGACCCACGCGGTGCGATGCCTCGCTTTCGCGGCCTCCATCCTGGCTGCCGCAGCAGCCCGAGCCAACTCACCGGGACTCACTGCCGCCCCCTCGCCGATCCTGATCCAGGAGGATTTCGAGCAGGATCGCCCCTCCGGGCCGGACACCTACCGCGTGTTCGACCGGCCGGGTGGCAGCCTCACGCGGAGCGAGAGCTTCCGGGTGAGCGGCGACTACAGCCTGCGCCTGCGCGAGGCGCAGGGCAACCGCGACTTCTCCGAATACATGGCCTTCCTGCCCGAGCAGAAGAGTGGCGTGCTCCTGGTGCGCTTCTGGATTCTGTTCGCCAACCCGGAGGCCGGCTCGAACTTCGCCATGGCCGGGCCGAAATGGTTCCTCCACGACGAACCGGGCGGCCATGCCTTCTGGCTGGCGAACCGCGGCGGCATGCTGCGCCACCGGACCGGCCGCAAATGGCAGGATCTCTTCGCCCCCAAGCCGTTCGTGTGGTACCTGGTGGACCTGCTGTTCGACATCGACCGTGGCCGCTACGCCCTGGCGATCTACGAGGAGGGCAACGAAAAGCCCTTGGTGGACCTCACCGAGCAGCGCGACAACAACGACGCCGACCCCACCTCGGTGGCCTATCTCTCCTGGATCGGCGACCTCGAGGACCGCGACACCGCCACTTTCTATCTCGACGATCTGCTGGTGGCGAAAGACCCGGGCCTGCGCCTGCCACCCTTCGTGGCCCCCGGGCGGCGGCAGTTCTTCGTCGACAGGCTGGCCGTTCCCACTCCCGACGGCGAGCTGCCCGAAGCGATGGCGGACCTGCTCGCCGAAGCCCGCCAGCGCCTGCGCCAGGGCCTGGCCGGAGCCAAGCTCGAGGCAGCGGAGGCCCTGCGGCTCGAGCGGGCGGGGGACGAAGCCTTCCGTCGCCGGGACCTCGACCTCGCCGAGGAGCTCTACCGCGCTCTGGCCACCCGGCCGGACAGTGCGGCGCGGATGTGGCTGAAGCTCGCGGATGTGGCCTACTTGCGCGGCGACCGCGCCACCGAGAGGCAGCTGCGCGAGGCGATCTACGGCCGGCTCGAGGCCGGGCCGGATCGCTGAGCGGCCACCACCGCTGCCACCAGAGCGCCGGCCGAAGGCTCTGCTGCCTCGGCGGCCGGGGCCACCCCGACGTTCTCGAGGGCGCGGCGAGTCACCGGGCCGATCGAAGCGGCCAGCAGCTCCCCCCGGCGGGCGGGCCAGCCCGGGCCGAGCACTTGCACGAAATGCCGTACCGCGCTGGGGCTCGCGAAGCTCACCCAGCCGAGAGGGGTGGCGGCGAAGAGCTCCCGGGCGCGCTCGGCGGCCTCGGCGGGCAGGCGCTTGGCGTAGGCCACCACGGCCCTGGGCTCGAAGCCGCTCCGGCCCAGGATGCGCACCAGCTCGGGGCTCGCGTCGGCTGCCTGGGGCACCAGCATCCGGGCTCCCGGCCGCGCCCAGGCGGCGAGCTCGAGGCCGAGCCCCTCACCCGTGGCGACCGTGCCGATTCGATCGGCGGGGCGCCCGAAAGCGGCCACCACCGCCCGCCGGGTGGCCGTACCCACCACGGCGATCTGCAGGCTCGCCGGCAGCGGGCCGGAGAGCGCCTCGGCCAGCGCCCGGACGCCGTTGGCCGAGCTGAACACCAGCCAGTCGAAGCGTTCGAGCTCGGCGGCGGCCCGGGCGAGG
>CALMKX010000342.1 GCA_937867335.1 uncultured Acidobacteriota bacterium
GCAGCCGAGCGCTCGGCAGCTCGGCCTCGGTGGTCGCCACCCGCCGCTCCAGCTCGCCGGCCGGGAGGCCGGCCAGGCGATGCGGCACCGAGCCGGTGAGCAAGTGGAACAGCAGCACCCCGAGCGAATAGGTATCGCTCGCGGTGGTGATCGGCCTGCCGGCGAGCTGCTCCGGGCTCGCGTACTCGGGTGTGGCCAGGCGTTGCCAGCTCTGGGTGGGCAGGCTGTCGCGGGCGGCCAGCGTGGGGTTGAGCAGCTTGGCGATGCCGAAGTCCAGCAGCTTGGGCTGGCCGTCCCGGGTGACGAAGAGGTTGGCCGGCTTGAGGTCGCGGTGCACCACCAGGTTCTGATGGGCGTAGGCCACCGCCTGGCAGACCTCCCGGAACAGGCGCAGCCGCTCGGCGACGGACAGGCGGTGGCGATCGCAGTAGGAGTCGATCGGTTCGCCTTCGATCAGCTCCATCACGAAATAGGGCACGCCTTCCGGAGTTCGACCGGCATCGTAGAGCCGGGCGATGGCCGGGTGGTCGAGGCTGGCCAGGATCTGCCTCTCGACCTCGAAGCGACGGGCGAGATCGAGGCTCAGCAATTCTCGCTTGATCAGCTTCACCGCCGCCCGGCGCTCGAGTTCGCCGTCGTCGCGTACGGCGAGGTAGACCTCGCTCATGCCGCCCTCGCCGAGCCGATCGAGCAGCCGGTAGGCTCCCACCCGCTCCGGCACGCGCTTGCCAGATCTTTCGGAGGCGCCCCCCGAAGTGGCCTCGACGGCTTGCTCGAGGCTGGCATCGGCGGCGAGCAGCGAGGCGACCTCCCGGGCCACTTCCGGCTCGAGCTCGGTGCGCTCCAGCCAGCTCTCGCGCTCGGCGCCCGGCACCTCGAGAGCCTGCTCGAAGAGCTCGAGAGCGCGGCGAGCCTGCTCAGGCGTCATGGGCGAGCGCCAGCGGCGCCTCGAGGCGCGAGAGATAGCGATAGAGCCAGGCCCGGGCCAGCCGCCAGCGACGCTTGACGGTGGGCAGCGAGAGCCCCAGGAGGGCGCCGGTCTCGGCCTCGCCGAGGCCGCCATAGAAGCGCAGTTCCACCACCCGGGCCGCCTCGGGATAGCGCTGGGCGAGCTCTTGCAGGGCCTCGTGGAGGGTGACGACGTCGGGCTCGAAGGGCTGCGGCAGCAGGTCGAGGGTGCGCGCCGAGAGCCGGGTGGAGTCCCGGCCGTGGAGGGCCCGCAGGCGGGCCCGTGCGTGGTCCAGCAGGATCCGCCGCATGAGCAGGGCGGCGATACCCAGAAAATGGGAGCGCCCCTGCCAGACCACCCGTTTCTGATCGACGAGCTTGAGGAAAGCCTCGTGGACCAAGGCCCCCGGCTCAAGGGTATGGCCTCCTCCCCGGCGGCGCAGATAGCCCGCCGCCAGCCGGCAGAGCTCGCGGTAGAGCAGCGCCGTCAGCTGCTCGAGGGCGGCTTCGTCACCTTGCTGCCAGGCTTCGAGCAGGCGGGTCACGGTCCGGCTGGCCATGGGGGAGGGTAGAGCTCGTATCTAGTCTTTTATGCACCGCTGCCGCGAGAGCGGGACTGGCCCTCTCGCTCAGGCCTGGATCAGCTGCCGGAATTTGGTTTCCAGCGTCTCGTAGAGCTCGGCGATCGCCGCCAGGCGGGCGTCCAGGAGCTCGGTCCAGTGGCCCGCCGGCTCGGGGGGCAGCTTGAGCCCGCTCAGCCGGAAGCTCGGGCCGTCGAGGGTGAAGCTCGAGGCGCCATGAGCGAGCTTCAGGGAGAGGACATCCGCGCCCCGTTCGAGGTACTCGTGGAGGTCTCCCAGCATCTCGCCGGAGAGCGCGATCCGGGCCCCGGCCACCGCCAGCCGGGCCCGGCCCGCCTCCGGCTCCACCAGAAAATCCGCATCCCCCACCAGGGCCTTCAGGAACTGGCAGCCGTAGGCCGAGTCACCCGGGTCCTTGGCCAGCACCGCATCGCTCGCCAGCTCGGGCAGGCCGGCGTCGATCCAGGGGTTCTTGTAGCGAGCGTCGATACCGATCTTGCGCAGCTGCTGGAGGGCGAGGCCGATCACCGAGCGGGCGGTGGTTCCGAGGTAGAGAGTCTCGCCGTCGAGCACCGCCTCGAGGATCTTCGAGCGCGGCGAGGTGCGGGTGAGGATCTCATCCTCCGCCAGGGCCCGCAGCTCCTTTTTCTTGCGCGGGCCCACGAAGCGGGCGCCGCTGGCCAGCTCGGTCGCCACCAGCTGCTTGAAGCGCTCCTTGACCGTGGTGGGGTCCGGGCGCAGGCGGTCGATGCGGATGCGGAAGGCCCAACGGCGAGTGCCCACCTCGTAAGGGGCGTCGATCTCGAAGGGCACGAAGCCGATCGATTCCCGAACCTCCGAGCCGGGCAGGATCTCGCGGAACTCGGCGGACTCGAAGTCGGGATCCGGGCGATAGGCGGCGGTGAAGCGAGAGACGGCGAGCGAGCCGGAAGTGAGCCCCATCATGAGCCTTCCTCCCCGGCGAAGCAGTGGCCGGGGAGGGCGGATCATAGCCGAAGCCCTTCCCGGGCTCCCAGGTCCTGCCGTTCCTTGGAGAAAGGGCGAGACGCGGCTTCGTGGATCCGGTACGCTTCGCCGACCATGTCTGCGCCCCAGCCTTCGAACTCGAGATCCGCCTCCCGTTCCCTGGCCTATCTGGCGCTTCTGGTGACCTTCCTCATCTGGTCGAATTCGTTCATCGCGGTGCGCGCCTTGGTAGGAGAGGACGTTCCGGACGCCGAGCGCCTGGGCCCTTTGGAGCTGGTGGAGGCTCGCTTCGTGCCGGTCGCCCTGTGGTGCCTGGGCTGGTTCCTGCTGCTGCCGGCGGCGCGGGCGGAGGCGCGACGGATCCTCGCCAGCCATCCGCTGCAGGTGCTCTTCCTCGGGCTGCTCTCGGTGTGGACCTACAACCTGGCCTTCGCGGTGGGCCACCATCGAGTACCGGCCGGCACCGGCTCGCTCTTCACCGTGCTCAACCCGGTGCTCACCTTTTTCCTGACCGTCGCCCTCGGCCAGGAGCGGGCCACCTGGCTCAAGGTGGCGGGCCTCGCCCTGGCGATCGTCGGCCTCTACACGGTGGTGATCCACGGCTCCGGGCGGATGGTGGAGCCGGCCTACCTGCGCGACGCTCTGATCCTGGTGGGGGCGCCGGCTTCCTGGTCGCTCTGTACTACGTTTTCGAAGCCCCTGGTGGGCCGCTTCTCGCCGCTCCACCTGAACTTCCTGGTGCTCGGCCTGGCGAGCCTGCCCACGCTTCCCCTGGCCCTCGCCGACCGCGGCTTCCAGGCCCGCGTCGCCGCCTGGACCCTGCCGCGCTACGGGGCGGCGCTGTTCTTGGCCCTCGCCTGCACGGTGCTCGCCTTCTGGCTCTGGTACGAGGCTCTGCAGCGGCTGCCCGCTTCGACCGCCGCGGCCTTCGTGTTCTTGAATGCGCCGATGACGGTGGCCTTCGAGTGGCTGTGGTTCGGCCGGGTGCCCCGGCCGGTGTGGTGGCTGGGCTGCGCGGTGGTGCTCGCCGGGGTCTATCTGTGCACCCGGGACCGCGATCCGCTCGCCGAGCAGCCGCGCTCAGCGCGCGCCTGAGGGCGCCACTTCGATCGTCAGCTCCGAAACGGCAGCGCGACCGAGGGCGTCCCGAGCCCGCACGGCCAGAGTGTGGCGGCCGGGCTCGAGACTCGAGGCATCGAAGAAGGTGCGGAAGCCCACGGCGGGGCAGCGCGGGTCTGCCAGGCGGGCGAAGCTCGCGCAGACGGACGGGCGGGGCACGGCCTCGAAGCCACCGAGGGAGGTAAGAGGCGCGCCGTCGAGCAGCAGCTCGAGGCTCACCGAGCCGCTGGCGTCGACGGCCCAGCCGGCCACGCGCACCACGCCGCTCACCCGGCTGCCGTGGCTCGGCGTGCTGACGAACAGCTCCGGCGGCCGGTTGTCGGCCACCAGCACCACGGTGGCGCTGCGGCTCGCGTTGCCCGCCCGGTCGTAGGCCACGGCGTAGAGCCGGTGCGGGCCCTCGTCGCTCACGCGGGTATTCCATGAGAGCGAGAAGGGAGCCTTGCGGTCGACCGCGGGCGGCAGGCCGTCGAGGAAGAGCTCGACGCGGTCGATGCCCCGGTTGTCGCTCGCGGCGACCGGAATCTTCACCCGCTCGGAAACCAACCGAGAGAGCGGAGGCTCGAGCTCGATCTGCGGCGACTTGGCGTCGAGAAAGACGTCGCGGTCCACCCTCACGGTGTTGTTGCAGCGATCGGAGAGGCTGATCGACAACCGATGGGGCCCCGGAGCGAAGCCGGCCGTCTGCCAGCGCAGCTCGGCCGTGGGCAGCTCGAGGTCCGGCCGGGCGAGGCTCAGCAGCTGGCGGCCGTCGACCGCGAAGTCGAGGCGGAAGAGGCCGATGTTGTCGCGCAGGCCCACCAGCAAACGCGGATCCGGAGCGACGTCGGTCGCCCCGGCGCCCGGAGAGAGCAGGCGCAGAGTGGGCGGCTCGGGGTCCTGACAGGAGCCCTCGGGCACCAGGGTGGCCTCGCGGCGGTAGATCTCCTGCTCGTCGATCAGCACCGAGAGCCGCACCAACCGGCTGCCGGCGTCCTGGTAGACGTGGCGGGTGCGGCAGCCGCCACCGCTCGTGCCGTCGCCGAAATCCCAGCGGCATTGCGGCGTCACGAACGGGTTCACCTGCCATTCGTTGGCCTCGAACTCACAGAACAAGTTGCGGCAGACGTAGCTCCAGGCGAGCCCGAGGGGATCGCGAGTGGTGGCCGGGAAGGGCAGGTTGCCCAGGTAGAGGCGGGCGATCGGCTTGGGCGAGCCGTCGGCGTGGAAAAGGCCACGGCTCTCCACCTGGGGAAAATCGCGCAGCTGGAAGAGCATCACCAGCTCGGGCCGCGAAGGATCGCAGGAGCGGCTCAAGTGGTCGAGCAGGGTCTCGATGCGCTCGCGCTGGGCCAGCTCGCCCACCCGATCGCTGCTCCAGCCGAGCTCGGTGATCCACACCGGCTTGCCCTGGCTGCCGGGATTGCGGCGGAAGAGCGAGGTGAGGTGCTCGCCGATGCGGCCTTCGACGGTGGTCGCGGCCTCGTCGGTCAGGGCGTTGGCGTGGAAGGAGACCACGTCGAGATAGTCCGAGCCACGGCTGCCGTCGGCGAAGGGCTGCTCGAGCTGGGAGACCAGCTGGGCGGTGCGGCTGTCGGGCAGGCTGGAGGCGGCGAGGCCCAGCACCTTGGCGGACGGGTCCTCGCTTCGGAGGATCTCGGCGGCGCTTCGCAGGTAGTCGACGTAGCGAGGCGAGGCGTCGAGGTCGGCATCCCAGCCCACTCCCAGGGCGATGTCCCGGAGATTGGGCTCGTTCCAGATCTCGTATGCGGCGACCCTGCCGGCGAAGTGCCGGGCCGTCTCGCGGACGAAGGTCTGCCACAGAGAGAGGTCGGCCGGAGGGCGGGTGCCGTTCGGGTTGCTGCCGGCCCACTGCGGTGCGGTCGAGAGGATGGCGAGAACCTGGACCCCTCGCGCCCGGGCGTCGTCGACGATCGCGTCCTCGCGCACGAAGTCGAAGACGTAGGGCTGAGGGTTCACGTCCTTCCAGCGGATGGTGAAGCGCAGCCAACCGAGGTTCGCTTGCCGGGCGAGCTCGGGCTGGGTGCCGTTCGCCCCCAGGACGACTGGATGAAAGCAGCCGGGGGGCTGCGCCCTGGCCGTGCTGCCGGCGAGGGCCGCGGTGAGCACGAGCAGACGCAGGGCGCGGTCGGTCATCGCAAGCGAATTCCGGCCGTCATTGTAGCTCGGCCGCCCGAGGCCCGGCCGAGCCGCGCTCGCCTCAGGGCGCGGCGAGCGACATGGCGGGCGGGAACTTGCTCAGCCTCCGGGCCGGTGTGAGGCTGCCGAGCAGGCAGGCGGCGGCCAGAGCCAGGAACGGCAGCACGCAGCTGGTGACGCTGAGCGCGCCGAGGCTCGCCAGCTGGTGGGCGAGCAGCGGGCGCAGCAGCCCCAGTGTGAGCCCCCAGCCGACCGCCGTGGCCAGCAGGGCGAGGGCGCCCATCTCGGCGAGCAGGCCCAGGATCAGCCGTCTCGGCGTGGCTCCCAGAGCGAGTCGGATGCCGAATTCGTGGCGCCGCAGGTTGACCGTCTGGGCCACCACGCTGTAGACGCCCACCAGGGCGAGGAGCAACACCAGGAGCGAGAAGCCGGAGAAGAGATAGGCAGCCGTGCGCTCGATCCACATCAGGTCGTTGACCAACTGATGCACGCTCCCGGCCTGGGCGAGCGGCGTTCCTGGCAGGAGCTTGGCGGTGATCTGGCGCAGGGCGGGTATCAACGTGGTGGGCTGGCTCTCGGTACGGACATGGAGCACCATGCTGGGCGCGGAGTTCTGGGAGAGGGGCAAGTAGAAGAAGAACTGGGCCGGCTCGGTGAGCTCCCGTACCAGCGTGTTCTCGGTCACTCCCACCACCACCAGCGCCGGATTCTCGTACGAGAGGAGATGAATCCGTTTGCCCAGGGCGTCGCCCTTGGGCCAGAGAGTCTCGGCCGCCGTGCGGTTGAGGATCACCGCCGGCGGACAGTTCTCGCAGTCCTCGGTGGAGAAGTCCCGCCCGGCGACGAGGGGAATTCCGGCGGTGCGGAAGAAACCGGGAGAGATCACGTTGGTGCGATGGCTCATGCCCAGCGGACTGGGCACACCTTCGGTCTCGCCGTCGCGGAAGACCTCCGCGCGGTGCACGGCGCCTCGCAGGAGCCGGTTCTCCGACAACGCCGCCGAGTGGACTCCGGGCAGAGCCGTCACGCGCTCGAGGAGGTCCCGGTAGAAGCTGCGGCTGTGGCTGGCGTCGAGCCCCTGGTCTCCCGGGGCGACGCTGGCGACCAGCAGATTTTCCGGGTCGAAACCGAGCTTGACCTTGCGAGTCTCGAGGAAGTTCTGCACATAGAGGCGCGTCAGCAGGAGAGCGCTCAGCGCCAGGGCGAGCTGCAGCACCACCAGCAGCCGGCGGCCCCAGCGCAGCCGCAGGCGGGCCAGGCTCTCGACCGGCTGATGCACTTTGAGCACCGAGATCAAGTTCGGTCGAGCGGTTTCCCACAGCGGGAAGACGCCGGCGGCCAGGGCGGCCAGGACCGTGACCAGGAGGCCGAAGCCCAGCACCTGCCAGCCCGGGGCGAGATGCAGGGCGGCATCCGCGAGCTCGGGGGGGCGGAACTGCCAGAGCAGGCGGACCAGCCCGAGGTCGACGGCCAGGCTGAGCAGCCAGCCGAGGCCGAACAGCAGGGTCATCTCGGCGCTGAAGCGCTGCAGCGCTCCAGGCCGGCCCGAGCCCACGGCCTGGCGGATGGCGAGCTCCCGTTTGAGCTCGCCTCCCCGCACCGTGAGCAGGTTCGAGACGTTGACGCAGGCCGCCGCCAGCACCAGCAAGGCGGCCACGGCGAGCGAGCGCAGGTAGTCCTGGTAGCGGCCCTGGATCCGCGGATCCACGAAGAACCGATTGAGCGGGCCGGCAAGGAGCTGGTAGTCCTTTTCGGTGGCGGCTTGGCTCTGGCTGAGTTGCTGGGAGATGGCGGCGAGCTCCGCCCGGCCCTGCGCCAGGCTCACCCCCGGCGCGAGCCTGGCGACCGACTTGAGGAAGCCGAGCGAGCGGTCCTTGAAGGGCTCGTTGACGTGCAGGATCTCGGCCGCCAGGGGCAAGGGCAGCCAGACCTCCACCCCGGCCGAGGAGTCGGTGCCAGCGAAGCCGGCCGGGGCGATGCCGACCACCTGGTAGCTGCGGCCGTTGAGCTCGATCTTGGACCGCTCGGTCCAAGAGGCCGCGCCGAAAAGCCGCCGCCAGCAGGCGGCCGAGAGCACGGCGAGCCTTTCCACGGCCGGGGGAGTGGTCTCCTGGCTCGAGAAGAATCGGCCCGCTTCCGGCACCAGACCGAGAGCTCCGAAGTAGTCGGCGTCCGCGACCGCCACGGTGACCCGCTCCGCCCCTACCACGCTCGAGAGGTTGGCCCACCACCAGACATAGCCGCCGATCCGCTCGAAGCTGCGGTTGGCTCGACGCACGTCCTCCAGGGTGGCGTAGGACAGGGCGTTGAAGCCGACGGGCTGACCTTCGGGGCCCCGGCTCGCCCGGTAGACGGCGACCATCCTGTCGCTCTGAGGAACCGCCGGGAAGGGAGCGAGCAACAGGGCCCTCGCCACGGTGTAGACGGCCGCCGAAGCGCCGATCGCAAGCGCCAGCATGATCACCACGGCCCCGGAGAACAGGGGTCGGCGCCGCAGGCTGCGCCAGCTCTGGTTGAGGTTCCTGCCCCAATCGCTCACAACCGCTCCGACCTCCTCGGCCCGACGCCCCGACCCGCGGGCTCGGACTGAACTACGGGATTCATATCAAGACACTAAACTTAGCAAAATAACTGAAATTGTGAAGAGTATAGCCTGCGCATCTGCCCGCTGTCAAGCAGAAACCGGCCGCTTCGATGCTCCTCAAGGAAAGGTATTCTCGCTTGAAGCATCGCCGGTTTCAGGACTTCGCGATGCGATTTTCGTTGGAGGATATATCAACTCTCCTTCCACGTCGTTGAAGCGTCTTCGGATCCGCTTCCCCATGCACTTCCGGCTGCGGTAGACCGACCCATCGACGCCTGATACTCTGCCAAGGCAACTCCGAGGTACGCACATGGCCCTTCGACAGCTCGATGCCCGAACCCCCGTGGCCCCGGCCCTGACCGCGGCGACGACCCAGCGTGCAGGGCAGGCCAATCCGGTCTTCCCGCTGGATCTCGACTGGGTGCACGACGCCCGCATCAATACAAGTGCCGTGGAACGTCGTGTGGCGACATTGCCCAAGCGGCGAACCGTGAAGAAACAATGGCAGGTAGCTTGGCACCTGCGGGCGATCACTTGCCTGGACTTGACCACGCTCTCCGGGGACGACACTCCAGGGCGAGTGCACCGCCTCTGCGCCAAGGCCCGAAGGCCCGTGCGCGACGATCTGCTCGAGGCCCTGGGAGCCGCGAAGCTGCCGATCCACGCTGCCGCGGTATGCGTCTATCCGGCAATGGTCGAGGTCGCGGCCGAGGCCCTGGCCGGCTCGCCGGTGCCGGTCTGCTCGGTGGCCACCGGCTTCCCGGCGGGCCTCACGCCTCTTGCCCAACGAGTCGCCGAGGTCGAGGCCGCCCTCGCCGCCGGCGCCTCGGAGATCGACATCGTGATCACCCGCGCCCACGCCCTGACCGGCAACTGGCCGGCCCTCTACGAGGAGATCCGCACTTTTCGCGAGGCCTGCGGCGAGGCCCACCTGAAGGTGATCCTGGCCACCGGCGAGCTCAGCACGCTGCGCAACGTGGCGCGGGCCAGCCGGGTGGCGATGCTCGCCGGCGCCGACTTCATCAAGACCTCGACCGGCAAGGAGAAGGCGAACGCCACGCTGGCGGTCTCCCTGGTGATGGTGCGGGCGATTCGCGACTATTTCGAGCGCACCGGCGTGGTGGTGGGCTTCAAGCCGGCCGGCGGCATCAGCACCGCGCGCCAGGCGGCGGATTGGCTGGCGTTGATCAAAGAGGAGCTGGGGCCCACCTGGCTCCGCCCGGAGCTCTTCCGCTTCGGCGCTTCGAGCCTCCTGGCGGATCTCGAGCGGCAGCTCGAGTTCCACGCCACCGGCCGTTATTCGGCGACGTTCCGCCATCCGCTGGTCTAGCTTGCGAGGACGGACTCTAGCTCCCAAGGAGTGACGATGTCAGGCACCACCGTGGCTGAAATCTTCGAGACCATGACCTACGGCCCCGCTCCCGAGGCCGCCGAGCCGGCGCGGGCCTGGCTCGAGAGCGCGCTCAATCCACAGGGCTTCAATCAGGGATACAATTCCGGGCAGGCGAGGGAACACCTGCGCGGCCACGTCATCCCGCGCTGGTCGGGGGATGCGAACTTCCTTCCCTTGATCGGTGAGGTCAATCTGCTGGCCGACAGCTTGAGCGGCACGCGCGCACGTCTGCTCGAGGCGCGCGCGCGGATGGAGGAAGGCGCACAGGATAGGAGGTCCTGATGGCGAAGAAGAAAAAGCAGGGAGGCTTTCTCGAAGGGCTCCTGGTTGGGGTGCTGCTCCTGGTGGTCTTGATCTTCGGGCTCTCGATCGCCGATCGCTGGCGGCCGGGCGGGATGGAGCGGACCGGGGCGCGTCGGATTTCGGCGGAGCCGGCCGA
>CALMKX010000343.1 GCA_937867335.1 uncultured Acidobacteriota bacterium
CTTCATCAGGTCGTCGCGCAGCTTGTCGACCTCCGCGCCCTTGCGGCCGATGATGATGCCGGGGCGCGAGGTATAGATCGTCACACGCAACTTGTCCGCTGCGCGCTCGATGTCGATCTCCGAGACTCCCGCGTGCTGCAGCCGAGCCTTCAGCTCCTTGCGCAGCGCGAGGTCCTGGTGCAGTGTCTTGCTGTAGCTGCCCTCGGCGAACCAGCGGGAGTGCCAGGTCTTGTTGTAGACCAGCCGGAAACCGTAAGGGTGTGTTTTCTGACCCACCGTGAAATCCCCTTTCGACCTAGCAGCCTGCTGCTAGTTCTCGCCCTTCTGGGTATCGAGCTTGATGGTCACGTGGCTGGTGCGCCGCAGGATACGGAACGCTCGCCCCATGGGTGCCGGCCGGATGCGCTTCAAGCTCGGCCCGCCGTCGACGAAGATCTCGCGCACGAAGAGTCGATCCACGTCGACGGCCTCGCGGCTGTGCTCGGCGTTGGCGATGGCCGACTTGAGCAGCTTCACCAGAGGCCGAGCGGCGGCCTTGGGCGTGGTTTCCAGAATGTGGACCGCGTCGTTGACGTTGCGGCCGCGAATCAGATCCGCTACCAGGCGCACCTTCTGCGCCGAGCCACGGAGGTAGCGAAGTCGTGCTGTGGTCACCATCTCGAAAATCTCCTCCGCCTGCCTAGCGGGCCTTGGCCGTCTTCTCGGCCTTCTTGCCCGAGTGACCGCGGAAGGTCCGGGTCATCGCGAACTCACCCAATTTGTGGCCCACCATGTTCTCGCTGACGAACACCGGGATGAACTTGTTGCCGTTGTGCACCGCGAGAGTGTGGCCGACCATCTCGGGAATGACCGTCGAGCGCCGGGACCAGGTCTTGATCACCCGGCGATCGCCCGCACGATTCATCGCCTCGACCTTGTCGGCGAGATGATCATCGATGAAGTAGCCCTTCTTCAGTGAACGCGCCACGATCAGCCTCCCTGCCTACGTCTCGCGCCGCCGGACGATCATGCCGTCGGTCCGCTTGTTGTTGCGGGTCTTGTAACCCTTGGTCGGAGTACCCCAGGGACTGCAAGGGTGACGACCACCGGAGGACTTTCCTTCGCCACCACCCATCGGGTGATCGACCGGGTTCATCGCCACACCGCGGTTGTGCGGTCGGCGGCCCAGCCAGCGCCGGCGGCCGGCCTTGCCGAAGGAAAGGTTTTCGTGCTCGAGGTTGCCGACCTGGCCCACCGTGGCATAGCACTCTACGTGCACCTTGCGCACCTCGCCTGAAGGCAGCTTCACCTGGGCGTAGTCCCCTTCTTTCGCCATCAGCTGGGCACCTGCGCCGGCGCCGCGCACCAGCTGGCCGCCCTTGCCGATCTTGAGCTCGATGTTGTGCACCACCGTGCCGAGCGGGATCAATTTGAGCGGCAGGGCATTGCCGACGTTGATCTCGGCCTTCTCGCCGGATTCGACAGTGGCACCCACCGACAAGCCGTTCGGCCACAGGATGTAGCGCTTCTCGCCGTCGGCATAGTGCAGCAGGGCGATCCGCGCAGAGCGGTTGGGGTCGTACTCGATCGAAGCGACACGGGCCGGCACACCCCGCTTGTCGCGCTTGAAATCGATCTTGCGGTAGCGGCGCTTATGACCGCCGCCCCGGAACCAGATGGTCACCTCGCCACGGTTGTTGCGCCCGCCGGACGACTTCTTCCCTTCCGTCAGCGACTTCTCCGGCGCCGTTCGCGTGATCTCCTCGAAGGCCGAGTAGGTCTGAAAACGGCTCGCCGGGTTCGTCGGCTTCAAGCTTCTCATGGCCATCAGCGTTTACCGTTCCTTTCCCTAAACACCCTCGAAGAACTGCAAGGGCTTCGAGTCTTCCGTCAAGCGGACGTAGGCTTTCTTCCAATCCGGCCGCTGTCCGAGGAACCGCCCGAACCGGCGCTTCTTGCCGTGCATCCGGGTGATCCGTACTTCGGCCACCTTGACCCCTTCGAACTGCGACTCGATCGCCTTCTTGACCAGGATCTTGTTGGCCTTGGGTGCGACCTCGAACGCCACCACGTTGGCCGTCTCACGCTGGCCGGTGGTCTTCTCGGTGACGAGAGGACGACGGATGATCTCTTGGATCCTCATCGCGCTAGCACCTCCACGAGCCGGGAGAGAGCCGTCTGGCTGAGCACCACGAAGGTACGGTCCACCACGTCGTAGACGTTGACTCCCAGCGCGTCCACCATCTTGAGGCTGGGGTTGTTGCGGGACGCGAGAGTCAGGTTGTAGTTTTCCTGGGAGTCCACCAGCAACGCCTTCGGTCCCGCGCCCAGGCCGGAGAGGACCAGTGCCAGATCCTTCGCCTTGTGGTTGCCCAACTCGAGGTTGTCGATCACAAGGATCTGCTGCTCGGCGAGCTTCTTCGACAGCGCCGACTTCAAGGCGTTCTTCTTTTCCTGGACCGACAGGCTCTTGTCATAGCTGCGCGGCACCGGGCCGTGGACGATTCCGCCCTTGCGCCACAGCGGCGAGCGCAGGCTGCCCATACGAGCACGGCCGGTGCCCTTCTGCTTCCACAGCTTCTTGCCGGCGCCCGAAACCTCGCCACGGCCCTTCGCCTTATGAGTTCCGCTCCGCTGCGAGGCGCGATAGGCCTCCACCGCGAGGTGGATCAAGTGTTCCTTGTACGGATAGGCGAACACTGCCTCCGGCAGCTCCACTTCGCCGACCGTTCCGTTCTGGAGGTTCTTCACAGCGATCTTCATCGCCTAGCCCCTCTTCGCTCGCTTGATGGCGACGTAGCTCCGGCTGGCTCCCGGAACGGCACCGCGGATGTAGAGGAGGTTGTTCTCCTCGTCGACCTTGACGATCTTCAGGTTCTTCACGGTCACTCGGGAATTGCCCATCTGTCCGGCCATGCGCAGTCCCGGCAGCACCCGCGAGGGGAACGCCGAGGAGCCGATCGAGCCCGGAGCGCGGTGGAACATCGAGCCGTGGGAGGCGCGACCACCGCCGAAGCCGTGACGCTTCATGACTCCCTGGAAACCCTTGCCCTTGCTGGTACCCACGACGTCGACGAACTCATCGACGGCGAAGATCGAGCACTTGATCTGGTCGCCGGGAACGAATGCCTCGTCGGCCGCCACCGAGAACTCGGCCAGCTCGTGGGTGGGCGTGACTTCCGCCTTCTTGAAATGGCCTGCCAAGGGCTTGGTCACCTTGCGGGGAGCCCGGTCTTCGACCAAGCCGATCTGCACGGCCTCATAGCCATCGGTTCCGGCCGTCTTGCGCTGCACCACGAGACAGGGGCCTGCTTGCACCACCGTCACCGGGATGACCTTGCCATCGGCGTCGAAGATCTGGGTCATCCCCAGCTTCTTGCCCAGGATGCCTTCCATGACAGCACCTCTACCTATTTGAAGGCCTTGATTTCAACGTCCACACCCGCAGGCAACTCGAGCTTCATCAACGCATCGACGGTCTGGCTGGTCGGCTCGTAGATGTCGAGCAGCCGCTTGTGCGTGCGAATCTCGAACTGCTCGCGCGACTTCTTGTCGACGTGGGGCGAGCGGTTGACGGTGAAGCGCGAAATCTGGGTGGGAAGGGGAATCGGCCCCACCACCTGCGCGCCACTGCGGCGAGCCGTGTCCACGATCTCGTGCGTCGAGGTGTCGAGCACCCGGTAATCGAAAGCCTTGAGCCGGATGCGGATCTTCTCGCTGACCATTCTTTCCTCCGCTTTGCCCCTGAGCCGCGCCTACTTGACGATGTCGGTGACAGTGCCGGCACCGACGGTGCGGCCGCCCTCTCGGATGGCGAAGCGTACCCCCTTCTCCATCGCGATCGGCGCGATCAGCTCGATCGTCAGCGACACGTTGTCGCCCGGCATCACCATCTCCGTCCCTTCCGGCAGCTGAGCCACTCCCGTCACATCCGTCGTCCGGAAGTAGAACTGCGGACGGTATCCCTTGAAGAACGGCGTATGACGACCGCCCTCTTCCTTCGTCAACACGTACACCTCGGCCTTGAACTGCGTATGAGGCTGGATCGTCCCTGGCTTCGCCAGCACCTGGCCACGCTCCACGTCCTCCCGCTTCGTGCCACGCAGAAGCACGCCGATGTTGTCCCCCGCCTCGCCCGAGTCCAACAGCTTGCGGAACATCTCCACACCCGTCACCACCGTCTTCGCCGTCGGACGGATGCCCACGATCTCCACTTCGTCCTGCACCTTCACCACACCACGCTCCACACGCCCCGTCACCACCGTGCCACGGCCCTGGATCGTGAAAATGTCCTCGATCGGCATCAGGAACGGCTTGTCCACCGCTCGCTCCGGCAGCGGAATGTACGTGTCCAAAGCCTGATACAGCGCCAGGATCGACGGCTCGCCCAGTGGATGGTTCTCTCCCGTCAACGCCTTGATCGCCGAACCTCGGATGATCGGCACATCGTCGCCCGGGAACTCGTACTGCGACAGCAGCTCCCTCACCTCCAGCTCCACCAGGTCCAGAAGCTCCGGATCGTCGATCAAATCGCACTTGTTCAGGAACACCACGATGTACGGCACTCCCACCTGACGCGCCAGCAGAATGTGCTCCCGCGTCTGAGGCATCGGACCGTCCGCCGCCGACACCACCAGGATCGCTCCGTCCATCTGAGCCGCACCCGTGATCATGTTCTTCACGTAGTCCGCGTGACCCGGACAGTCCACGTGAGCGTAGTGACGGTTCTCCGTCGAATACTCCACGTGAGACGTCGCAATCGTCAAAATCTTCGTCGGGTCCCGTCGACCCTGAGACTCCGACGCCTTCGCCACCTCGTCGTAGCTGACGAACTTCGCCCATCCCTTGTCCGCAGCCACCTTCGTCAGCGCCGCCGTCAGCGTCGTCTTACCATGGTCCACGTGACCAATCGTCCCCACGTTCACATGGGGCTTCACCCGCTCAAACTTCTGCTTTGCCATG
>CALMKX010000344.1 GCA_937867335.1 uncultured Acidobacteriota bacterium
GGTCGTGAAGCGCAGGTTCACCTCACGCGTCTTGCCCTTGCCCACGCGGTCCACGAAGCGCAGCAAGAGCACCGCGGGCCAGCTGCCGGCCAGGCCGATCAGCGGCCGGGCCAAGCCCGCCAGCGAATAGCCGCCCACCACCAGCGGCTTGCGGCGGGCCAGGCGGTCCGACCAGCGGCCGGAAAGCAGCTTGACCAGCGAAGCGGTGCTCTCGGCCACGCCCTCGATCAAGCCCAGGGCCAGAGCACCGGCCCCGAGTACAGTGCTGAGGAAGAGCGGCAGCAGGGGGTAGACCATCTCGCTCGAGAGGTCCGCGAAAAGGCTCACCACCCCCAGGGCCACCACCGTGCGGGGCAGCCGGGCGAAGGCGGCGAGGCCGCCCCGCCCCTCGGCGTCGCTCGAGCTCAAGGCTTCTTGCCGGCTTCCTTCGACACGCTGGCGAAGACGATCTGGGTGAACACCTCGGGCTTCAAGAAGCCCTTGCCCCAGGTCTCGTCGAAGGCGGCTGTGGGCTTGGCCGCCAGCACATCAGCCTCGCTCTTGCCCGCGGCCACCAGCTTGGCCACGTTGTCCCGCACGGCCGCGAGCATCGCCCGATAGGCCGCGAGCTCCTTCTTGCCGGCGAGCGGGCCATGGCCCGGGATCAGCTTGACGTCGTCCCCCACCATGGCCAGCACACGGTCCACCGCGGCGATCACCCCGCTGATCGAGCCGCCGCTGTCGACGTCGATGAACGGATAGAGGCCGTTGAAGAAGACGTCGCCCATGTGCACCACGTTGGCCTTCCTGAAGAACACGATCGAGTCGCCGTCGGTGTGGGCCGGCGGCACGTGGAAGGCGTAGATCTCCTCGCCGTTGACGTGGAAGGTGACGCTGTCGTTGTAGGTGACCACCGGCAGGGCGATCGCCGGCGAGGGCGGCACCTTCTCGTTGAACCGCGGCATGAACTGCTCGGTCGATAGGCGTATCCGCACGTTGTCGTGGGCCACGATCATCGCCCCGGCCTTGCCCAGGTTCTCGTTGCCGCCGGTGTGGTCGCCGTGCCAGTGGGTGTTGAGCAGGAAGCGGACGGGCTTGGGCGAGAGCGCCTTCACGGCCGCCTGGATCTTCTCGGTCAAGGGGGCGTACTGATCGTCGATCAGGAACACGCCGTCCTCGCCCACCGAAACGCCGATGTTGCCGCCGGCGCCCAGGAGCATCGAGATGCCCGGAGCCACCGCCACGGTCTGGATCTGGACCTTCGAGTAGTCCTGGTTTTGCGCCCAGGCGGGAATCGAGCCGAGCGCAAGAGCCAGGCAGAGGAGTTTGAGTGCACGCATGAGGAACCTCCAGAAAAGGCGTCGCCGTCCAAGGGGAACGATCGAAGCTCAGCGGCTGATCCTAGCAGGCCGTCGTGCGTCGCCCGCCTTCCGCGGCCGCGCCCGCGGCAGCTCGTCTTCCGGCTCCCAGCGGAAAAGCTCGAGATCCACCCGCCCCGCGGCGTCGAAGCGCACCCCCTCGCCCTCCAGCAGGTGGCGCTGGTAACCGGCGTAGTCCAGCTCCTCCCCCCGCAGGCTCACTTCGCCCCGGGAGTTGATCACCCGCTGCCAGGGCACATCGCTCCCTTCGGGCAGGGCATGGAGGGCATAACCCACCTGCCGAGCATGCCCCGGCAACCCCGCCAAAGCCGCCACCTGCCCATAAGTGGCCACCCGACCGGAAGGAATCTGTCGAACCACGGCATAGATCCGCTGCCAGCGATCACTTTTCTGAGATGTCACCAGCCCAGTCTAGCCCCAACTCAGCCAGGCCAAGTCCCCCAAACACCCGCCCCGAAATAGCGGCGGCTCGGGCGTCGAGGAGCGGAGGCACCCCTACGGGGTCGAGGCCGAGCACCGGAGGCGCACCAGCCGCCACTCTCCCCCCCGCCAACACGCCCCACCCCTTCCAGCTATAGTTCCATCACCTTGCTCTCCCCCGGCGACGGCCCGAAGCAGACCCGCCAGCCCGCGGCCTTGGCCCTGGCCTGGCTCACCTGGTGGTTCGGGTTCTACTCCTTGACCGTGCTCTCCTTCCTGCTCGGCAAGATCCGCCAGGACTTCTCCCTGAGCGAATTCCAGCTCGCCTGGCTCACCGGCATCGCCATCGCCGCGAGCGGCCTCGGCGGCTTCCTCTTCGGCTGGCTCGCCGACCGCCTCGGCCGCCGCACCTCCATGGCCCTCGCCATCGTCACCTTCAGCCTCGGCAACCTCGCCTGCGGCCTCGCCCCCGGCCTGCCCAGCCTGCTCGCCGCCCGCGCCCTCGCCGG
>CALMKX010000345.1 GCA_937867335.1 uncultured Acidobacteriota bacterium
GGCGGAGCAGGCGCTGCGCGTATTCGACCAGGATCATATCGACAGTGAAGTGCGCAAAGGCAAGCGCGGGGGTGCGTTCTGTGCCACGGTGCTGCCGTCGCAGACGCCCTGGGTACTTGTCAACTATACCGGTAAGGTGCGTGACGTCGCCACGATTGCGCATGAACTCGGCCATGCCATCCACAGCATGGCCGCCGAGAAGCACTCGCTGCTGACCCAGCATCCGTCGCTGCCCTTGGCGGAGACGGCTTCGGTCTTTGCCGAGATGCTGCTGACCGAGCGCCTGCTGGCCGAGCAACCGGACCCGCTCGTGCGCCGTGAACTGCTCGCCGCCTCGGTCGACGACATGTACGCCACGGTGATGAGACAGGCGTACTTTGTGATCTTCGAGAAGGCAGCGCATGAGGCGGTGCTAAACAACCAGTCGCCCGAGGAGATCAGCGCCATGTACTTCGATCTTCTGGCCGAGCAGTTTGGCGACAGCGTCGAGGTTGGCGACGAGTTCCGCAACGAGTGGGTGAGCATTCCGCACATCTACAACACGCCCTTCTACTGCTACGCCTACAGCTTCGGCCAGCTGCTGGTGCTCGCTCTCTACCGGCGCTTCCAGGAGGAAGGGGAAGCCTTCAAGCCGGTCTACCTCGAGCTGCTCTCCAAAGGCGCCAGCCAGCGCCCCCACGCCATCCTCGCCGAGGCTGGCGTGGACGTCACCGATCCCGCCTTCTGGCAGCTCGGCTTCGAGGTGATCCGCGGCAAGATCGACGAGCTCGAGAGCATGGGCTGAGGCCCTCGCGAGAAAAATTCCTTGCCCCTGAAACATTCTCCTGAGCCCGGTCGTCCTAGGGGCTAGAAGACGGAAACGGCGCCGCACGGCGGCTCCAAACCCTAGAAAACAACCGACGAAGCATCCGGCGGTGAGGCTGTGCTTCACCGTGGAAAGGAGAGGTCTATGTTCCCCGTCAAGCGCACCCCGGTCCTCTTGACCTCGGCTCTCGCTCTCGCGCTGCTCACTCCGGCGGCCCGCGCCGCCGATCTCTGGTTCCACGTCGAGGTCCACGAGTCCACCGGTGAGAAGGCGAATGTCCATGTCAACCTGCCGCTGTCGCTGATCGAGAGCGCGGTGGCCTTGATCCCCGAAGAGACCGCTCACGGCGGCCGGATCCGCATCGAGGACAAAGACTTCAACGCGGCCGAGCTGCGCCGGGTGTGGAGCGAGCTGAAGAACGCGCCGGATGCCACCTTCGTGACCGTGAAGAGCGACAAGGACGACGTGCAGGTCGCCAAGCAGGGCGGCTATCTGGTGGCGAGAGTGAGCGAGAACTCACACCGTGATTCCAAGGTGCATGCCCGGATTCCCCTCTCGGTGGTGGACGCCCTCCTGACCAGCGAAGATCCGAACCAGCTGAACATCGCGGCCGCGGTGCGGGCTCTCGCCGCCCAGGGCGCCGGGGACCTGGTGACGGTGGACGACCAGGAAGCGAGCGTTCGGGTGTGGATCGACTCTCAGGCCGAAGGCCGTTAGGAGCTCATCATGGCCGCTTTCGTCAAAGGTCTCGTGGGAATCGGTGTCGCAGTCGGGTTGATCTTCGCGAGTTCGGGAGTGGTGCTGGGCGCGACGGTGGTGAGCTCGGGTCTCGTTCATATCCAGGTGGATGAGTCCAAGCCGGGAGGGATGCACCTGAATCTGCCGATCCCCGCCGCGCTGGTGCAGGCGACGGTGGCGAATCTGCCGGCGATGATGCCGGAGCGGGAGCGGGAGAGGATTCACCAGAAGCTGGGCCCGATCGCGCCGAAGCTGAAGGCCCTGCTGGCCGCGCTCGACGATGCTCCGGACGCAGTGTTGGTTTCGGTGGACAGCACTCGCGAGCAGGTACGGATCGAAAAGGTGGGCGGCAGCCTGAAGATCCACGTCCACTCGGCCGAAGAAGAAGTGAACGTCTCGATCCCGCTCAGCACGGTGGACAGCGTTCTGACAGTGCTCGCCTAAGACCCTCCACAAGGCCCGGCCGGCAACCCCAGGCCGGGCCTCCTCCTTTCGCCCAGAATTCGCTCCCGCTCCTGCTACCTCCTCTTCCAACCGAACTGCTCGGCGGCTTGCTCGGCGATGCGGCGGCCGATCGCCAGCGAGGCGGTGGCGGCGGGGGAGGGGGCGTTGAGCACGTGGAGGCTGCGCTCGCCGGCGAGGAGGGCGAAGTCGTCGATCAGCCGGCCCTGGCGGTCGAGGGCCTGGGCCCGCACGCCGCAGCCGGCGGGGCGGAGGTCCTCGTTGCGTAGCGCCGGCACCAGC
>CALMKX010000346.1 GCA_937867335.1 uncultured Acidobacteriota bacterium
CAGCTGATGCCCGAGCCGCTGGCGCCGGGGCGGTGCGGGCGACCAGCTGCAGCGGTACCAGAGCGGCGACGGCGAGGGCCGCGGCGGCCCACCACCGGCCTGCTCTCAGCCGGGAAGAGGTTGCATCCTGAAGCATTTCGAGCCTCCGTTTGAGGTTCTTTGCCGAAGGCGAGGCCACCGCGGCGGCGAGACCGGTCTCTCGCGGTGCCAGGCCCCAGCGTAGGAGCATTCGCCCGTACTCCCGGGGCGCCGCCCCCAGAAGTCGTAGCACTTGTGCGTCGCAGGCGGCCTCCCGGGCGAGGGCATACTCCCGCCCCGCCAGAACGGCCGCCGGATGGAAGAAGAAAAGGCGCTCGGCCAGGGCCGGCACCCAACCCCAGAAAAGGTCCCGTCGAGCGAGATGGCAGAGCTCGTGGGCGATTAGCAGCGAGAACTCGTCGCCTCCCAGCCGGGAGCAGCTCTCGAGGGGGAGCAGAATCATCGGCCGGAAAGGACCCACTACCTGGGGAATCGAGATCCTCGAGCTGACGCGGATCTCGGGAGCCTGGGCCAGGCCGAGGCGGTGGGCGAGAGACTCCCAGCCGAGGCCACCCTGAGCGGGCGGCAGGGGGAGGGCATCCCGCCGGAGCCGCCTCGTCCGGGCGAAGGAGCCAGCGAGGGCCAGGAGGCCGGCCACGGCTCCGGCCAGCCACAGGCCCGAAAGCAGCGTGGGCCAGACTTGTCGCAGTCGGTTGCGGGCCGCTTCCGGCCGAGGGCCGGGGGCGACCTCTCCGATCTCGCCCGGCTTGGCCTCCGGCGGGACCCTGAGCCCTCGCGGCGCGGCCTCGGCCGCCTGGCGGAGCTCGGAAACCGCCCCACGCTCTGGCGCTGGCAGCACCGCCAGCCGCACCGGAGCGATTCCGGCCAGACCGACCAGCAGCTTCAGGCCCACCAGCCACCACAGCCAGCAGCGAAGGCGAGCCGGGAGGCCTGGAGCGAGCCGGCAGAGAGCCGCGACCAGGAGAGCGAGGACAGCCCCTTCGAGGGAAGCCCGAAGCAGGGCCGAGAGCAGGGCAGAACTCGAGTCGAGAAGAGCGGGGATCATGCCTCACCGCCCTTCTGACGGGCCTGGAGGCGGGCCACCACGGCCTCGAGCTCGGCGAGCTCTTCGGGGCTTACCTCGGTGGCCGTGGAGAGATAGGCGGCGAAAGGCGAAACCGAACCGCCGAGGGTGCGCTCGACGAAGCCTTCCACCACCGAGCGCAGCACTTCCTGCTTGGAGGAGGGCGAGAAGTAGCGGTAGACGCCGGCCGACTGGCTGCGGGCCAGATGCCCTTTGGCACGCAGCCGCTCCATCATGGTGAGCACCGTGGAACGAGCGAGGCCCCGGCTCTCCCCCCATTCCTCCACCGCCTCGCCCACGGAGGCGCCTCCCCGCTCCGCCACGAACTGGAGCAGCGCCAGCTCCTGATCTCCGATGCTTTTCTGCATGCTCGAAGCCCCCCTGCCGACAACTGTCGTCATGATACGGATGACGACAGTTGTAGTCAAGAGTGTTTCGGGCTCGGGCCTGCGATAGTCTTGCGAAACACTTCACTTCGTTCAAGGAATCGACAGAGCTGCCGGGTCGAGCTCGCGGCGGGGGAGGAAAGGCCTCGACCCGTGCGCGGCGGCCTGCCGCTCGAAACGGGAGGAGCCCATGATCCTGAAGCGTTGTCTCGTTCTCGCAGGAGTCGCCAGCTGCGCATTGCTGATTGCCTTGGCCGCACCGGTGGGGGCCGGGGAGCCGGCCTCCCAGGCGCGGGCTTCCTGCGGGGAGATCATCCCCAACTGCCTGCGCTGCGAGGGCGCCGGTTCGATCTACTGCATCCAGTGCGTTCCCGGCTATGGGGTGCTCGGAGGGAGGTGCCAGAACTGCGGCAGCATCACGGCCAACTGCACCAGCTGCAAGAACAACCGCTGCGAAGGCTGCGCCGCCGGCTTCGAGCTGCAGAACAAGAGCTGCGTGCCCTGTACCGGGATCGACCCCAAGTGCACCGCCTGTTCCGGCGGCCAGTGTACGGGCTGCGCGAGCGGCTACGGCGTGGCGGGTAACGGCACCAGCTGCCAGGCCTGCAACACCATCGACCCGAACTGCACCAGCTGCAAGAACGGCCAGTGCACGGGCTGCGCGAGCGGCTACGGGGTGGCCGGCAACGGCACGAGCTGCCAGGCCTGCAACACCATCGACCCGAACTGCACCAGCTGCAGCAATGGCAAGTGCAACACCTGCGCGAACGGCTTCGCGGCCAACCTCGCGGGCCAGTGCGTCCCGCCGGGCACCAGCACTTGCAGCTTCGATGTGGGGGGCCAGTGCTGCAAGTGCCAGTACGACTGCCAGGGCTGGAATCCGGCTTCGGGGAGCTGCGCGGGGGCCCCGTCGAACGGTTGCGGAGGTTGCCAGAGCCGGCAATGAGGCCCGAGGCCTCTAGCGCTGAGGGGCCCCGGCGCCACCACCGGCCTGGCTGGTGGTGGTGTCCGGGGCGGCCGGCCGGGGAAGCTCCGCGAGCCAAAGGCCGGAGGCGGTGGTTCCCAGCAAGAACCGGTCTCCCACCAAGAGGGCCGAGCTCAGCTGGTTCGCGGGTACTGGCAGCTCGAGGGGCTGGTAGGTCCCGAGCGCTTCGTCGAAGAGCTCAGCCCCCTCCCGGCTCACCTTGAGGTGCGAGAAGCGCCGATCGCCGGTCGCCAGGAGCTCCACCTCTTCATTGGCCAGCCGTTGCCATTTGCCGTCGCTGCCACGGCGGTCCCAGGCGGCGCCGGCTCCCGCAAGCAGCATGCGGTCCGCGAGGGCGGTGAGGGAACCGGCCGGAGCCGGTGCCCACAGCCGCTGCCGGTTGCCGCCGGCGAGCAGGTACACCGCGTCTCCTGCCGACACCCACAGCGCTCCCCCCAGCAAGGCGGCCGAGCGCGGACTCAGGCCCTCGGCCGAAAGGGGCACGAAGCGCCCGTCGAGGCGTTCCCAGAGGCCCCGGGCGCCGCGCACCACCACTCGGCCGCTGCGGGCTTCCACTTGCTCGATGCGCTCCTCGGGAACCTCCACCACCCTCCCCCAGAGGTAGTCCGGAGCGCGCTCGTAGAGCCCCTTTTCGGTGGCCGCCCAGATCCGTCCGCCGGCGCTCGCCAGGTCGAGCACGCTCGGCAGGCCGAGGCGCTGGGCCTGGAAGCTCCGGCCGCCGTCGATCGAGCTGTAGAGCCCCGATGCCGGCCCGGCGTGGTTGACCGCCGCCAGCAGCTCTCGGTCGGCAGTCGCCAGGGCGGCCACGGTGACGTTGGTCATCCCCTGGGTGGAGCGCTCGAAGCTCTCGCCTCCGTCCTCCGAACGCCAGACTCCGGAGCCTTCGGTGCCAAGAAGAATGCGCTTTGGTCGGGAGGGGTGGCCGGCAATGGCGAGCACGGCGAGACCCTCCGGGCCGAGGCGGCTCCAGGAGGCGCCACCGTCGCTGGAGCGGAAGAGCCCGCCGACGGTGCCGGCGAGCAAGGCGCCGTCGCCGAGGGCGGCGAAGCTCGGCGTGCGGTTCACCGCCAGGCCCTTGCGCGAAGGCGTCCAGCGGGCACCGCGGTCGCTGCCCTTGTACACCCAGCCGCAGGTGGACGCCCAGAGCTCACCGGGACGCCCTGGCGTGGGCGTGAGGCTGAAGACCTCGCGGTCGAGCTCCATGCCTTCGAAGAGGCCCTTCCAGCTGGCCCCATCGTCGTCGCTGCGATAGGCCCGGCGCCAGGTTCCCGCGTACAGGGTGCGAGGACGGTCCGGGTCGACCAGCAGGCTGGTCACCTTCTGGACCTCGGGCAGCTTGCGGGTGAGGTGAGTCCAGGTGAGGCCGTCGTCCTGGCTGGCGAAGACGCCTTGCCGAGTGCCGATCAGGATCCGCCCGGTACGGCCCGGCACCAGTGCCAGGGAATAGACCTGACCCCCGTCCTTGGGAGTGGTGCGGAACGCCCAGCTGCTGCCGTCGTCCTCGGAGAAGGCCAGGAGACCCCCGCCCCACAGGCCCCAGAGGCCGGCCCACAGGCGCTGCGGCCGGTTGGGATCGAAGCGCAGGGCCGAGACCACCCAGCCGGCGAACGGCTGGCCGGCGGCCGGATCCACCCAGTTCGCGCCGCCGTCCCGTGAGAGGTAGACCTGCCCTCCCGAGGTGCCGGCGAAAGCGGTGTCCGGACGGTCGGGAGCGAGCACCAAGGAGCGGACGTCGGCACCCCAGAGCGCCGAAGGTTGCCAGTGGAGCGGGCCCGCCTCGGCCGCCGAAGAGAGCGGGACCAAGGCCAGCGAAGCTGCCAGGGCGAGTGGGCAGAGAGCGAGCTGCAGGAGTGGGCAGGGGCGAGAGCGCATCGGCGGTGATTCTGCGATCCGCGGGGGCCGTTGGCAAGTGCGCAAAGAGCCAGCCGTAATCTTGGCTAGAATCGGCCGCGATCTCGATGGCCGATCCACTCCTCCAGAACGCCGCCCGGAGCGCGCCACGCTCTCGCCCTAAGCCGCTGGAGCTGGCGCTTCGCGCTCTCGTGGCGCTCGGGCTGATCTGGCTGGCCGTGAGCTTGGGCAGGGAGGTGCGGGAACAGGCCAGGACGGCCCGGCGGCCAGACCGTCCCTGGCATACCGCCGGGCTCTGGCGCTACGGCCAGGCCTCGCCGAAGAAGCTGGGCGAGTTCCTCGATCGAGCCCGGCCCTTCCTGCCCGCCGGCAGCCTGGTGGCCTTCCACTCGGCACCCGGCGAAGGCAATCCACCGTTCTTCCGCTTCCTCTGGGCGTCGTTCTTTCTGCCCGAGTGCGAGCTGGTGCCGTCGCACGATCCCGCCGCCTGGGAGAAGGCGGATTACTGGATCACCTACGAGATGAACATCCGGGAGCCGCGGCTCGCGCCGATCCTGGAAGATCCGCAGGGCACGGTCTACCGCCGGCTCTGGCCGGCCGAGGCCAAGCCCGGCACCGGCGCGCCATGAGCTTCCTGTTGCTCGCCCTGCTCGCCGCCCTCGTAGGCCAGCGTCTCGCTCCCTGGTGGGTCAGCGAGGACGACGGCCGCCTGTTCCGCTGGGCCCTCGCCACGGTGGCCGGGCTGCTCCTGCTCTTCCTGGCCCTTTCGACGCTCACCCT
>CALMKX010000347.1 GCA_937867335.1 uncultured Acidobacteriota bacterium
GCACCCGCGGGTCCAGCGCCCGGGCGCAGCCGCACACCGCCTCGAGCGAGAGGGCGCAGGCGAGATCGGCGGTGGCGGCGAGGGCCTCGCCATCGGCCACCGCCAGCGCCAGGAGCGCGGTCGAGAAGTTGGCACCGTTGGTGAGAGCCAGCCCTTCTTTGGCGCGGATGCCCGGCAAGGGCCGGCCGAGGTCTGCTTCGAGGGTCTCTCGCGCGCTGCGGAGCTCCAGGTGGCGCGCTCGCAGGTCCCCCGGCCCCACCACCCGGTAGTAGCGACCCTCGCCCAGGAGCACGGCGAAGAGGTGAGCGAGGGGAGCGAGGTCCCCGGAAGAGCCCACCGAGCCCCGGATGGGCACCAGCGGCACGATGCCGCGGTTGAGCATCGCCAGCACCGCCTCGACCAGAGCTTCGCGTACTCCCGAATGGCCCTTCAAGAAACAATTGAGCCGCACCGCCAGCGTGGCCCTCACCACTTCCGCGGGGAAGTAGTTGGCCAGGTCGTCCGCGCTGGCGTTCTCCCCCACTCCGGCGGCGTGGCTCACCAGCAGCCGGATCTGCAGCGCTTCGAGCCCCTTGGGAGGGATGGGGATGTTCTTGAACTCGCCGAAGCCGGTGGTGACGCCGTAGTCCAAGACGGGATGGGCTTCGGGGTCCTCGAAGTCACGGCGATAGCGCTCGGTGATGGCGGCGATCTGCGCCTCGCCGGCACGCACCCGCACCAGAGCCTCGGGGGCGCAGGCGACCACCACTCGCGGGTCCCGGGCGAGGCGTGCCAGCAGCTCGGGGGTGAGGCTCGAACCGTCGAGAACGATGGAGCTCGCGTGGGCAGGGTCCATCAGCGGCCCGCCCCGGCGATCTCCTCGAGCATCGCCTTCACGCCGGCCACCAACTCGCCGCGCGGCACTTCGCGCTGGCCGGGGCGAGCCTCCAGCCATTCCTGGCGGTCGGCCAGGGCCTGGGCCTTCTGGCGGCCCACCTCCATGTCCTTCAGGGTCACCACGCCACGCTCCTTTTCGTTCGAGCCGTAGAGGATGGCGATCGGCACGCCGGTGGCGTCGCCGTAGCGCAGCTGCTTCTTCAAGCCCTTCTCCGTGCCCAGGTAGACCTCGGCCGGGATCCCGGCCCGGCGCAGCTCCCAGGTAAGGGCCAAATAATCCTCGGTGAGCGCGGCGTCCATGGTGAGCACCAGGGCTTTGGCGGTGGACTTCTGGCCGCCGGCCCGCCCCAGGTACTCGAGCGCAGCGAGCAGCCGGTCCACACCCATCGAGGCGCCGGTGGCCGGGATTCGCTCGCCCAGGAAGCGCATCACCAGGTCGTCGTAGCGGCCGCCGCCGAACACCGAGCCGAATTGTGGGGCGTCGAGCAGCATGGCTTCGAAGACCGGCCCGGTGTAGTAGGCGAGGCCACGGGCGATCGAGAGATCGAGGCGCACGCGGTCTTCGCCGTAGCCGAGGGCGAAGAGGTGGCTGGAGATGCGCTCCACCAGGGAGATCTGGTCCTCGGCGCCGGGGACCCCGGAAAAGACCTCTCGCAGCTCGGCCACCACCTCTCGGCGGTCGGTCGCCTGGATGGCCAGGAAGCGCTCGATGCGGTCCACCTGGTCTTCGCCCAGGCCGAGGCCGGGGATGGTGTCCCCGGATTCGTCCTGGTAGCCGCTGGTGAGCTCCTTCCTCACCTTGGAGAGGCCGATCTTGTCTTGCTTGTCGAGCACCCGGAAGACGTCCGTTCCCCGCTCCTCGGGGATGCCGGCGAAGGCGAGCAGGCTGTTCAGGATGCCGCGGCTGGAGAAACGCACCAGGTAGGGGCCGCATTGGAGCGCCGAGAGAGCGTCGCACATACCGGCGATCACCTCGGTGTCGGCGATCTCGGACTCCACCCCCACCGAGTCGAGGTCGAATTGGGTGAACTCCCGGAAGCGCCCCTTGTCCGGCTTATCGGCCCGCCACACCGGCGACACCTGGTAGCGGCGGAAGGGCCTGGGCAGCTCGGGGTACTGGGCCACGACACGGGCGAGCGGCACGGTGAGGTCGAAGCGCAGGGCGAGAGCCTCTTTCTCCGGGCTGCCCACCGTGAAGATGGACTGCTGGGCCTCCTGGCCGGCCTCGGAGCCGCGCAACACCTCGAGATATTCGATCGCCGGGGTGGCGAGGGGCACGAAGCCGTAGAGCTCGTAGACCCGACGGACGGTGTCGATCATCCACTGGCGGGCGATCATCTGCTCCGGCAGCAGGTCCCGGAGGCCGCGGGAGATCCGCGCCTCGACGGTAGAGGGGGTGGTCATCCTGGGAAGCTCCCGGGGCGCCCTCGAGAGAGCCAAGCGCCCCAAAATCGCGTGCAGAGAGGCCCATCGTAAGAGCGGGCGGCGATCTCTGTCAAAGAGCAGGAGCTCGAAGCGAGAGGCGCTGTTAGCAGGGCACGTCGGCGGAACCAGAAGGCCGGGCCCGCTCGAGGACGGGCCCGGCCGGGAGGAAACCTCAGGGCCTGGGCTGCCGGCCAGGAGGGACCAGCTTCCAGGTCACCCGCCCTACCTCCTCGCCCTGGTAGAGCTGGCGAGCATAGATCTCGAACTCGCCCTGGCGCTCCTTCTCGGGCAGGTGGACCAAGAGCCGCAGGGGAATCCGCGCCTTGGCCGGCAGCGGAAGCTCCAGAAAGCGGTTCCGTCCGCAGGGATTGAGCGGCACATGCGCCCGGCGGATCTGCTCGGGGCGGTCGAGGGGAATGGGGCGGGAGTGAGCACGAAGCTTGCGGGCGAACTGCGGCGCCATCTCCAGCACGGCTTCGGCCCCGGCGGGCAAGCGGCCCACCACTTCGATCTGCATCTTGCGGGCGCGGTCGGGAGCGCCGGCTGCCAGGAAGGGCAACTCGACGTAGCGAGAGGGTGGCTTGCCGGGGGTGCTGGGAGGCACGTTGTTCACCACGTTGAAGTTGCGCCAGGTGACGGTGTTCTGGCTGCGAACGAAGGAGGAGAACGTGTCCCAGTCGAACAGGTCTGCCGGAGCCGGAGCCGGATCGGCCGCCGTGCCCACCAAGGCGACGAAGCAATAATGGCCCGGGCCCGGAATGGCAGCCATGGGCCAGGTGATCGCCGGCGCCACCGTGAGCTGGTTGCCGGTGGGAACCGAAGCCAGGGTGGTGGAGCCCACCAGCGTCCAGAGATCGGGGGTGACCAGAGTGGCCGGCGGCGACCAATAGACCGTGGCCTCTACGTTGGTGGCCGCCGAGCCACCCCGATTGCGCATCCGCACGTAGAGGAAGTTGTCCTGGCCGGCTTCGGCCTCGGAGCCCAGGTCCGCGTTGTTCTCGGTGCCACTGCCTTCGCCGTACGTGGCCTGCGGGCTGCCCACCGCCGTGGGCCGGAGAATCACATCCGGGCTGGCAGAGATCGAGCCGCTGTGGGGGTCGCCGGTGTCGCCCACGAAGTCCCTCAGGTAGACGTCCGGCGCCAGGTTGAGAACATCGCTCTCGAGGATCGCCCGCAGGTTTGGCATCACGCCGATGCGGTCGAGCGCCGGGTTGTCGGAGGGGGTGCCGAGCGCCGGATCGGCAAGCAGATGGCGCAGCTGCTGCGGGCTCAGGCGGTGGCCCAGTTGGGCCTGGGCCAGGCCCTGGACCGCCAGGGCCGCTCCGGTCACGATCGGCGAGGCGCTCGAAGTGCCGCTGAACCCTGGCGTGTAGAGGTTGGTGGCGGTGCCAGGACCATCGGTCGTCAGCGTGTCGACGTTCTCTCCCCAGCCGTAGCAGTCCACTCGGCTGCCATGACAAGAGAAGCCCAGCCGGCTATGCGGAGCCGTCGAGCTGCCGGCGCCCACCACGATGGCCCCGGAATCCTGGAAGTCGGCGCTCGCACGGTCGAGGATGTGTTGGCCGCTGGGGTTGGTCAGCGTGTCGAGGTCGACGCTGCCGTTGCCGGCCGCTTCCACCACCACGATACCGAGGGCGGTCGCCAGGCGGATCGCATCGAAGACCGCCGGCTCCACCTCCACCGGCACGAACGTATACCCCCACAGCACGGTCTGGGCCTCGAGCAGGAGAATGTCGCCGGAGCTCATGGTGGCGAGGGCCGAGAGGATGGCTTCGGAGGTGCTGTAGGTGGAGGCGTTGCGCCACTGGCTCACACAACGAACCGAGGCCAGGTTGGGGGTGATACCCACGCAACCCAAGGTATTGTCGCTCGCCGCGAGCTCACCGAGGACCCCGGTACCGTGGAAGAAGTACGCCTGATTCAGCCCGGAGATCAGAGTGACGCCGTGGGCGACGAGGTCTTCGTGGTTGAAGGTCCAACCCTGCTCGAGATCGACCACCGCCTGGCCGGCACCATCCCCGCCGGCGAAGCCCCAGGCATAGCGAGCATCGATACCGTCGGGAGCCGCGTCCAGGTAGCCCTGGTTGCCACTCCTGGGGTCGTCGGCCGGCATCACCATCGGCGGCTCGACCGGCGGCGGCTCGACGTAGGCCAGGGCTACCGACTCGAGGCTCGAGAGCGCACGCACCACGGCCTCCGGGTCGGTATCGGCGGGTACCTCAGCCACGAAATAGTGCCCGAGCCGGGGGGCGCGGTAGCTCGGATCGAGCTCGCTCGCCCGGCGGATCAGACCTTCCAGGGCTCCTTCCTGGCCGAGTTCGAAGAGGGGCCGGAAGTTGAGCGCAGCCTGGGCGCGCAGAGCAAGTTCCCCAACCATGCTTCGGGCTTGGGCAGGGGCCACGAAGTCCCGAAGCTTCACCACCACTCGAGGCCGGTAGCCGGCGGGCCGAGGGGGTTGCAGGGCGTTATCGAGGTTCGGTGGTTTGAGCGGCATCACGGTCCTCCTTGGAGAGTGCCGGTGGAGATGGCGGGGCGTTCAGGAGCCGCACACGGGCATCCTGGCCATGCACCCTTGCTCGGTTCTTCGCTGCCAGAGGCCGAGATCTGACGACCACTGCCCTGCCGATCCCCTCGGGAGCCGCCCTCTCCCGGGTATAGACTCGGCGGCGGTGGACGTCTCGACTTCCTCCCTCGACAAGAGCAGCCGTGCCATCCGCGAGATGTTCGCCGGGGTGGCGCCGCGCTATGACTTGCTCAATCGCCTGCTCTCCGGCCGGCGCGACGTGGCCTGGCGCAACCGGGCAGCCCGCCGCCTCGGCGCTCGGCCGGGCGAGACGGTGCTCGATCTGTGCTGTGGCACGGGGGACCAGGCCTTGACCATCGCCCGCTCGGGCGCCCGGGTGGTGGCGGCGGATTTCTGCCTGCCGATGCTCTCGCTCACCCGCACCAAGGAGCCGAAAGGCGCACGCCGCCTGGAGTTGGCCACGGCCGACGCCCTGGCGCTGCCCTTCCCGGAGGGCCGCTTCGCCGGGGTCACGGTCTCCTTCGGCCTGCGCAATGTGGCCGATCTCGACCGGGCTCTGACGGAGATTCACCGGGTGCTCGCCCCCGGAGGGCGCATCGTGGTGCTGGAGTTCGCCCTGCCGAAGGCGGCCTGGTTCCGCGGCCTCTACTTGTTCTATTTCCGGCGGATCCTGCCGGTCGTCGGCCGCTGGCTCTCGCCCCGCGGCTCGGCCTACGGCTATCTGCCGGCGTCGGTGTTGGAGTTCCCGCAACGCGAGGGATTCACCGCTCGGATGGGGGCCGCGGGCTTCGCCGCGAGCGCCTACGAAAGCCTGACCCTCGGCACTGTATGTCTCTATAGCGGAAGGAAGGGAGGGCCGGTGGATGGCTGAGATTCTCGATGGAGCTCGGATCGCGGCGGAGATCCGCGCCGAGGTGGCGGCCCGCACGGCCGAGCGCACCGCAGCGGGGCACCGGCCCCCGGGGCTGGCGGTGATCCTCGCCGGGGACGACCCGGCCTCGCACGTCTACGTGGGCAGCAAGGTGAAGGCCTCGGCCGAGGCCGGCTTCGTCAGCCGCCAGATCACCCTGCCCTCGACCGCCACGGCCGAGGAGGTGGCGGCGGCGATCGACTCGCTCAACCAGGACCCGGCGATCGACGGCTTCCTGGTGCAGCTGCCCCTACCCGAGGGCCTGCCCTCCCGCGAGCTCCTCGCCAGCGTGGACCCGGACAAGGATGTGGACGGCTTCCACGCCGAGAACGTCGGCCGCCTGTGGCTGGGCGAGGAGACCCTGGCGCCGGCCACTCCCTCGGGGATCATCGAGATGCTCCGCCGCTCGGGAGTGCCGATGCGCGGCGCCGAGGCGGTGGTGGTGGGGCGCAGCAACATCGTGGGCAAGCCGATGGCAGCGCTGCTCCTGGCCGAGAACGCCACGGTCACCGTCTGCCACTCCCGAACCCGGGACCTGGCCGAGGTCTGCCGCCGGGCGGACATCCTGGTGGCGGCGATGGGCCGACCGGGCACCATCGGCCCCGAGCACGTCAAGCCGGGGGCCACAGTGGTCGACGTCGGCACCAACCGGGTGGAGGATCCGGCCCTGGTGGAGCATCTCTTCCCGGGCGACGAGAAGCGCCGCGCCGCCCTCGAGAAGCGCGGCTACACCCTCGTGGGCGACGTCGACTTCACCCGGGTGGCCCCCATCGCCGGCAAGATCACGCCGGTTCCGGGCGGCGTGGGCCCGCTCACGGTGGCCATGCTCCTGGCCAACACCCTGAAGGCCGCGATCCGGCGGGCGGGGGCATGAGGCTGGGGCTGACCGGCGGCCTCGCCAGCGGCAAGTCCACGGTGGGGCGATGGCTGAGCGATCTGGGCTACCGGGTGGTCGACGCCGATCGCCTGGTGGCCGAGCTCTACCGGCCGGGTGAAGCCGGCAGTCGCAAGGTGGCGGAGCTCTTCGGCGCCGACTACCTCGACGCCGCCGGGGCCGTCGATCGCGCCCGGCTGGCCGGGCTGGTGTTCCACGATCCAGCGGCCCGCCGGCGGCTGGAGGAGGCGATCCACCCGCTGGTGCGAGCCCGTTTCGCCGAGCTGGCGGCGGGCTCGGAGCGCCCGGCGGTGCTCGAGGCCACGCTTCTGGTGGAAGCTGGCTACGCGCCGGATTTCGACGCCGTGGTGAGCGTCGAGGCGCCGGAAGCGATCCGCCTCGAGCGGGCGATCGCCCGTGGCCTCGCTCCGGACGACGCCCGCGCCCGCATGGCGGCCCAAGGCGACGGCGAGGCCCGGCGGCGGGTCGCCGACCACCTGCTCCACAACGACCAGGATCTCGCCTGGCTGCGCGTGCAATTCGACCGGCTGATGCACGCGCTGGCCGGCGTGCCACCCCGCGAAGCTTCTAAACCCGCAACGGCTCAGCTACCATGAGCACCTCGAAAAGGCGCAAACGGTTCCACTCGTAGAGGCCTCGATCATCATGCCCTCAGGCTTCAAAGATCGATCCGAGGACGACTCCTTCGTCGGTCGCATCCTCGGCCACTACCGCATCCTGGCCTGGGCCGGGGGCGGTGGCATGGGGGAGGTCTACCTCGCCGAGGACACCCGCCTGAGGCGCCGGGTGGCGCTCAAGCTGCTGCCGCCGGCCATGGCCCAGGCACCGGAGCGCCTCGCCCGCTTCGAGATGGAAGCCAAGCTGATCGCGGCGCTCAACCATCCGTCGATCGTCACCCTGTACAGCATCGAGGAAGCCGAGGGCCATCGCTTCCTCACCATGGAGTACGTGGACGGCAAGACCCTCGCCGAGTCGATGCCCGCCGGGGGCCTGCCGATCCCCGAGTTCTTGAAGCTGGCCATCCCGCTCGCCGAAGCCCTCGGCGCGGCCCATGCCCAGGGCGTGATCCACCGCGACCTCAAGCCTTCGAACATCATGGTCACCCGCGACGGCCGGGTGAAAATCCTCGATTTCGGCGTTGGCAAGCTGCGGCTCGCGGACGATCGGACGGTGATCGACGGCCTGGCCGAGCCTTCCCTCACCCGCGAAGGGGTGATTCTCGGCACTCCGCGCTACATGTCGCCGGAGCAGGTGCAGGGCAAGGAGCTGGACCACCGCTCGGATCTCTTCTCCTTGGGCATCATCTTCTACGAGATGCTCACCGGCCGGCGGCCCTTCGCCGGCGAGAACTCGGCCCAGATCATCTCCTCCCTGCTCCGCGACGGCCCGCCTCCCCTCGCAGACGTCAAGCGCGAGGCCTCCGGCCCGCTGGCGCCGATCCTGGACCACTGCCTGGCCAAGGAACCGGAGGAGCGCTACAGCTCGGCGCTCGATCTGGTGGCCGACCTGCGCGAAGCCGAGCGCCAGCTCACCGCCAGCACCCTCTCGGTGACCGGAGCGACGGCCCCGACACCCGCCCGCGCCGGAGCCCTCGCCAAGCTCGGCACGCGCCGCGTCCGCCTCTTCGCTGCCGCGGTGGGGGCTTTCGGCCTGGGCGCCCTGCTCTGGTACCTCCTGGCCGGCCCGGAGGGTGCCGGGGGAGCCCGAGGACGGCACTCCGCCGGGGTCGTGGAGGCCGAAGCCAAGCCCTCCCTCGCCGTGCTGCCCCTCGGCAACTTCACCGGCGAGGCCGAGTACTTCGTGGACGGCATGACCGACAGCTTGATCACGGCTCTCGCCCGGATCAAGGGCCTGCGGGTGATCTCGCGCCAGTCTGTGATGCGGTTCAAAGACTCCAAGCAGTCTCTCCCCGAGATCGCCAAGGAGCTGGGAGTGGCCTTCGTGGTGGCGGGCTCGGTGCAGCGGGCCGGCGATCGCGTGCAGATGACCACCGAGCTGATCCAGCCGAACCCGGAGGAACACCTCTGGACCGAGACCTACGACCGGGGCATGAGCGAGGTCCTGGCGATCCCGAACGAGGTCGCCCAGGCGATCGCCCGGGCCATCCGCGTGCAAGTGAGCCAGGAGGAGAAGGCCCGCTTGCCCACCGATCGCAAGGTGAATCCGGAGTGCTACGAGGAATACCTGCGCGGTCGCTTCCACTGGAACCTGCGCACGGCCGAGGGCCTCAAGAAGGCGATCGAGCACTTCAACCAGGCCCTGACGCACGACCCCACCTACGCACCTGCCTACTCCGGACTGGCGGACAGCTTCTCCCTGCTGGGCTACCTCTACGAGAACCCCACCGAGAACTACGCCCGAGCCAAGGCGGCCGCCCAGAAGGCTCTCGAGCTCGACGACGACCTCGCCCAGGCCCACACTTCGATGGGCATGGTGAACTTCTTCTCGGATTGGAACTGGCAAGCCGCCGAAACGGAGCTGCGGCGGGCGATCGACCTCGATCCCAGCTACGCCACAGCCCACCACTGGTACTGGAGCTACTTGGCCGCGGCCGGCCGCTTCGACGAAGCGGAGCGGGAGATCGCCGAGGCCCAGAAGCTCGATCCGCTGTCGCAGATCATCAGCGCCAACTTCGGCATGCAGTACTACCTGGCCCGCCGCTTCGACGACGCCGACGCCCAGCTGGCGAAGACCCTGGAGCTGCACCCGCAGTTCGCCACCGTGCACCTCTACCGGGGCTGGGTCTTCGAGGGCCAGAAGCGACACAAGGAGGCGGTCGAGAGCTTCCTGCGCTACTTCGAGCTCATCGGGCAGCCGCAGGTGGCCGAGCTGGTGCGGCCGGTTCTGGCCAAGGACGGCGAGAAAGCCGCCTACGGCCGGCTGGCGGACGAGCTGGTGAAGCTGGCGACCGAGGGCAAGACCTCCGCCGAGAACGCCGCCTGGTTCCTGACCTTGACCGACCGCCGCGCGGACGCCCTGACCTGGCTGCAAACCGCCGCCGAACGCCGGGCCTCGCTGGTGGTGTGGATCGGCGTGGCAGCCAACTGGGACGGCCTCAGGAGCGACCCCCGCTACCAGGCCCTGGCCCGCCGCATCGGCGTCCGGATGGGCACGAACTAGCCGGAAGCAAGCCCCTCGGCCAGGGCCGAGACGACATCGGTCTTGGAGAAGTCCTCGCCCTGGTAAAGCAAGGCCTCCCCGGACAGCCGACTCAAGGCGTAGGAGAAGCAATCACCGAAGTTCAGTCTCGCCGGGTGTCGCCCCTTGCCGAACTTCCGGAAAGCGTGGCGGGCCAACGCCACTTGCTCTGCAGTGACCGGGACGATCTCCACCTGGGCTCTCGCCAGAAGCAAGTCAAGCTCCCGCCCGCCAGCTTCACCATGGCGCGACTCAATCACCATCGAGGTCTCGAGCAAAGTCGCTGCCGACACCAGGCGATTGGGATCTCGAGCGAGCGCCTTCTGCAGGAGTGGAGCTCCTGGCTCGAGCTCGAGCAGTGCCACGAGGGCGGAGGTATCCAAGACCATCAGCCAGGCAGCCCGACCTCGTCGTAGCCGAGTATTTCTTCGTCGCTACGCGGATCCAGAACGGGCAAGCGAGAGCAGCGCTCGCCGATCGCTCGGAGCTCCTCCTCGAGGCTGGGTGCCGACACGCGCCCCACAACTCTCCTGAGCCTCTCGCGCAGAGCAGCGAGGACGGTCTCCGTCAGGCTCTCGCCAGTGAGGCTTGCCAGCTGCCTGGCCAGAAGGTCCGCTTCGGGATGCTTGATGCTGAGAGCCATGGCTTCTCCCTTCTAGAAACCAAGCAAGATTCTAGACAGGGTCAAGCTACGCTTCAAGTCGATCCGCCCACTCGAGGCAGCACACACAGCGTGGAGGCCACGGTCACGGGTGCTTCGAGGAGCTCGCTCAGGGCGAGGCGGTGGCGCTTGCTCGGCCAGAGAGGCAAGGTAGCGGCTTCGAAGAGGATCGCCGGCTGGTGGGCCGGGTAGGTGCGGAGCAGGACCTCGCGCAGGAGCTCGAGACCCTGCCGCTCGGGCTCCAGGCCGTCCCGGTAGGCGCAGAGGCCGATCACGCCTACCTGCAGCAGGAGCAGCGGCACCCGCGGCTCGAACGCCCGGGGCCGGAGCAGGAAGTCCGTGGCTTCGAAAATCGACCAGCCGGCCGGGCCGGCGAGATCTTCGGCGAGCTCGGCGAAGAGCAGGTCGAGACAGGAGACGGCCGGCAGCATGCGGGCGGGGAACCCCTCGCCCTGGGCGGCGGTCAGGGCGGGAAACGCCGGGCCGCAGTAGACGGCGGCGTGGCCCGAGAAGGCGGCGCAAGTGCGCCATCCCGAGCGCACGGCCGCCAGGATCCGCTCGGCCATCTCGAGCCCAGCGCTCGCGCCGTCCTCCCCCACTCGATAGCTGTCATGGAGGGATTCCGCGGCCGGCTGCAGGCGGCGCAGATAGGCCGCCGCCACCGGATCGGTCACCAGATAGAAGAGCTTCTCGCTCGCCTGGAGCGCACTGCGGACCTCCTCGGTGAACCGAGCCGGTCCGCCGTAGCCAAGTCCGACCACTGTGAGCGAGCCGCGGCCTCGACTCACACCAGATGCGCCAGCCCCAGGCGAGCCGCCATCACCGGATCGATCGGAGCCTTGCCGGTGGGCGGCACGAAGAGAGTGGAAATCAGCGTCACCGGGGCCTCGGGCAGCTCGCGCAGGGCCATGCGCTCGATCTTCGGTGGGCAGACCGGCAGCACGGCGGCTTCGTAGACGGTCACCTTGTGCTCCGCCGGGTAGAAGGCCGCCAACCGCTCGGTGAGCAGCACCAGCCCTTCCCGGCTCCACAGCTCTCGGCGGTGGAAGGTGGCGACGCCGATGCCGCCGATCTGCCAGAGAACCAGCGCGCTCCGGGGATCGAAGCGCCGGCCCCGGAGCAGGAAGTCCGTGGCCTCGAAGCTCTGGCAGCCGTCCACCGCCGGGTCGAGCCCGAGGTCGGCGAAGAGGCAATCCTCCGCCGACACCGCCGGCAGCATCCGCGCCTCGTGCCCTTCGGCCCGGGCCAGCTCGATGGCCCGATGCCCCGGGCGCACGAAGACCCCGGGATGACCGTAGAACGCCGCGCAGACCGTGCGCCCCTCTCGCACCGGAGCGAGAATCCGCGCCACCATCTCTTCGTAGGTCTCCGCCCGAGGCCGACCCTCGCGGTACGAGTCGTAGAGCGACTCGGCCGAGGGGTTCTGCCGCTCCAGCCAGAGGCGAGTGAGCGGCTCGGTGACCAGAAAGAAGAGCTTCTCCGCCCTGCGGACCAATTCGACCGTCTCTTGAGTGACCTGGCCGGCACCGAAATACCCGGTACCGACCACGGTGAGCGAACCGCGGCTCATGACGAGGCCTTGAGAGGGTCGAGCTGGGCCTAGAACACCACGATCATGCAACCCGGAGGTGCGTCGTCTCCGAGGTGGTTCTTGATCACCTGCGGATCGCGCGACAGCAAGGCCTTCTGGTCCTCCTGGGACAGGCCTGCGCTCGACATCGCTCCGACCGGATCCGCCTGGTGGTCGGCCCGGGCCTGGGCATCGGTGGTGAGCTTCAACAGGTAGTCTGCAGCTGCGCTGGACATGGAATACCCTCCCCACGTTTTAAAATGTGATATCACAATACTGAGCTGCGAACCTCTGTGTCAACCTCCTCGCCGCGATTTCGGCAAGATAAGCTAGGTCCACTGGAGATGGCGATGAGCGATGTCTTCCGCCTGGGGACCGGCTGGCTGCCGGACGACCCGGATCCCCGGGACCACACGCCTCGGCACGAGAACGTCCTGGCCACGCTGGGCGAATCCCCGCTCGCCCGCTTCCTGAAGAGCAAGCGCAAGCTGCCGGCCAAGGTGGATCTGCGCACCTGGTGCCCGCCGGTGCAGTTCCAGGGCGGCTTCAACACCTGCACCTCGCACGTCGTCGCCACCCTGGTGGAGTACTTCCAGCGCAAGGTCTACGGCAAGAACTTCGAGGCCTCGAGGCTCTTCCTCTACAAGGTGACCAAGAACCTCCTGCAGAAAGAGGGCAACGTCGGCGTCTACATCCGCCAGACCATGGGAGCGCTGAAGCTGCTCGGAGTGCCACCCGAGCGCTACTGGCCGTACCTCGATCCCGGTGCCTTCGGCGCCCCCAACTACACCGACCCCCGCCTGGATGTCGAGCCGACGCCGTTCTGCTACGCCCTCGCCCTCGACTACAAGGCCATGACCTACTACCGCCTGGACACCGGCGCCCCGCTCACCGACGCAACCTCGGGCGGAGAGCCGCTGCTGCGGGCCGTGAAGCTCCACCTCTCGAGCCAGATTCCTCTCGCCTTCGGCTTCCCGCTCTACCCCTCGCTGTCGCAGGCCACCACCACCGGGCGCATCCCCTACCCCACCGAGAGCGAGCAGCAGCTGGGCAACCACGCGGTGGTGGCGGTGGGCTACGACGACACCCTCGAGGTGGCCAACACCAACCCGGGCGGCGGGCGCTCGGTGGGGGCTCTCGCCATCCTCAACTCCTGGAGCGCTGAATGGGGGGAGCAGGGCTTCGGCTGGCTGCCCTACGATTTCATCCTCAAGCGGCGGGCACGAGACTTCTGGACCTTGCTCAAGGCCGAGTGGATCGACCTCGCGCCGTTCGAGCTGCCGCTCTGAGCCGGGCCCGGCCTTCAGCCACACTCGGACCTCGAGGCCAGAAGGCGCAACAGCTCGCGGAAAGCCCGGCCGCGATGGCTGAGCGCGTCCTTGCGCTCGGCCGGCAGCTCGCCGAAAGTGGTCTCCTCGCCTTCCGGCAAGAAGATCGGGTCCCAGCCGAAACCGCCCTGGCCTCGAGGCGGCAACACCACCCGCCCGGCCACCAGGCCTTCGGCGATCCGGCTTCCTGCCCCGTCGCGATAGAGCAGAGAGCAGCGTGCACGGGCTCGATCCTCGCCGAGGGCGAGAGCCGTGCGGGCGATGCCCTCGGCGCCCACGGCTTCGAGCATCCACTTCACCAGCGGGCCGGGGAAGCCGTTCAGGGCTTCGAGCTCGAAGCTGGTCTCTTCCACCACCAGGGGACGGCCGAGCCGCCGCCAGGCTTCCTCGCCCTTGGCCTCGAGCACCGCGCGGACGTCGAGCTCCTGGATTTCCGGCAGGTCCACCTCCACGGCCTCGAGACCGGGGCCGACGATCCGCCGGGCCTCTTCGAGCTTGCCACGGTTGCCGGTGACCAGCACCCACGGCGCCATCAATCCACCCTCACTCGATAGGCCACCACCGGGCTCGCCAAGCCGGTGAGCGCCACGGGTCCCAGGGATTCCGCCTCCACGGTGGCGGCCGCCCCGGTGTAGGTGCTGGCGCCGAGCACGATCTCGCCGGCCTCGGCCACCTCCTGCGTGAGTCGCGCCGCGATGTTCACCGTGTTGCCCAGCACGGTGTAATCCACACGCCGGGAGCTGCCCACCTCCCCCACCACCACCTGCCCACTCATCAGCCCGATGTGGGCCGAGAGGAGCTGCCGGCCGAGCTCCCCCCGCCGCCGGTTGGCCCGCGCGAGGCCGCGCTGGATGGCGAGCGCCGCTCCCACGGCTCGGCTGGCATGATCCGGCTGCGTGAACGGCGCGCCGAAGAAGGCCATCACGCAATCGCCGATGAACTTGTCGAGCGTGCCGCCGGCCTCGAAGATGGCCTCGACCGCCACATCGAAGAACTCCTCGAGCAGGCTCGCCACCTCCTCGGGAGCGGACCGCTCGGCGAGGGTCGAGAAGCCCACCAGGTCCACGAAGAGCACGGTGACCTCCGCCGGCGCCAGGCGGCCGAGCTCCTCCGGGGCGCCTTCGCGGCCCAGCACGGCCTCGATCACCGCCGGCGAGTGGTACCTTTCGAGGCGCCGCGTGAGGCGCTGCTCGCGCTCGGCGGCCTCGCGGTTGCGCAGCCGCTCCACGGCCACCGCCGCGTAGTTGGCGAGGGCGGTCAAGAAGTCGAGGTCCTGCTCGGTGAAGACTTCCCCGGAGAGCGGGGAATCCACTTGCAGCAGGCCGATGATGCGCTCCCCGGACCATAGCGGCACGGACATCGCCGCGCGGATGTCGTGCAGGTGCACCGACGCGCCCAGGGCCAGGCGGTTGTCGCTCTGGGCATCCAGGGTGATCAGCGCCACCTTCTCCTCGAGCACCCGCGCCACGATGGTCCGCGAGATGGGCACCGCCTCGGAGGGCCGCATCACCACCCGCTCCTCGAAGCGAGCGAGCTCGCAGATCGGCTGGCCCTCGGAGTCGAAGAGCAACACGAAGCCGCGACGCACCGGCAGGGCTTCGAAGGCGATCTCCACCACCCGGCGCAACACTTCTTCCACTGTTTCGATGGTCAGCAGCAGCCCGGCGAGGCGCAGCAGGTAACCGAAGACCCGGTTGCCGTAGGCCGCGTCGAGCTCGGAGCGCTTGGCGGCGAGGCCCGGCTCGCCCAGGCCGAAGGTGGAAACCGCCTCGGCGAGGGGCCGCACCAGGCGGGTGTGGGGCACGGAGTCCGAGAGCAGGGCCCGCTCGACGCCTGGGCCCTGGCCGGTGCGGCTTTCGGCGTTCTGCCCGGAACGCTCGGCGATCTCGAGGCGGAACGGCCCGATCAGCACGCGGTCTCCCGGCCGCAGGCGAGCCTCGAGCACTGCCTCGCCGTTGACCTCCAGGCCATTGGTGCTGCCGAGGTCCACCAGCCACCACTCGGCTCCCCGGCGCGAGAGCAGGGCGTGGTTGCGGGACACCGCCGGGTCCGGCAGCACCAGGTCGTTGTCCGGGCCCCGGCCGATGCGCAGCTCGGTCTGTCCCAGCGGCAGAGTCTGGTGGCCAGCCTGGCTTTCGCAGTGCAGCTCGAAGCTCATGGTGAAGGATTCGATCCGGCTCCTCCCGGGATCTTATCCGAGCTCGCCAAACCCCGATGAGAACAGGCTTTTCGCTCCTCGACCGGATCTATCTCGGAGCACCGGAGCGGAGAAATGCAGGCAAAACACCTTATTTCTGCTCGCCGACTGGCCAAAGTCGCGGTTTTTGTGCACTTTCCGCGCAGTACCGCGTGCCTTGCCGCCGCAACTACGCCCCACTTCCGACGAGCCATGTTCCGACCGCGATAAATCCGCCCTTTTCGTTGCAAACAAAGGCTTTGCAGCCATTTTCCGGCCCTGCCGTGCGCGCTCCGCTCGCGCCTGCTACAATCGAACGGTCATGGCCGAGACGTCTCCCGGCAACCCCCTCTACGAGCGCTACACCTCGAAGGAGATGGCGGCTCTGCTGTCGCCGCAGCACCGCTATCGCACCTGGAGGCGGCTCTGGGTGCTCTTGGCCGAGTGCCAGCGGGAGCTCGGCCTGCCGATCCGCGCCGAGCAGCTCGAAGCTCTCCGAGCGGTGGCCGACCACATCGACTTCGAGCGCGTGGCCGACCTCGAGCGCCGCACTCGCCACGACGTGGTGGCCCATCTCCGGCACTTCGCCGAACTCGCCGGCGAGGCGGGCGGCGTGCTGCATCTGGGAGCCACCAGCGCCTTCATCACCGACAACACCGACGTGCTGCTCGCCCGCGAAGCCCTCGAGCTGCTGTCGCGGCGGCTGGTGACGGCGATCGAGAGCCTGGCTGATTTCGCCCGTCGTCATCGCGAGCTGCCGGCCCTCGCCTACACGCATTTCCAGCCCGCCCAGCTCACCACCGTGGGCAAGCGGGCCTGCCTCTGGCTGCAGGATCTGCTGCTCGACCTCGACGAGGCGAGCCACCGTCTCGAGAAGCTGCGCTGCCGGGGCGTGAAGGGCACCACCGGCACCCAGGCGAGCTTCCTCACCCTCTTCGACGGCGACCACGCCAGGGTGGTGGAACTCGACCGCCTCTTCGCCCGCCGCCTGGGCTTCGCCGAGAGCTTCCCGGTGACCGGCCAGACCTACCCTCGCAAGCAGGACAGCCAGGTGCTGGCTCTGCTCGCCGGCATCGCCGAGAGCTGCCACAAGATGGGCACGGACCTCCGCCTGCTGCAAGGCGTGGGCGAGCTCGCCGAGCCCTTCGACGAGGAGCAGGTGGGCTCCTCGGCCATGGCCTACAAGAAGAATCCGGTGCGTGCCGAGCGGATGTGCGGCCTGGCACGGCGCCTGATCACCGATAGTCTCAATGGACCTTTGAACAGCGCGACGCAGTGGCTCGAACGCAGTCTGGATGATTCGGCCAACCGCCGCCTGGTGCTCACCGACGCTTTCGCCACCTGCGATGCCGTGCTCGGACTCGCCGGCTCGATCGCCGCCGGGCTCACCGTGCGCCGGGCCACCATCCAGGCTCGCGTGGCTCGGGAGCTGCCCTTCATGGCCACGGAAACCCTGCTGATGCAGGCGGTCTTGAAGGGCGGGGACCGCCAGGAGCTACACGAAAAGATCCGCCGGTTGAGCCTTCTCGCCCGCGAGGCAGTGGAGGCCGGTGGCGAGAACTCCCTGGTGGACGCGATCGTCGGCGACCCGGCGTTCCGTCTCACGCGAGAGGAGGTGCTCTCGTGGCTCGATCCCGCCGCATTTACGGGCCGCAGCGCGGCCCAGGTGGACGACTTCCTCACTTCCGTCGTGGCGCCGGCGATCGCCGGTCGAGCGGCGGAGCAACTCATGGAGATCCGAGTCTAGAAGGCCGAGCCGAGCTCGCGCCCCATCGCTCACGGTTCCCACTCGCAGCTACCCTGCTCGTCGCACTCTCCCTCGTCGCCGGCTGCCGCAGCGCCCCCGTCGCTTCGCGCGGGGCCCTGTCCGCGGCTGCCGCGGCCGAGCAGGCGCGCTTCCTCGGCGAAGGCGTCGCCTCCTGGTATGGGCCTGGCTTCCATGGCCGTCGCACCGCCAACGGCGAGCGCTTCAACACCCGGGGCTTCACGGCCGCTCACCCCAGCCTGCCCTTCGGCACGCGCGTCGAGGTGAGGAACCTCGAGACCGGCCAACGGGTGGTGGTGCGCATCAACGACCGCGGACCGTTCGTCAAGAAGCGGATCATCGACCTCTCACGCTCCGCAGCCCAGGAAGTGGGCATCTTGGCCGCCGGCACCGGCAGGGTGGCGCTCTATCTGTTGCCGGGCGACGTACTCCCGCCTCCCGTGGCCGCCGATCCGGTGACCATCCAGGTGGCAGCCTTCCACGAGGCCGAGCGTGCCGAGGCCCTCGTGGCCGCCCTCGGCCGGGCCTTTCGCCAGGTGAAGGTGGTCACCGACGGCATCTGGTACCGGGTGCAGATCGGCAGCTTCGAAGGCGCCGAGGAAGCCGAGCCCCTCCGCCGTGAACTCGAGGAGCGGGGCTACGGAGCCATTCTCGTGCCGCTGGACGTCGAGCCCGAAAAACAGGACGCCGAGGCCGGCCGCACCGCCCTCGTCCTGGCCAGCCAGGCGAGCCGTCTCTAGACCAGCGCCGGTCTCTCGCAGCCCCAGTTCGTGGCATGGCGTATGCTAGGTCCCGCATGAAACTTCTGGGCGAGCCCACTGGCCGCCCACGCCAACAAGGAGGTCTTCGAATGAAGAAGTTCGCCATTCTTGCGGTGGTTGCGCTCGCGGTGGGCCTGCTGGGAGCCCCGGCGGCCTGGGCCGGCACCTGGAACGGCTGGGTAACCGACGACCATTGCGGCGCGGCCGGTGCCAAAGCGGGCCATGAGAAGTGCGCCAAAGAGTGCGTCAAGGGCGGTGGCAAGTACGTGTTCTACAACTCCTCCGACAAGAAGATCTACCACCTCGACAACCAGGAACTGGCCGGTAACAGCCTCGGCTTCGAAGTCACCGTGACCGGCGAACTCGCCGGCGACAGCATCAAGGTCTCGAAGATCGAAAAGAAGGCCGCCTGATTCTTACCCCTAGGGAGCAGGGCCGGCTCAACGCAGCGTGCCCTGCTCCCCGTAGTGCCGCAGATACCCCGAAAGCTCGAGCTTGCGCCGCGCGCTTGCAGCGGTCATGAATCGAACCACCCCGAAAATCGGCCTCTCCGGGCCCCAGGGCCGGTCGTAGCGGCCCAGACACCAGAAAATCCCGCTGTACGAGTTCGGATCCCGTCCGTCCAGGGCGCAGCGGTTGTTCAGCTCGATCATCCGCTCCAGAGCCTCCTCCGGCGACCGGCTCCAGGCCAGCATCAACTTCCCCCACAGCATCCTCAGATAGCCGTGCAGCACGCCCTCCGTGCGTAGCTGCCGCTGCGCCGCGTTCCACAACGGTTCTTCCGTTTCGCCGCGAGCGAGCTCCTCGAGTGAATAGATCGCCGGCCGCGGGTCGCCGGCGTGGCGCGCCAGGCTGGCCCGGGCCCAGGCCGGGAGGGACTCGTAGCGATCGTAGCTCTCGCTCTTCGAAGAGAGGTTGAACCCCAGCTCCCGCCAGGTCACCAGCTGGTCCAGAAAGCCCTCCGCCCCCGGGCTCAAGCCCCAGAACCCCTCCCTCGAGCCGTCGCGTGCCAGGCCCAGCCGACCCGGGCTCCAGCCTTCCCGGCCCGCCACCGCCGCGAAGATCTCGTGGGCCGAGAGCTGGCCGAAATGCAAGTACGGCGAAAGGCCGCTCGTGCCGGGCCGGTCCGGGTGGTTGCGGTCCTCCTCGTAGCCCTCAAGGCCGCTTCGCACGAACCGCTCGAGCGCCGCCCGCCCCGCCGCCGAGCCCCCTCGCAGCGAGCCCGGCTCCACGCCGTGGTCGATCGAGTTTCTGCCCGACGAACCCGACGAGGTCGAAGACGACACACCGCGCGCCACGGGTGCGCCGGTGCGCTACGGCAGCTGAGCAGTCGGTCGGCAGCGGGCTGGTCCCGGGCATGTTAGTCGTACTATATTGGGCGGCGGCGGGCCGAGTAGTGCCTCGGGGACCCTTTCGGCCCGCCACCGAACCCTTCGCGATCAGCCCGCCGGAGGTGTTGATGGCGCACTCGCCATCGACCGCGGCCTTGCCGTCCGCCCAGAACCTCGCGCCCTGGCCGGGCTCGGCCTTGCCGATGATCTCGGCGCCGAGCGCGCCCATGACCGTGAAGCAGTCGTGCAGCTCGGAGACGTTGACGTCGGCCGGCTTCAGCCCCGACATGGCGTAGGCGGCGTTCATGGCCCGGTAGGCCCCGGCCGGCTTCAGCACGTCGCGGCCGGCCTTGAGCAGCGGGTCGGTGGCCTGGGCCCAGCCCGCCAGCTGCACGCAGTC
>CALMKX010000348.1 GCA_937867335.1 uncultured Acidobacteriota bacterium
ACGGGCTCGGCCGGAGGTGCTGATGCCGCCTTCGGGGGCGCGCTCTCCGCCGGGGCCTGCGCGGGGGCTTGAGAGGGCGCCGGGGCCGGAGCGACCGGCTTCGGAGCTGGTGCCTGCGGCATCGGCGGCTTGAGCGCCGCGAGTTTGCCGGCCACGTCGGCTGTGGGCACAGCGGGCTTGCCAAGGCCCTGGGGCAAGCTCTGGCCGGCCAGCTTGAAGCCGCTGCTCACCCCGGAAAGCCAGCCTGCCGCGAACACCAGCACGGTGAAAACGGCCGAGCCCGCCACCAGCAGCACCAGCCCGCGGCGGTGCAGGCGGAACACGTAGAGGGTGTGTCGCATGGGCTCCTTTTCTCGGCTCCCCGCCCGGCCTCAGGCCGGCAGCGGCCTGCCCTGCTCGTCGTGGCTGCGGAGCGGGCCGGCCGGCTGGCCCTGCTCGAAGCGCTGGCTCTCGCGCAGCGTGCCGTTCTTGCGGTAGCGCTGCACCTCGCCGTGGAGCTTGCCCGCCCGGTAGGGGGAGCGCTCCCGCACCTTGCCGTTGTCGTGGTAGTCGAGCGCTTCGCCCTCGAGCTCGCCGGCGGCGTAGTTCGCCTTGCGCAGCAGCTTGCCGTCCGGCCCGAAATAGCTGGCCTCGCCCTCGAGCTCTCCCTCTTTGTAGTGGCAGGCCAGGCTGGGATGGCCGGTTTCGCCGTAGGCCACGAAGCGGCCGTGGCGCTGGCCTTCGAGGAACTCGATCTCGGTTTGCAGCTGGCCGCGGTGAAAGAACTCCGCCTTCCCCGAGAGCTTGCCGGCCACGAACTGCACCCGCTGCTCCAGCCGCCCGGCGTCGTCGAAGGCCACCCTCTCGCCGTGGGGCAGGCCGCCGCGGAACTGCGCGCGCGAAACCAGCTTCCCCGCCGGGCTCCACTCGCTGCCCTCGCCTTCGAGCACGCCGGCGTGGAAATGCTGCCGGGCCGAGACCGAGCCGCCGGGGCCGAACTGGGTGAGCTCGCCCTCGAGAAGGCCATTCACCAGCGTGTACCGGCTGGTGACCTCGCCCTTCGCGTCGACTTCCACCGTTTCGACCGGTTCCGCCATCGAAAGCGTCCCTCAGAGATCCATTCGCAGGCCTCGAAAGAGCCTGAACGGATGCTCTCGTTGGAGATGGATCATGAATCATAGCAGCTTCCGCCTGGCGGGCCTCGGAACCTATACTCGGCCCATGGGCAAGCCTGCGGCTCGGCTTTCGGACCAGGTGCTGCAGGATGCGCCGCACTGCCATGCGCCCATCCACCCTCCCGCGCTCGTTCCCACGCCGGTGCCTCACCCCGCCCTGCCCCTGCCGCTCATCAAGGGCGCCGGCACCGTGATGATCGGCAATCTTCCCGCCGCCCGCATCACCGACACCACCTCCCCCTGCACCCTCCCCGGCTGCGTGCCCGGAGGCCCCGGCATGGTGGCCATCGGCGGCTTCACCGTGCTGATCGAGAACCTGCCCGCCGCCCGGGTGGGCGACATGACCGCCCACACCTCCTGCGTGGCCCCCATCCCCAGCCCCACCGGCAAGGTGCTCCCCCCGGGCTGCCCCACCGTGCTGATCGGGGGCTAGCCCGCCCTTGCGCCTCGCTCATCTGGCCGCTCTGGCGCCGCTGTGCCCCGTCTGCCGCAGCCGCAGCGGCACGCTCGCGCCCCTCGAGTTCGGCCCCGTGGCGCGGCGGGAAGAAGACACCCTCCTCGAAGGCGTGCTGCTCTGCCCCCACCCCGAGTGCCGGCGCGAATACCCCATCCTCGACGGCATCCCCATCCTGGTGCCCGAGCTCGCCGGCTGGGTGAACGCCAACCTGCTCCCTCTCTTTGCCCGGGAAGACCTCTCCCCCGAGCTCGAGAGCCTGATCGGCGACGCCAGCGGCCCGGCCTCCGCCTTCGATGCCCTCCGCCAGGGGCTCTCCGTCTACGGCTGGAGCCATTGGGGGGACCTCGACCCAGAGACCGCCTCGCTACCCGGGCCACCGGCCGACAGTGGGCTCGTCCCCCTGCTCGAGCGCGGCCTGGCTCTCGCCGGCGCCATTCCCCCCGGCCCCGCCCTCGACCTCGGCTGCGCCCTCGGCCGCGCCAGCTTCGAGCTCGCCCGGAGCCTCGAAGGCCCGGTGCTCGGCCTCGACCTCTCCGCTTCTTTCCTGCGCCGGGCTGCGGGCATCCTCCGGAACGGCGTAGTGGACTACCCCCGCCGCCGCGTGGGCCTGGTGTACCAGCGCCGCCGCTTCGCCGTGGCGCTTCCCCAGCCTCCCCGCGTGGACTTCTGGGCCGCCGATGCCGCGTATCTCCCCCTGCCGGACGCCAGCGCGGCCCTGGTGGTGGCCCTGAACCTGCTCGACTCCACCCCCGACCCCAGAGCCGTGCTCCGAGAGATCTCCCGCGTGCTCGCCCCCGGCGGCAAAGCCCTGCTCGCCAGCCCCTACGACTGGTCTGCCACCGCTACCCCCCTGGGCAGCTGGCTCGGCGGCCACTCCCAGCGGGGCGAACACCGGGGCGAAAGCGAGCCCATCCTGCGCTGGCTGCTCGGCGAAGGCGCGTCCGGCGGAAGCGGCCTCCGCCCCCGCGCCGAAGAGAGCGCCCTGCCGTGGCGCCTCCGCCTCCACGAACGGAGCAGCGTGGAGTACTCGGTGCACCTGCTGGTGGCCGAGAAAGCCTGAGCGCCTAGCTGGCCGAACCGATCTCGAGAGCCACGCGGTGGCCGGCGGTCATCGCGCCCTGCATCCAGCCCGGCCAGGGGGAGGTCTGGTCCCCGGCGAAGTGGATGCGCCCCTCCGGAGCCGCGAGCAGGGGCGCCCAGGCCGTGAGCTGGCCCGGGCGGAACCAGGCGTAGGCGCCGCGGGCCCAGGGCTCGGCGTCCCAGGCGATGCTGGTGCCGCCCTCCACCTCCCGCGCCAAGCCCGGAAAAGCCTGGTTCGCCTCCGCCACCACCGCGGCCAGGCGCTCCCCCGGCTCGAGCGCGGCCAGGCGGCGAGCGGGAGCGCCCCCGGCGTAGGACTCGAGGATGCCCCGCGCGCCCGGAAAACCCTGGGTGGCCAGCCGCAGCCGGGTGATCGCCAGGTCCGTCATGGCGTTGCCGGACAGGCCCTCGGCCTCCCAGAACCGGCGGCGACACTGCAGATAGGTGCGCACCACCGAAGTATGGGCGAGTTCGGCGATCATTCGCCGCCGCTCGGGGGCGAACGGCGGGTCGACCTCCACGTCTTTCAGGGTGGAGAACGGAATCGCCAGCACCAGGCGATCCCCTTCGAGCTCGCTCGAGCCCCCCGCCCCGCGCACGGTGATGCGCACTCCCGCGGCGGTGTGCCGCACGGCCGTGAGCGCCGCGCCGTAGCGCACCCGCTCCCCCAGCTGGGAAGCCAGGGCGAGGGGTAGACGGTCCAGCCCGCCCTCGATGCGAAACCACCCCTGCGCCTGGTGCCTCTGGGCGGATTCGCGCGCCGCCGCGAGGGCGCTCTCGCTGTCCGCACCGTCGGCGGTCATGTCCAGGTAGCCGAAGCGCATCAGGCGGATGGCACCCGGCGAGGCGCCGTTTCGCCGCCAGAGCTCGGTGAGAGAGAGCCGATCGAGCTCCCGCAGCCCTTCCGGCGGCCAGCCGGCGGCCAGAGGGTCCCCCACCGCTGCTACCTCTTTGCCCCAGTAGCGCTCCTGGAGCTCGGCCACGGCGAGCCCCTTCTCCGCTGCGGCGAGCTCCACGGGCCAGCCGCTCCAATCCGGCGGCGCCCCCGAGGGCGTCACCAGCCGCCGGCCGGCGAGCAGAGAGACCGCCGCCCCGGGGGCCGGTTCGAACGGCAGCAGCGGCAGCTCGAAGCGACGCGCATAGTGCAGCACCCGGTCGTGGTGGCTGGCGATCGAAGTGGCCCCGGCCTCGGCGTAGAGCCCGTCCGCGAACGGCTCGCGGATCGTCCGCACCCGGCCCCCGGCGCGGGCCCGGGCCTCGAGCACCGTCACCTCGTGACCGGCCTCGGCCAGCTCCAACGCCGCCACCAGCCCCGAAACCCCCGCCCCCACCACCAGCACCCGCAACCCACCGGGCGAAGCCGCGGGCAACCCGGCCGAAACCGGAGCCGAGCCCGCGGCCCCCCCGACCCTCGGCCAAACCGCAGCCGCGGCACTCGCCACCAGAAGCTCCCGTCGTGTGAGGCTCATGGTGGGCAAGGGTAACGCAATCCCCAGGGAGCAGGCCGAGCACGTCTCAGCGGCAACGCCCTCGAGACCACCCTCCGCAGGCTTCTGGCGCCCAGAACTCCCGGGCCACGAACGACTGGTAGACAGAACAGCAGAATATAGCCTATCCTGATAAAGCGTTCGGTGAATTTTAAGAGGTCAAGATCTCTAAGCTACAACTGAGTAGACGGAAGGAGGTCCGACTTGGCCCGCTCTTGGAAACCTCTCTCGGGTGCCTGTGCCCAGGCCCTGCTCCTGTTCCTGGCGGCTTCGCCAGGCTCCGCGGAATGCGTGAACGAGCCGCGATCTTGCTGGCTCTGCCTGCCCTCGAACCGCACTCCAACTTCCCCTGAGGAAGTGTGCAGCGCTCCGCTCGACAACTCGTGGGGGTCCGGAACCGACTGCACGCAGTGCCGGATCAGTCGCTACGACGACTGGGTCTGCGGCGTTACGGGTGTGGACTGCTACTACGTCATAGTGGGCGGGGGCGGGGGCTCTTCGGGTGGCGGGGGCGGAATCAGCTGCACGAACGTCGGCAGTGGCTGCTCGGCGGCTTGCCCGAGCTGTCGCAACCTCTACTAGGCGGAAAGGGCGCCAAAGATGGCCCTGTCCGCGCGCTTGCCGGGGCGCACTCGCCCCGTCCAGGGAGTTTGCCAGATGCCCTCTCGAACCCTCCAGCGAGGGCCGCGCCTCGCTTTGACTTGGGCCACTCTGCTGGCCCCGCTCATCGTCTCGGCGGCAGAGCCCAATCCTCCCAGCGCCCCGCCCACCGCCCGGCTGAATTTCCAGCTCGCCGTGCGGGGCAACCCCGGCCAGACTCCCGCCGGCCAGATCCTGCTCGCTCCGAAGCGCGGCGCCAAGCCCTTTGCCGTGCTGGGAGTGGCACCGGGCCGACGGGCCGAAGCGGTGGTTCCCGCCGGAGCCTCGATCCATCTCGAAGCGGAGTTTCCTGGCTATTGGGCGTTCCAGGAAGACCTGAACCTGCGGCTCGGCGAGGAGACACGAACCCACACCGTGGAGCTCTGGCCCACCACCGACATTGTGGGGCGGCTGGTGGCCAAGAACCGCGAGAAGCTCCCGGCGGCCCTGGTCGTTCAGATGGAAGTCCCGGTTCGCCCGGATCTCGCTGGCAAGGTGCCCTCCGGGAGCTTGCCCTGCGACCTCGAGCCGAACGGCAGGTTCCGCTGCCGGTTGCCGCTGGATCGCCTCGACTTGTGCCTGCGCCTGGCGGGCTACGCCCCCCTCTGTCGCTGGGGCTATGCCGTGCCCAGCGAAGGAGAGGTTTCCTGGGGAGAGCTGCCCCTGGTGAGAGCCGCCACTCTGGAAGGGAGGGTGGAGCTCGAAGGAGCTGAGAGCGAGACCGCTGGCGCGGTGGCCCTCTCTCTCGAGCCGGTGGTGGCCCGGGCGGCTGGCGGCGAGATCCGCGCTCGCCTGCTGCGAGCCAGAAGGGTGATTCCTCTCGGCCCGGGAGGCCAGTTCGAGGCGCTCGACCTCGCTCCCGGCCTCTACCGGCTGGAGGCCCGCGCCGAGGGCTTCTCGACAGCGAGCGTGGTGGCGCCCCGGCTCGAGGAGGGGGCGCATCTGAGCCTGGCCACGCCCCTTCTCCTGCGCCGGCGCGCACGGCTCGAAGTGAGCGTGGAGCCTCCGCTCGACGCTCGCGGCAAGCCCTGGAAAATCGGCGCTCAGCCCAGCTTCGGAACTTCCGGCGGCCTTCCCGTGGGCGAAGCCGTGGAAGCCACGGCCGACACCCAAGGTCACGCCGAGCTCACCGACCTCGCAGCCGGGCAGGTCGACCTCACACTGAGCGACTCCCGGGGGTCCGAGCTCCTGTACGAGCCCGGCGTGCCCGTGGGCCAGGGTGCACCCTCGTCCAGAACCTTGCGACCGCGCCTTCTCCGCGTGCGCGGCACGGTGCGTTATGGCAAGGAGCCGGTCGCCGGGCGGCTGTGGTTCGGGGGGCGAGAGGGAGGCTGTGCCGAAGGCTTCGCAAGCGACGAGAAGGGCCACTTCGAGGCCATTCTGGGCCGCGCCGGCCACTGGCGCCTGGAAGTGGCCGGGGACAGGCCGGAGCTCTCGGCTTCGCTCGCCGTCGACATCGCCGAGCCCGAGCGCGGCGAGTCCCAGCTCGAAGTGTCCTTGCCCCAGGGAGAAGTGCGCGGCCGAGTGGTGGACCCAGCCGGCCGGCCGGCCGAGAACGTGGAGGTGGTGGGTCGAGTGGGAGAGGCCCACCTGGCGGCACGCTCCGGCCCGGGAGGCGGATTCCGGTTCCAGGTGGTGCCAGCCGGGGCGTTGTTCCTCTCGGCCCAGGGCGAGGGCGGCGCCGCGAGCGAACGGGTGATGGCGCAAGTGCTCCCCGATGGGCCCACCCCGTTCGTGGAACTGCAGTTGCTCGGCCGCAAGAGCTTCTCGGGCCTGGTGCGCTCGAGGCTTGGGCCGATTCCCGGCGCCGGCCTTTCGGTGATCGCCACCTGGCCGCCGGCAGCCGTGGGAACCCTGGTGGGAACCGATCTCGACGGTCGCTTCTCAGCGCAAGTTCCCGACAAGACCGAGCGCGCGTCGGTGGCGGCCATCACCCCGGCCAACCCGGAAGGCCAGAAGGTCTGCCCGGAAGAGCTCTGGGCCGAGGTGGAGCCGCTGTGCCCCCTGCTTTTCGCCGAGGCCCAGCAACAGCCATCGTGAAGCCCGCGAGGGGGGGCGACGAGAACCTGCACGCGGCCCCCTCTCTTGGCGGCGCTGGGTTCAGGGCGTCACGTAGAAAGCCAGCACCGGCGAGGCATGCTGCAGGAAGGTGTAGCCGTCCTGCAGGCGGCTGGAGACGCTGAGCCGGAAGAGATAGGCGCAGGGAATCGAGAAGCCGCCTCCCACCCGCGTCTCGCCGCCTGGGGGCGTGCCTGGCCACAGCGGGTTCGTGGCGGTGGTATGAGCGCCGAAGCTCTCCGAGGCGAACGGCACCACCACGGCGCCACTGTTCGAGCGGGCGTCCAGCGAGTAGCCTTGGAGGTAACCGCCCTCCTGTCGCGCGGTGAACCGCACCTCCACCTGGTAGAGGCTTGCAAGGTGAAGGATGTCGCATAAGCCCTCGCCGTTGAAGTCGAAGGCCAGGCTCGAGTCGCTGGTGTCCGGCTGGCCACCGCCCCGGTAGTACCCGCTGGTCGTAGGATTCTTCATGTACACGTGATCGAAGTGAGCCTCGAGCGGATGGTTGTCCACCCGCAGCACCAATTTGTCGAGAGCGCCGGGGGTTCCCGCCGGCAAGGGCCCGGCGAAACAGCTGGCCGGCAGCTCCTGCACTCGCGGCGCGCCGCTCGGGGTGGTGCCGCTCCGGTGGTAGTAGCTCGCGCGGATTTCGTAGAGCCCGTTCGCCAGGTGGGAGTTCCAGGCTAGGCGAAGATCCGGGTAGCTGTAGAAGGTGCTGGTGACACCGCCCACTTCGTTGCGGTTCACCCAGTAGAGGCCGGAAATCGGTGCTTCCTCGAGGGCCGGAGTGGCCGGGTCGTCCAGGCCGCCGTCCAGAGGGCCAATCGAGACCGTGCTGTTGACCAGGGAGAGGGTGGGTAGGGTGGTGACCTGGGTGCGGATCTTGTGGAGCGGGTCGAGAAAGGGCATTTCGCTGTCGTAGACCAGCCCCGGCGCCGCTTCGTTGATCTTGCGCAGGGTGGCTCGGTAGTAGTCGATCGACGGCACGCAGGGCGGCCCGGGCGGGCAATTGCAGCTGGCCGAGGGCGTTCCGAAGTCGCCGAACACTTGCAGCAGGCCGGCGAAGGGGGCCTTCTCGAAGGAGATTCCCAGCTCCGCGGCTCGCACGGGGTCGGCATTCAGATCGGCAAGCCCGGCTACCGGCCGGCTGGCAAGAGCCGTGTTCTGGGCGATGAAGGGGATCTCCACCTTGCCCACACGGGTGAACAGAAGCCCGATACCGGGGATGCTCGAGAGGCCGCTCTCGCCCACGGTGCTGCGGTCCTCCCCCGCCACCTTGAGTGCAGCCGGCGTGAAGAGGCCCAAGTGGTCGAAGAAGTTGATGCCCGCACGGGCGGCGGGCAGCAGAGTCGAGCCACCATCCACCACCCGGAAGACCCTGGCTTCCACGTTCGGCGCCGGGCCGGTGGGCGGGGTGAAGCGGAGCGTGAACTGGCCGTTGATGCCGGCGTCCCCCGTGGCGAGCAGGGCGCCGTCGGCCCGGTTGTAGAGCTGGATGCGCACGAAGGCCAGGGGCGAGCCCGAGAGATCGCCCGCGGAGATGTTGGAATCCTCAGCCTGGGCCGGGTCCACCTGGAACACCTGGCCGAAGAACCGGGCCGTGGCGGCGCTCGCAGGGGCAGCGGGCACGAACGCGGCAACCACCAGCAGGAACGCCAGAAGGCGGCCCTTGAAAAGGCGAGGCAGGGTTCTGGAAAGCATGGCGATTCTCCTCGAAGGTCAGAAAGCGAACAGAAAGCCGGCTCGCACCTGGCTGAAATCCACATCCAGGCCGGCGGCAACGTGGCGGTTGAGGTTGAGGTCGAAGGTGAGGCGGCTCGAAAGGGGCACCAGCAGGCCCACGCCAGCGGCGAAGCCGGCGCCGCTGGCACCGCCCTCGAGGCGGTAGTAGCCGAGGCCGGCAGAGAAGTACGGGGTGAAGGGGTCCCGCTGCCAGCGGTGCTCGACATCGAGATTCAGATTGCCGAGGTCGAGCGAGCCGCCGCCGGGTCGGTGGAAGCGGCTGGCCCCCAGCTCCAGGCGCAGCGCGAACGAGGCGTCGAGCTCGCGCCGGAGGTCGAGGGCGAACGTAGGCCCGGCGTTCACTCGATCGGCCAGCTCGCCCTGCGGCCGGGCGAGGCCCAGGTGCAGCGAGAGCTCCAGCCGCTTTCGCTTGGGAGCCTCCGGGGCCGAAGCCTCGAGCGTCACTCCACCCACTGCGACGCTCACCTTCGGCTCGGCTCCCGGCGCCACCAGGAGCTCCTGGAGGAAGCGGCCGTCGAGCGGATCGACCACCGGGCCCGAGAGGCTCGCGCCGCTTGCCTGCACTTCGATCCGGGCGTTGCTGCCGGGGAAGGCCGCGTTGCCGAAGCGGTCCGTGGGCAGGATGGTGACGGTGGCCCGCCGGCTGCCGTCGGCGTTGGGAGGCCCCAGCGCCACGGCCACCGAGCTCTGGAGCGGATCGGCCGGGGCCACGCCGGCCAACGTGGCCAGGCGAGCGGTGCGGCGAAGCTCTCGGCCTCTGCCGTCGGTGACCTGGGCCTCCACGGTGACCTCGTAGGGCCCGGCGATGCGCGTCTCCTCGGCGGCCAGAAGGCCGCTGTAAACCCCGTCTCCGGCCAGCCGATCAGGAGCCTGGCCGTCGTCGTGGAGGCGCAGGGTGAGCTCTCGGCTGGGATAGAGCTCGGCGCTGCCCTGGTCTCGCCTCAAGAAATCGGCGAGCTGGGCGGCGAGGCCCGAGACCTGGGCCGAATCCGGCCCCTGGGCCGGCTGGAAGCGCCCGGCATAGCGCCGCAGAGTGGTGCCGAAGGGGCGAGCCGGGGCTTTCACCCGCGCCGTGACCGTGGCGCCCAGCACCGGCTGCCCGGCGCTACCGAGCTCGGCCTCGATGGGCAGCGGCTGGCCGGCCACGAAGCCTCGATCCGCGAGCGAAGCCCGCAGCTGGGCGCTCGCCACGGCGGAGTACACCGCCGCCGCGAACCGGGCTCTGCCCACGGGCACCGTGGTGCCGCTCTGCGGGGCGGTTTGCCGCACCCGGAACTCCCAGCTGCTGCCCGGCCCAGGTTTGAAGCGGAACACCAGGAAGGAGCTTCCCGCCAGGGGCGAGAGCTGGCTTCCCAGCTGCCAGGCCGGCTCGCCCTTGCGGCGCAGGTCGACGGTGAGCCGGGTCCGGCCGTCGCCCAGCTCCCAGGCCAGGGCCACCGTGGCCGGCCCGGGATTCTGGTCGAAGGGCACCTCGAAGCTCGGCCAGGGCTCGGCCAAGGAGGTCTCGCCGTTCGGCTCGAAGTAGACCAGGTCGTCCACCAGGCCGCGGATGGAGAGATAGGCCGCCGCCAGGCCCAGGCCGGTCGAGGTGCCGATCACCAGGTCGCCGCCGGTCTGGTTCTTGATCTCCTCCATCAAGGAGTAGCCCCAGCCGGTCTCATCCCCGAAGAAGATCGAGTAGATCGCCACACCGGACGCGCTGAAGCTCTGCACGGCGTCGATGGCGGTGGGCTCTGTGCCGTTGACCGTCGGCGCCACGTTCTGCAGGCCATCGCTCAAGAGCACGATCGCCTTGGCGGCAGCGGCGTCTGGAGGCGGCAGCGAAGCGAGGCCGTCCCGAGCCCGGAGCAGCCCCTGCCCCACCGGCGTGGAACCGTGGGGGCTCTGGCTGGCCAGGGCGCCAGCAATCTCCAGGCGGTCGGTATCGCCCGTGATGGACCGCTGGGCGGCGATCACCGAGGTTTCGCTCAGAGTGACGTTGCTGTTCGCGACGTTGCCCGGGCCCCAGTAGCTGGTGGTGAAGCTCGTGCGGGCCGGGTTCCCTGTAGCGAAGCCGTAGGCGCCGAGCTGGTTGCCGTCCTCCACCAGGGCGGCGAACATCTGCGCCTTGTCTTTGGCTTCGGCGAGGCGGGTAGAGCCACTCGGCACGGGCAGGGTCATGCTGCCCGAGAGGTCGAGCGCCAGGGCGAACTGGGCCAGGCGCTCGCCGGTCGCGAGGTCGTAGAGGCCCACGGCGTCGTTGTTGTCGGCGCTCGCGTCCGGCCCCCCCGGGCCGCTGGCATCGGCCGGCCAGGAAAGCCTCACCCGCAGCAAGAACTGCCTCAGCAGCTGCGTGCCCGGGGCGAGCTTCCAGCGCAGCTGCTGGACCTGGACTTCGCCGGGAAAGAGCGCCGTTTCCTCCGGGCTCGGAGCACTCAGCAAGCACGAGCCGCTCACGGCCTGCCAGGGCACGGCTGGGTTGCCGAGGTCCGCCCAGTTGCCGGTGGCCTTGAAGTCCAGCCGCAGGCGCACCTGGTCGCGCGCCGCGGGAATGCCCCCCAGGTTGGTGAGCCGCACGAAGAGCGGTGCGTAGAAGCGGTTGCCCGCGGTGTCGAAGAAGAACCGGGGGCGCTCCGGGTCTGGGCTCTCGAACGGGTCCGCCAGGCGCAGGTCGCTCGAGCGGTGGCTCAGGGCGTCCGGTGCGGCGAAGCCGAGATCGCACTGGAGCCCGGAGCCCGCCTCGCAGCTGGTGAGCAGGCTACCCGGGGCGGGCCCGGCAGCAGCGCCCAGACACTCGAGCTCGTCGGCCCGGCCGGGCAGCGTTGAAGCCAGCACCAACAGCAGCGCCGGCCAAAGCTTGAAGCATGACATGGCGACTCCCTCCTGGCGCGACCGTCGGCACCGCTTCGGAAGGCCAGCCAGCAAGCCGGCCCGGCGGTGCATCTCGCGCCTGGAAAGGAATTCGCTAGAACCAGCGGAGTTCTGACTGGGGCTCCAGGCTCTCCACGTTGTAGGCCGCTTCGAGGATCTCGAACCGGGCGTAGGCGAACTCGCCTTCGGGGAGAGACCAGCGCGCTTCGGCCGAGACTGGCAGCTTGCGACCGTCGAAGTCTCGCCAGGCCTCGATGGGGGTGGACCAGCGCAGGCGTTGGTACACCTTGCCATCCACCGAGCGGGAGCGATCGTCCGAAATGAAGTCGAGGAGGGCGCCGGTGGGGTCGAAAAGCAGCTGCGCGGTGACCGTGTGGCCAGCGTTCGAGAAACCGACCTCGACCCGGTCGGCGTCGACCTCTCGCCACGAGAGGCCGGAGTCGGCCAACGCCGCCGGGGCGAGCAGGCAGAGGTCGTTGAGCAGGGTGACGGTCTCGCTGCGGGTCATCTCTTCGCCGTGGGCGTCCACCACGGTGAACAACGAGGCCAGCTTCACCTGGAAGCTCGCTGCCGAGCCCACGTAGCGATGGAAGGCCGCCACCGGCAGGCCGAGCTTGGAGGTTTGGGCCAGGAAGAGCCGGGCCGGCGGCCGAACCGTGCTCAGCTGCTGCACCTCGACGGGCATCCAGGCATCCTTCGGGCCCTCGCGCAGGCCGCCGCGGAAGCGCAGCCGGTAGTTCCACACCCGCGGCTTGCCCACGGCTCCGGCGAAGCGCAGATAGCGCTGCACCGCGCTAGGTAGGGGCGCCAGGTCCGCCTCGGTGAGCTGCCGAGGCGCCGCCGGGGGCCGGGCCAGGAGCTCCTTCGCGGCCTGCTCGAAGGCCGGCCGCGGGCTTGCCGGAGAAGCCTCGAGAGCCGCCAGCGCCACCGGCAAGAGCAAGAGCAGGTTGGCCAGAGTGCCGAAGCGGGCGTCCTTCCACGAGCTCACGATCGCCAGCTGCGACAGCACCAGCCCGGCCGCCCCCGCCCACCACCAGAGCTTCGGAGCCAAGAGAACCAGCGCCGCGGCCGTCACCAACAAGAGCGCAGCTGCCAGCCAGAGCAGGCCCATCGGCCGCGAGACGGGTCCGCGCAAGGCCTCCAGTCGGGCGTAGCCGAACGCCTTGGCGAAGCCCATCAGGTGGATCAGGCCGTGAACCGTGAGCAGCAGCAAGAGCACGGTCTTCATCGTGGTTTGCCCAGGCCACCGATGGTAACACCTGCCCGCGGCAAGGCCGGCGCGCAGGCTGCCGAGCCGAGATCCGCCGACGAACGCCTGTTCCTGGAGCTCGAGAATCGCTGGATGACAGCGATCGTGAAGCAGGACCTCGCCACGCTGGAGAGCGTCCTGGCGCCCGATTGCACCTTGACGGTGGCGCTTCTCGGCCAGCCGCCCGAGGAAACCACCCGCGCCGAGTTCTTCCTCACCGATACCTGGGTGAACCGCGGCGGCCGCTGGCAGGTGGTGGCGCGCACCTCGAGCCGCCCGGAGAAGGAGGAGCCCGCTCCACCGCCCAGCCGCTGAGCGTCCCCCTAACCCGCTTTCGCCCGCAGCGCTCGCTCCTGCAGCAGCCCGGTTGTCAGCAGCCACTGCAGGGCGAGGATCACCTCTACGTCCGACGCCGGCTGGCGGGCCCGGCCGCGATGCTCGGCCACCACTTCGTGGGCGGGCCGGCCAGGGCCGCAAATCTCGGCCAGGAGCGAGGCCTCGAGGTGACGCAGGTCTGCCGGCAGCCGGCCCGCGGCTCGGCTTCGGGGCGGCCAGGGATTGGCTGCCAGCTCGCCCCGAGGGTCCAGGGTGATCAGCCGCTGGCGCCGCCGCCAGTACGGCGCCTCCGGCCAGCGCTGCTCCAGCTGATAGTAGCGGGCGCGGGTGGCGCAGTACTGGTCGAAGGCCTGACTCTCCCGGCGCTGGTACTCGGCGAGGGCCTCGGCGCGGCCGAGGGCCAGGCTCGCATGGAGCGCTCGGGCCGCGGCGATACCGCCGTCGAGGGCGCGGGCGATGCCGCTCGAGGAGAGGGGATCGTGGCAAGCGGCAGCGTCGCCCACGGCAAGCCAACCCTCCCCCACCACCTGCGTCAGGCAGGCGGAGTGGGCGGCCACCACCCGCGGCCTCCCCAGCAGATGGCCGCCGGCCAGGCGGCGAGCGGTCGACGGCATCGCGGCCAGGGCTCCCTGCCAGCGTTCGGGGGAGGCCAGGCCCTCGGCCTGGGCGAGATCCGCGTCGGTGATCAGGGCCACCACGCGCTCTCGCCCGGGCAGGCGCGCGGAATACCACCAGCCAACCTCGCAGGCCTCCACCAGGGTGAGAGTTTCCGCCGGCTCCTGGCGAGCGAACCGGAGAGTCGCGGTGATCGCCACCTGCCGATCGAGCACCCGGCGATCGCCCCCCAGACGGCGGGAAAGAGCCGCACCCTTGCCGGTGGCGTCGACCAGGAAGCAGGCCTCGAGCGTCTGGACGCCACCGGGGCGGGAAACCGCCAGTCGCCAGCCGGAGCCCCGGGGCTCGACGCTCAGCAGCTGGGCTCCACGCCAAAGTACCGCCCCCTGGCTCTCCGCGGCGAGAGCCAGGTCGGCGTCGAAGCGCCGGCGGTCGAGGTGCCATCCGGAGCCGAAGGGGCTGAGCAGAAAGTCCCGGGTGGCCGGAGCGGCGCTGCCCCACGCCGCGGTCGTGCCGAAGGCAGGCAGATGCCCGGCCGCGCCGAAGCCCTGCCAGACGCCCAGGTACTCGAGCAGGCCCTGGACCCCCGGAGAGAGCGTTTCTCCCACCCGCGGGTCCAGGTAGGCGCCGCGCTCGATCACCAGCACCGTGAGGCGGGTGTGGCGCACCAGGGTGAGGGCCAGGGCCAGGCCGGCAGGCCCCCCTCCCGCCACCACCACATCGAAGGCCGAGCTCGCCATGGGAATCTCCTCTCGAAGGAGCCGGAGCCCGGCCGCCGCGCCGGGCCCCGCTCGCTTCGAAGGCGGAGCTACTTGATTCCCAGGGCCGCGCCCTGAGCGAGGAAAGTGGTGTTGCGCTCGGTCTCGACGAAGTACGGGTAGTCGCCCGGACCCTGGTTGACGATGAAGCCGAGATCCGCCCAGGAGGCGACCATCTGGCCGAAGCTGTTGATGCCGCGGGCGTAGGGCACCTGCTGGCCGGCCGCGGTGATGGAAAAGCCGGGCTGGGACTGGACGTTGATGTTGATGCCGTTCGCCCCGGTGAGCTGGCCCGGCTGGCTCGAAACGTAGCCGTCGAGCACCTGGTTGCCCGGGTCCATGTCGCCGGTGACCACGAACATCGGGCTCTGTGGCGGCCACCAGTACACGTAGTAGCTCGGCGGCACCTGGACGCCGTCGTCGGCCCCGCTCTGGTTCACCTGCGGGTTCACGGCGTTGGGCGTCTGCACGGTGCAATCGAAGAAATCCGCCTGCCACGGAATCGCCATCCGCTTGGTGAGGTCGCCGGGCTCGGTCTTGTCGCCGTTCTGCGGGTCGCTGGTGAGCGACAGGCCATGCTGCTGGTAGAAGGCCTCGAGCTGCTGGTTGCTGCCCTGCCAATGCGCGATGGCGATGTTGAAGCCGCGCGAGTAGAGCTTGGCGTTGCGCACGATCCAGGTGGTCTCGATTCCGGGAGAGAACGGCCCGCCCACGAGGTTGCCCAACACCTGGCGATCGAGATCGATCACCCCGCCGCGGTTGTCAGGTGGAGCATCGCCGGGCTCGAACTCGCCCAGGGCCCACTGATGGAGGAAGAAGTACTGTGTGGGTGTGAGGGTGAGGAATTTGTAGATCAGCTGATTGGTCACCGAGTTGTCGCCGGAATTCAGCGGCATGAGGGGCACGCCTTCAGAACTGAAGAGGGCGTTGGGGCCGTTCTCGACGTCGTGAATGAAACGATAGCTCTGAGGCGGCACGGGCACCCGGTAGAAACTGAAATAGCGTTCCCGGTTGGCTCGGTTGGCTTCGCTGGGATCGGCGGCATCGAAGCGCGGCCGGGAGAATTCGATCATCGATGGCACTTCGGCCACCCAGCGATAGGACTCCGGCCGGCGGAGAATCGGTTCGATGTCCCGCCGGTAGCTGGGCCGATAGTTCGGGTTGAAGCCGGCGAAGGGGTCGTAATGCCTGGCCCCGTCGTCCGGCGTCGGTGGCGGCCCGTTGTAAATCGCCGGGTTGTAGCCGAGGAAGCGCAAGGCGACGTCGTACATCGTGTCTTCAAGGGTGAGGATGTTCACCAGCTGCGGGGCGTACTTGGGGCTGCCTACGATCAACCAAGCGGGTTCGAGATCGAGCCGGGTGCCATCGGCGAAGGTGAGCGTGGCGAGAACGAAGCCGTCGGAAATGTCATCCCACCAATCGCTCGCGCCCCGGAAGTTGCTCAGAGTGGACGTGCCGGCAGAGTTGCCGAAGCCGCCGAGTACGATCAATCGACCTTCCGAGTCCATCATCATTTCACCCAGCGTGTTGATCTGCGGGTTCAAGCTGGTAGGCGGAAACGAGCCGTGCGGGTAGTCGGCGGGAATGGTCCAGCGCGAGAATTCCTGGCGCTGATGGGGAACCTCCACGCTGCGCGGCCCGGGATCGATCATCAGTTTCTTGCGCTCGACCGGGTTGGTGGTGGCAGCATTGTTCATCGGCACATGCTGCTTCTCATAGCTGTTCCATTCGCCGAACTCGAGGTCCCCGGTCAGCTCGGAGAAGGTGAACCAGATGGGCTTCTTGTTGGCGACGTGCACGGTCCAGCGGATGTGAGTGATGCCTTCCTCGCCGAGCTTCACTTCGCGGCTAGCGCCATCCTCGCCCGTGGCGAAGATCTTGAACCGTGCGGCCTGGCGCTTGACGGCGCCGGCGCGGTCTTTGAAGTGCCGCACAGCCTGAGGCTTGCCATCCACCAGGACCGGCTCGCCGAACCGGTTGCAGCGGATCGGCAGACCCCCCGTCACCTCTGGGCCGAGATAGAAACTGTGGCTGTTGCCCAACCGGGCCACGCCGATGCGTGGATGGATACTGAACGAGCTTCCCATTAGCCTCTCCTGTCTCCCCTCCGGGGAAAAGGTTCCAACGCGAACCCTCGGTTCCGCGTGGACGACAGGGCGGCTGGGGCACACTCCCGAGGCGACCGGAGCTGTCTCCGGGCCCTGCCGGACGGGTGCTTCGCCCGAGCATCCGAACGTCGGATTGGCCCCGCATCAGCTGGGCCACCGGACCATCCAATTTCTGGAACTTCCACGTGAAGGGTAATGCGAACAGAGTGCTAGCGTCAAGCCGTACCCGAGTGGCGCCGGGGGGTCGCCTCGCCCCCGCAGCAGAACTCGACTTATCATTATCAGCAAGAAATTGGGCGATTGTGCAGGTTCTGACCGCGTGCTAGACTCCCGCTTTCAGCCGAAAGACAGGAGGTCGAGCGGTGAAGACCCTCGTTTGCTGGCAGCCTCGCAACCGCGACAAGTCCAGCTGTGGCCGAGCTTCAGGTTGGTTCACCCTGGGCATTGTGGGACTTTCGCTGCTGGGTGCAGCCGGCGCCAGTGCTCAGAATTCCCGCGGTCAACGCTTGTCGGCCGCCGTCGGTAGCCGACTGGCCACCAGCGCCCTGCAGGAGCTCCAGGCGGCCCACCCCGAGCGACAGCCGCGCCCGGATCACGAGCTCGAGGGGCCGGACCGCAGCAACCTGCCCCAGAACCCGGCCGCGCCGGCGCTTTCGAGCTACCCGGCGATCGAGAACGAGAGCCTGCGCCTGGCGACCCGGACCCACACCACCGCCCTCTCCTTTGATGGCCCCACGCTCACGGATACCGGCGCTTTTCCTCCAGACACCATGGGCACCATCGGGCCCACGCAGTTCATCGCCTTCACCAACGGCCGCATTCGGTCCTACAACCGCAGCGGCGTGGCCGATGGCGTAATGAACTTCAATCCGGATGTGTTCTTCGCTTCGGTGCTGACGCCGGTGGTTCCGCCGGTGGTCCTGAACTTCACCAGCGACCCGCAGATCCGCTACGACCGCTTCACCGCCCGCTGGTTCCTCACCATCATCGACGTACCCTGCACCAACGCCACCTGCACCACCACAGCGGCCAACCGAGTGTTGATCGCGGTGAGCGACGCCGCCAGCGCCGGCACCATCAGCGGCTCGACGGTGTGGACGTTCTTCCAATTTCAGGCCTCTCCGGGCACGGACTTCTGCGATTACCCCTCGCTCGGCGTGGACGTCAACGCGCTCTACATCGGCTGCGACATGTTCAGCTCCGCCGGGAGCTTCGTCAACACCAACGGCTATGTGCTGCAGAAGTCCTCGTTCCTGGGCGTCGGGCCGGGAGTGGTGACTTTGTTCGCGAACCTGATCGTGGGTACCACCGGCCCGTTCGCGCCCCGGGGTGTCGACAACGTAGACCCCACGGCCACGGAGGGCTACTTCGTGGGAGTGGACGCCGGGGTGTTCAGCACGGTGGATTTCCGCCGGGTGAGCAACCCGGGCAGCACCTCGCCGACCATTTCAGCCAACATCCTGGTCACGGTGACCGCTACCACCAGTTCCAACCCGGTGACGCACCTCGGCAATACCGGCGGCAACAACGGCCGCCTGGATTCGCTGGACGATCGCCTCTACGCGGCGACCGTGCGAGGCGGCCGGCTGTGGACCGCGCACAACTTCCGGGTGAACGCCACGGGGGTAGCGAGCACGGTGGCAGCAGCCCGCAACGCCACCCGCTGGTACGAGTTCCAGAACCTGACCACCACGCCCACGGTGAGGCAGTCGGGCACGGTGTTCGACAATGCCGCCACGCTCGCGGCCTCCCGGCAGCACTGGATTCCCTCGGCTACGGTGACCGGCCAGGGGCACGCGGTGGTGGGCTTCAGCGTGGCCGGCAACCCGATCGGCGCCACGCCGGGATACGCCAGCCGCTTGAGCGGAGACACCCTGGGCACCATGACCGGGCCGCCGACGGTGCTGGCCACCACCTTCGGCACCACGACGGCGAACTACAACCCGGCCAGCGACCCCGGAGGCACCACGGGGCGCCGCTGGGGGGACTACTCCTACACCGTGGTGGACCCACTGGACGAGATGACGGTGTGGACGATCCAGGAGTACAACCAGGCCTTGAACAGCTATGCGGTGCGGGTGGCGAAGCTGCTCGCGCCGCCGCCGGCGACGCCCACCTGCTCGGGCTCGCCGATCTCCTTCACCGGCCCCACCGGCAATGTGGTGATCAACGCCACCTCGACGGCCGGCTCCGGCTTCTACGACCCGGGCGCGAACCTGCCGGCACCGGCGATTCCCTTCAACCACCTGGCGGCGACGATGACCAACGCCATCGTCAACAGCGTGACGTTCAACTCCGCCACCCAGGTGACGCTCAACATCACGGCCTTCGCCAACGGCTTGCAGAACGTCACGATCACCAACCCCGACGGCCAGAGCGTGACCGCTACCGGCTGTATCAATGTTTCCGGCGCAGCGGTCGCCGACCTGGCGATCACCAAGACCGACGGCGTGGCGACCGCCGTTCCCGGCTCGAGCGTGGCTTATACGATCACCGCCTCGAACACTTCCGCCTTCGCAGCCACGGGCGCCACCGTGGCGGACACCTTCCCGGCGGCGCTCACCTGCACCTGGACCTGCGTGGGCGCAGGCGGTGGCACCTGCACGGCGTCCGGCTCCGGCAACATCAACGACACCGTCAACCTCCCCAGCGGCGGCAGCGTCACCTACACCGTCTCGGCCATGGTCAGCGCGTCAGCGACGGGCACGCTCTCCAACACCGCGACCGTGACGGCGCCGATGGGCGTCACCGATCCCACGCCCGCAAACAACAGCGCGACCGACTCGGACACGGTGCCCTCCCTCGCCGGCCTCTCCATCACGAAGACCGACGGCGTGACCACCGCCATCCCGGGCGGCTCCGTGACCTACACGATCGTCGCCACCAACGCCGGCCCCAACGCAGCCACGGGCGCCACGGTCACAGACACACTCCCGGCTTCGATCACCTCGGCCTCGTGGACGTGCGCCGGCTCAGGCGGCGGCACCTGCACCGCCCTGGGCAGCGGCAACATCAACGACACGGTCAACCTGCCCGTGAATGCGACCGTGACCTACACGGTCACCGCCTCCATCAGCCCCAACGCCACCGGTTCGCTCGTGAATACCGCCAGCATCGCCGTCCCGATGGGCTTCGTGGATTCGGTGCCCGGCGACAACACCGCCACCGATACCGACACCCTCACG
>CALMKX010000349.1 GCA_937867335.1 uncultured Acidobacteriota bacterium
GCCACGGCGAAGGCCCCGCCCACGCCGGTGTACTTGGCGCAGGTGGCCAGGCCCACGCCCACCCCGGCGAGGGCGAAGCGGCCGGGGCCGGGGCGCTCGGCCGCCGAGAGGGCCCAGCCGAAGGTGAGCAAGGTGAGCAGAGCCACCAGGGCGTCCGGCTTGAAGATGGCCGAGGCGAAGAGATGCGGCTCGAGGGCGCCGTAGAGGGCGGCAGCGAGGAGGCCCAGCCGCGAGGCCGGCAGGCGAGGCTCGAAGATCCGCCGGCCGAGCCGGTACACCCACACGAGCGAGAGCGCCCCGGCCAGGGCGGAGAGCCCGCGGCTGATCCAGTAGGCGGATTCGGACCAGCCGTCCGGCGTGTCGCCGCGGATGGCGAGCCCGCTCCAGCCGGTGGCGGCCGCGAGCTTCTGGGCCAGCCAGAGGGCGGCGGTCTGCGGCCAGTAGGAGAGGCTCGGGTAGAAGGCGTTCGAGGGCCGCGTACCGCCCTCGAGCAGCACCGCGCCCACGTTGCGGAAGCTGAACTGCTCGTCGAACCAGCGGGTGGCGTCGAGGTAGGGGCTGGCGTACCACAGCCGCAAGGCAAACGCGCCCGCCACCACCAGCGCCAGAGCCCCCAGCAGGCTGAAGCGAACCGCGGGCTTCAAGGGCGCAGCCTCGCAACAGAGGCCAAGGGCGCCACTCCGGCGATCCATCCGCAAGGAAAGCACGAACCGAAGTCGAGCCCCTGCCGCCCCCCAGGCCCGACCCACCACCGCCGCCCCCCAGGTCGTAGGGGCGCAGCATGCTGCGCCCAAGGTCTGACCAACCACCGCCGCCTCCCGCCCGGGCGTAGGGGCGCAGCATGCTGCGCCCGAGGATGGCCCGGGCCGGCGACACGCTGCGCCTCCGGGCCCAGGGCGCAGCATGCTGCGCCCCTACGAGAGCCACGCGGAGCCGCCAACCTCTGCCTCATGCCCGGCCGCGGCAGGCCACCAGGATGGCCGGCGTGTGGGCGCGGAAAAGCCGGGTGGGCCAGTGCAGGTAGAGCGAGCCGGGCAGCAGGTAGCGCAGCATGCCCTGCCACTCGAGCACCTGGAAGTGCCGCTCGGCCCAGGCCAACCAGAACCGGCGGGGGTTCTTGTGGACATGCGTGGGATCCCGGTCGAGGGCGCGGATCAGCGGGCCAGAGAGGCCATCGTACACCGGCACCACGAACACGAAGAGCCCGCCCGGCTTGAGCTGGGCGCGCACCGCCGCGGCCACGGCCTCGAGGTCCGGCACGTGCTCGATGACGTCGAAGGCGGTGATCACATCGAAGCTCGAGGCCGGGAAGGGCCGCTCGGTGGCCGAGGCCACTTGGAGCGTGATCCCCGGCCAGCTCTTGCGATTCTCGGTGATGGCGTGCTCGGAGAGGTCCGTGCCGGCCAGACGGTAGTCCCGGCTCTCGGCGAGGAAGCCCAGAAAGGCTCCCAGGCCGCAGCCCACGTCGAGCAGCTCGAGCGGCCGCCGGGCGGGGGCGTGGCGCTCGATCATCCGCCGGTAGAAGCCGAGCTTCCAGGGCGGGTTCTGAGCCCGGTAGCTGCGGTAGTTGGCCTCGAAGTAGGCGGCGTCGAAGCGCGGCTCGTCGGCCATCAGCCCCCCAGGCGCCGGCGCGCCAGCAGAGCCAGCGTGTTGCGGATGGTGCGCCACACCCGCATCTTGCTGGCACCCTCTTTCAGGTCGTAGCGCAGCACCAGCGGCACCTCGCCGAAGATCAAATCCGGCTCGCGGCGCAGCTTCAGCAGGATGTCCACCATCGCCTGGAAGCCCTCCTGGTCGAAGAACTCCTTGCCGTGGCGGGCCAGCACCCCTTGCAGCACGGCGGCCTTGTAGGCGCGGTAGCCGCAGGTGTAGTCCTTGATGCCCGGAATGGGGAACAGCAGCCGGAACAGCCAGCCGCCCCAATAGGAGAGCAGGCGGCGCACGAACGGCACGCCGCGCACCCGGCTGCCCGGCTGGTAGCGCGAGGCCACCACCACGTCGTGCCCCTCGCGGGCCAGCCGCACCATGCGCAGGATGAGCTCCGGGCTGTGGGAGTTGTCCGCGTCCATGGTGACGATCAGGTCCTTCGGCTCGGCGAGCTCGGCGGCCTTCACCAGGCCGTCGCGGATGGTCATCCCCAGGCCCTGGTTCACCTTGTGCCGCTCCACCTCCACCGGCAGCGCTTTCGCTGCCTCCTGGGCGATCTCGTAGGTGCGGTCGCTCGAGCCGTCGTCCACCACCACCACCCGGTAGGTGAGCCCGGCCTCGAACATCGACTCGTCGATCGCCGCTAGCAGCAGGGGCAGGGATTTCTCTTCGTTGAACGCCGGCAGCACCACCCAGATGTGCTGGTGCCGGCGCAGTGGCTTCGCTTCTGTGCTCATGGCTGGCCCTCCGCGGCGAGGATTTCCGGCCGCACCCGGCCCTCTTCCGACATGCGCGCCAGCGCCTGCTCCACGCTGTCGACGCGGATCGGGCAGAGCGCGGCGAGCAAGGAGAAGGCGAGCTCGCGGCAGACCGCGGCGAGCGCCGTCTCGGCCGAGTCCACGTAGATCCGAATCGGTGCCCGGGTGGTGGGCTTCACCCGGGCGAGGAGCGACAGCAGCATCTCCCGCACCTCGCTCGCGCTCTCCCGAGGGTCCACCCAGGCGATGTCCACGGCCTGGAGGCGCGCCGGCCAATGGGTGCGCACGCGGAAGAAGGCGCGCAGGCGCTGGCCCTCCCAGACGGCCCAGGAACGCGCGGTGAGCGGCGGCAGCTGGTAGGAGAGGCAGGCCGCGAGCAGGCTGCGCTCGGCCTCGTCCTCCAGCAGGAAACCGCCCTGCGAGCGCGCCCGCAGCACCTCGGCCGGCGCCAGGTGCCCGAGCTCCGCCTGGCGCACCCGCGCCAGAGCCACCGCCCGGGCGGGCGGGGGAATCGCCGCCACCGGGGCCAGGAACACTTCCTGGATGGGGAGCATCCGGGCCCCCACGTTGTCTCGATAGGCACGCAGGGCGGGCGTGTTGTCCACGCGGATCTCGCCGCCGGTCACCTTGCCCCCCCGGGCCGCCACTTCGATCAGCGAGCGGCGGATCACCTGGCGGTAGAGGCCCCGGCCGCGGGTCTCCGGTGCCACCACCCCGAAGCCCTGGTACCAGGCGCCGCGGCCGGCGCGGAAGGAGGTCATCGCGGCCAGCAGGCGATCGCCCTCCAGCGCCACCGTCACCTTGAAGAACTCCAGCTTGAGCGGCGAGAGCAGGCGGTTGATCCAGCCGATCAGCTGGAACTGCCAGCGCATGGCCAGCACGTCGATGCCCTGGGCGGCGTACTCGCTCTCGAAGGCGTCCGCCAGCAGCCGGCAGAGCGGCTCAGCGTCGCCCGGGCGGAGCTCGCGGAACGTGAGCGAGGCCGCCTCCGTCACGCGGTGCGCTCCTCGGCCCCCTCGGCCC
>CALMKX010000350.1 GCA_937867335.1 uncultured Acidobacteriota bacterium
GGATCGGCGAGTTTCACGGGATCCACGGTTTGACGAACATCATTCCGAGCGTTGTGCTCGATCACTCGCGGCCCACTCGTTTCTTGCAACTCAGCTTCTCGCTACTTCGCAGAGTGGAGGCGCTTGCGGGGTCCTGGCCGGTCGTTCGGGCTCTCGGCTGCAGCATGGTGATCGTAGGCAAGAGACTCGAGCAGTAGGAGGCCCGCAGAGCAACGCGGCTCTTTGGTGTCGGAGTTTGAGAGGACTCCCTAGAACCCACAGTCGAGGAAGCCACGTGTCGTCTTTCACGAGCCCGCGCAGGATCCAGCTGCATGACCTAGTCCCGGATTGCTTCCTCCGAAGGTACCACGACGCCCTCGGCGAGCCTCTCGCGGTCCACTCACCAAGGGCCATTGGCTGCTAGTCAGGTATCGTCGGGAGCTGGTTTCCAGAATGTCGAGGACAGTCCAGGTCCAGATGCGCGAGCCATCTGCTGAAGAGATGATTGACTACTCGTCGCTGCTCGCCAGGGCAAATGCAGCCCAGGCGGGCGCGGCCCAGGTCTACCTGTCTGAAGAGCTGCCATACCTCTGGCGGGATGCATATCTACTGATGACTCCGCATCCGACCAACATTAGCCGGATTCGACTCGGGACCTTCGAGTACCTCTACGACGACCTCGACTCCCTCGAGGCCCTCGGTGAGGTCCCCACGAGCGCGACTTCGGAATCTCGGCTGGTCGGTGTCCTTGGCACTTCTGCCCCACAGCGGGAGCGGCGCTCAAGCGATGACGGCCGCCTCCGCGGCTTCATCGGGAAAACTGATTCCGAGTTCGGTTCGACTTGGGACAAGGGGCACTACATCGGTCATGAGCTCGGCGGAAGAGTCGCTGGAATGGAAGCCAACGTCTTCATTCAGCGCCGTGCTCTCAATCGCGGCTGGTCAGCCGAAGGCAAGATCTATCGCGCCATGGAGCGGTTCTGCCGGACCCATCCAGGCACCTTTTGCTTCGCCAGGCCCTTCTACGCCGACGACGCCGCCAAGCCGTCCTTCCTCGAGTTCGGCGTACTCAGAGGGCCGGAAGACCTTTGGGTCCGGCGGTTCGACAATCGGGGACTCACCAATCGCGACGAGTCGCGGCACCCGTACTAGGCCCCCGGATGTCAATGGTGGGTGGCCCTGCCGTTCGACGCAACTCTAGAGGCTTGTTCGGCTACGACGTTCGAAGCACCTGAGGAGGGACAGAGGACTGACCTCGATCTGCGTTTACGACTCCAAGCAAAGCGCTGTCAGGCCTGCGGCAGGCTGATTCGGGCGCTAGCCTGCCGCTGCACCTCATCCCGCCTGCGGTCATACCGCGCCGTCGTCACCGCGTCCGCATGCCCCGCCAGCCGCTGGACGGTGAACACGTCCACGCCCGCACTCAGCAGGTCGGTGACGTAGGCCCTCCTCATGCTGTGCGGCGAGATCCCCTCGACCTTCAGTCGTCGCCGCAGGATGTACCAGAGGGACTCACCTCCCAGCCGACTGACCCTCACCTCTCCGGTGCTGGCCACAGGGCAGAAGAGAGCGCCGGGTTCTTCTTGCCTCTCTGCGATCCACAGCCTCACGAACCCGCAGGCTTCCGAGCTGAGGTAGACCGTCCGATCCTGGCGGCCCTTCCCGCTTCGCACGGTGAGCGCGCAGTTCCCGCAGTCGAAGTCCGCGAGGTCGAGCCCGCACGGCTCCGCGCGCCGCAACCCTCCGCCGTAGAGGGCGGCGAGCATGGCCGCGTCTCGGCGGCCGGCCGGGGAGGGATCGGCAGCACAGACCCCGAAGAGCTTCCGAAGCTCCTCTTGTTCCACCGCCCGCCCGCGCGGCAGCGTCCTGGCTTTGACGTTCTGCACGTCCACGGCTCGGGCGTAGGTCTCGTGGTCCATCAAGCCAAGCCGCCAGGCGTTCTTGAGCACGCACCGGAGCGCCGAGAGCATCCGGTTCACCGTGGAAGGGGCGAAACGCTTCGCCAGCGCTGCCCTCACCGCCGCGGTGTCCCGGTAGCGCACCTCCCACCAGGGATAGGTCCAAGGGTCGGCGCCCTCGCCGCCGAGCAGGCTGGCGACAGTCTCGAGGGAGTGCCGCACTGCCCAATAGCTTCCGGGGGCCAGGGAGGCAAGGTAGACGCGAGCGGGATTGTCTTCGGGCTCGCTACGTCGGGAGGTCGTCATGGCTTCCTCTCGGGTGGTGGGCACGGTCTGGGTTGGGGTGGTGCATCGGGAGGGGTGGGAAGCGGGGGCGGCCCGGACACGCCTTCCAGGCCGCCCCAGGGTCCAAGCTCAAGCGGCGGTCTTGCGCTTGCCGCTGGTGGCTGGCTTGGCTTCGACCGGCTCGGCTGCGGGAGCCTCACGCATCTCCACGAGACGGAAGCCCACGATCCCCTGGCCAAAGGCTTCGGCGTCGAAGGTCCGGGCCTCGCCCACGCTCAGGCCGTGGTGGGCGAAGAAGCGCCGGCCGTCGAGCAGCGCCGAGCGGATGGGTTGCCGGCGGAGCTTGTAGCGCCCTCGGGCCCCTTCGGGGGCCGGGCGGATGCCCACCGCCTTGGTCACGGTGTCGTAGCCGAGCTGGACGTGCGCCACGCCCTCGCCGAGCAGGGCGACGGCCGCGCCGGTCAGGCACACCTGGCCACTCCTGCGGACGGTGATCTTCGGCGCCCGGTTGTCGGTGCGGGCGCCCTCGAAGAAGTCGAACTGCTCGAAGCTGGTGCTCATGGTCTTCCTCCTGGTCAGGGTTTGGGGTTGAGGCGGGCTTTCTCGCCCGGCTTTTCCATGAGCCCAGTGGCTACGGGACTTCGCGCGCGATCGGCAACCAGGGGAGCGCCGGAATGTCGCCTTCCTCGAGGCGGAGCTCGAGGCACGTTGCACCCATGCTGCCGTGCCCGTACACTGGCCCTATGACCAAGGTCAGCGCCCAGCAGGCTTCTTCCTATCTCCTCGACCTCCTCGACGCTGTCGAGCAGGGGGAGGAGGTCGTGGTCGAGCGAGCAGGCCGGGAGTTTCGGCTCTCCCTCGTGCAGCATCCGGCCCAGACCGAGCCCATTCTGATCATCGAGGACCCGGACGTGCTCTCCGGCGAGTGGACCTGGGCCGCGGGGGAGGATGGCCAGCTCGACTTCCAAGCACAGCCCGGGCCGGTTGAAGCTGATCGAAGCCGCCGCTGCTGACGGGTCCTGCCCACCGGCGCGAGGACGCCAGCACCACGCGAATCGCACCTCAGGAGCGGATCGAGGGGATCGCCCAACCCGCCCAAGGTGGGAACAGCCAAGCCCCTACAACGTCACCGCTCTTGCGGCTCGAAACGCGTTGGAGATCGCGGAATCTCCAGACCTTCGACCGACCAGCTCCTGCGCTCGCTGGAGCCCATTCCTGCGAGCCAGTTCCGCGTTGCGGTCGACAAGCTCTCTGAGAGAGTCGTCTATCTCGAGCGCGAGGAGTCGCGCTTCTTGGCCCACTTCCCGGCCGGGCCGAAGCTCTCGACTCCGTTTCAGGAGCAATATTCCCAGCTGTCGGAGCTGGTCCACTTCGAGTTCGTTGACCTCCGCCCGCAGCGCGAAGGGCGCATCCGGAGACTGTGGGATGAACCCGATTGGGATGCCTTCGAGGATCCCCGAGCGCACACCGGGGATCGCCTTGGCCACCCCCGCCCAAGGCGCTCACGGGGAAGGCCTGGGCTTGGGCCTTGCCGGGCAGGACTAGACGGGCAGCACGCCCGCTCGCCGTGCTCTGGGGTAACCGCCGTCATTACCCGATTTGTTACCGAATTGGCGAGTTGTTACCCAATTCACCTCTCGCTGCGACGCCAACGGGCGCTGCGGCCCCTTCCCAGGCATTCGACGGCGCTCTTCTGGCGAAGGCCCTTGAGCACGTGGCGAATCATGTCCAGGCTGACACCCGGGCACTCCCGCTGGAGGTCGGCGATGCTGAAGTCGCCCGGGATGCGCTGGATCGCGTTGAGGACTAGCGCGCTCTTCTCGCCCCTCGGCGCCTGCGTCTGCCCGAGGCGGTCTTCAAATTCTCGGTAGGCTGTCTTGAGGATGTAAAGGAGGTAGCCCAGGTAAGGCCAGGGGTCGTGACGCCCCTCGTGCCAGCCCCGAGATGACTGCTCGAGGGTCTCGTAGTAGCGTTCTTTGTTCTGCTCGAGGATGCGCTCGAGGCTGATGTATCGGCCGACCTCGAACCCAGAGTGGTGGCACTGGAGTAGCAGCAGGAGGCGCGAGACCCGGCCGTTACCCTCTCGGAACGGGTGGATGCACAGAAAGTCGAGGTTGAAGGCGGCGAGAAGCAGGAGCGGATGGAGGCGACCCTGGTCAAGGGCATCGCTCCAGGCCGAGAAGAGGTCACCCATGGCCCCACGCACGCGGCCGACATTGGCACGGCCGATATCTCGGCGAAGAGGCGGAGAGTCTCCTCGAATAGCCTCCGTAGGGTCGGGGCTGTTGGCAGGCGCCTCCCAATCTAGCAGACCCATCCAGTCTGAGCTTCTCCTCCGTGCCTGTCCCCGTCCATGCCTTCACACCCGCCCCCTCAGCCGCAGCGACACCCACTGCCCGGCCTCCCCGCCGATGAGGTAGTCGTCGAGGGTCAGTCCCATCGTCTTTGCCGCGTCGGTCATTCGGTGTCCGAAGAGGATGTCGCCCGGGGTCGGCTCGGGACCTCCGCTCGTGAGCGGAGGTCGCAAGAGGAAAGAGGCGGTATCTGCCTAGAGCACCTCCTTCAGGATCGCGGGGGCCAGCCGCCTCGAACAGCGCAAGGCGCAAACGACAAACTCCATCACTTGACATTGTCAGAATCCTGAGCGACACTCTCTGACATCGAGGCTCATATGAGTGATGGCCCCCATCGCAGCCTACCGATGCGCCGCTGGTGGCGACGCCTAGCCGAACGAGCTGACAAGTGTGCCTTCAGCGCGGACGAGGTCGCTGAAGCCCTACTACCCGCTCTGGAGGCTGAATGCAGGGCGGAGTTGGCGCCGGTCTTCCTGGACCGCTTGCGCATTGAAGTAGAGGAACCAAGCCTTTTCGGCCTGACCGGAACGCCGTATCCCGGCGGGCTCGACGCGCTGGCGGCAAGTGGCCTCGAGCGTCGAGTGCTCGACAACCTCGCAGTCCTCTCCCCAACTGAAGCCGCCGAAGTCAACTCTATTCAGAGCGCTTTAGAGAACGCCATTCGCGGCGAAACGCTGCGCTACTTCCGTCAGATCGAGGAGCACTACCTGCGCGAGGCTTCGCCCCATCGTGCGCGGCGTGAGCGCCACCGCCTCGAACAAGCCCTGGGCCAGACTAACGTCCGCCCCCTAGCCGAGAAGCTCCTCAACCGCGGCAGCCCTACTGGTACCCGTCGCGTGCCGATCAAGTCTGGCCTTGACGACGGAGTGAAGTTGCGATGAAGAAAGCTGCCGCGGTCGATCGGAATTCGATCAGTGTCCATGTAGCGGAACACGACGACCACACGCCTCTGGGAGCTGTTCGGTGCGAGATCGATCGTGATCTGCGGTTCTCGACCGAGAGTCTCGAGTCCTATTTCTTTTCGCAGTGGCGAGAGGAAGCATACGATGCGCTGCTCCTGGCAGCGGCAGTGGAGTTCGCGGACCGCAGCTGCCATCGACCGGTTTTTGGCTGGCGCAGGTCAGTTCAGCTCCGCATACCGGTTCACGACATCGAACGCTGGCGCGCGCCGGCAGTAAGCGAGCCCCTAAAGGCTGTGCTGGACTACCTGACAGGGGACTCATGGGAGATCACCTTCTGTCAACGGAACCACATCGCTCAGAAGCCTCGACAGTCCTCGCTTGCGCTTCCGCCAGGGGTCGCGGCCGTGATTCCCTTCAGCAACGGACTGGACTCGCGCGCGGTTGGTGGCTTGATGGAAAGAAAGCTTGGTTCGAGACTTGTGAGGGTTCGACTAGCTTCGCGACTTCAGGACGCAGAGGGCCTGAAGAGGCGCCAGTTGGCGTTCACCAACATCCCCTACAAGGTCGGTGGCAGTGGACGATTCGTCGAGAGCAGTGTGCGCTCCAGAGGCTTCAAGTTCGCCATAATCAGCGGTATCGCCGCCTATCTCTCTGGCGCGACGCAGATCATTGTGCCGGAGAGCGGACAAGGCGCACTCGGACCGTCGCTTGTGCCTGTTGGACAGACCTACGAAGACTATCGGAGCCATCCCAGTTTCACGATCAGGATGGAGCGATTCTTCAACGGGCTGTTCGCGAAAAGCATCACCTTTTCGTTTCCGCAAATCTGGCACACGAAGGGTGAGACGCTGCGAAGCTTCATCGAAGAGTGCGCCGATGACCAGTGGGCTGCTACGCGCTCCTGCTGGCAGCAGAGCCGCCAAGTTGGCGTTGACGGCAGAAGACGGCAGTGCGGCGTCTGTGCAGCATGCTTGCTGCGTCGAATGAGCATCCACGCGGCAGGAGGCATCGAGCCGGACGAACACTACGTCTGGGAGAATCTCAGTGCATCGTCACTTGAAGCCGGCGTCGCAAGAGGATTCTCATGTGCGCGCATAACAAGGGCGATGCGCGAGTACGCGCTCGCTGGTGTCCTGCATCTCGATCATCTTGCGGGTCTTCGGCGGCGAGCAGCCGAATCCGTCCGAGATGTCTACTGCCATCAGCTCGGACAAGTCATTGGGCTCGATCGGCCTCACGTCCGGGAGAAGCTCGACCGTCTGATTGAGCGGCATGCGAAGGAGTGGAGTGCGTTCGTGTCGTCACTGGGACTGAAATCGTTCGTAAGGAATTGGGCGGCGGAGGCTCAATCATGACTTTGCTAGAACAGCTGCCACCGCATCAGGTAGGCGAGCGCCTGCGGCTCGCGCGTGAGACGGCCAACGTAACTCAGGCAACGGCTGCCCAGGCGATCGGCGTGGCCAGGACCACACTGGTAGCTATTGAGCAGGGACAGAGGAAAGTGCGGCTTCATGAGATTCAAAGGCTCGCGCAGCTTTATCACAGCTCTGTGAATGCACTCCTGCGCGTCGAGGCTGTGCACGTTGATCTTCTGCCGAGGTTTCGGCGCCTGACCGGAAACAACGAGGCAGCTGATCAGGCGTCGGACTTGATGGCATCCCTAGCCATGGCGGACGTCGAGCTAGAGAGCTTGCTCGGCGTCCAGAGGGTGCACAACTACCCTACTGAGCGACCTCTCCTGAAGGGCGACGTACGTATGCAGGCCGAACATGACGCTGCGGAACTCCGACATTGGCTCGGACTTGGCATGGCTCCGATCCCGAATCTGGTAGCTGTTTTGGAAATGGAACTCGGTGTCCGCGTCTATGTTCGTCGGCTCCATGCGTCTATTTCTGGGCTGTTCGCGTACGACGCCTCTATCGGTGCCTGCATTCTGCTGAATGCCAGTCATCCACGCGAACGACGCAATCAAAGTGCCGGGCATGAAACTGCTCATTTCATCGCCACGCGGCACAGACCCGAAGTGCTGCACAGCGGCGCAGAAGAGAACTCTCGCGAGGAGCGTTATGCGAACGCGTTTGCTCGTGCGCTCCTGACCCCTGCACGCGCGGTCATGAAGAAGTTCTCGGATTTCATCTCTGGTTCAGATACCCTCACTCGGAAGCATGTCATCGTCCTGGCTCACTACTTTTGTGTCTCCCGCGAAGCTATGGTGAGGCGGCTTGAGGAGTTGGGCCTGACGAAGGAGGGCACGTGGGATTGGTTTTGCGCGAATGGCGGCATCACCGACGAACAGGCTCGGCTTGTCCTTGGCGATCAGGTGCTGCCAGACGGCGCCAAGCTAGAGGCTGAGCGGCCGACGACCTTGCGGCTCAACTTATTGGCCGCTGAGGCAGCTCGTCGTGGCCTGTTGAGCGAGGGGCAACTGGCACGGCTCCTGCGTTTGGATCGATTGGAGCTGCGAGCCCTTCTAGATGCGTACAACGGTGAAGGGCCTGAGGTGGACAATGGCGTCGCGCGACCGAGCTGAACTGAGACGGGGCGTTGTCGCAGACGCGAGTGCCGTGATCAACCTCGTGGCCTCGGGCGCCGTACTTAAGATATCCAGCGTGTTGCCGGCGCCCATCAGAGTAGTTACGGCTGTGGCCCTGGAGTTGGAGAGCGGGCGTTCGCGATGGACCACGAGTGCGCACTTGGCTGATCTGGCTGCAGCCGGAATCATTGAGATCGTTGATCTTGATGACGAGGCCTTGAGGCATTTCGAGGCGCTTGTCATTGGCACGGCTGCCGAGACCCTCGATGACGGTGAGGCAGCCACTATCGCATACGCCCTGACTAGCGACCTAGAGGCGCTTATCGACGAGCGGAAGGCTTGGCGGATTTGCGGAGAGCGGTACGCAGCGCTGGCTGTAACTACAACTGTGGAGCTCTTGTTGGACCCCGCGACGGAGGCCGAGCTTGGGCCTGATGGCGTAGTGGATGCGCTCTTTCGTGCCCTAAGCTGCGGGCGGATGCGTGTGCCCCCGCCTCAGTTGGAGCGAGTTGTGCGTATCTTGGGAACCGAGCGTGCCGCGCTCTGCCACAGCCTGCCGATCCACGCCCGGATCGGTTCCGCGAGGCGAAGCTGAGTGGCTACCTCTGGGCTAGGTCGAGCGAAGCTCGAGCGAGCCCATGGGAAGAGGCTTGGGGCTTCAGACAGAGCAGAGAGAACCAGGCCCCCCATCGGTTCCCGTGGGCTGCCAACATCCCGCTCTCCATGAAGTCTCCCAGCAGGAGAGTCAAGTCGCGGGAATGGCGGCTGGTCATCTGCCGGAGGTGACCATTGGTAACCCAACCTTCGATCTTCGCTGTCGCCGCCGCGAGATGTGACGCCTCGTCCAACTGCGAGAACCGCGGCCCGAAACGCTTAGCCTGTGCCTGCAACTAGCCAGCCGGCAGCAGGCTCGGCCACAGCCAGGACGATGCAGCCGTCCTGGGTGTTGGCCATGGCTGAGTAGGTGGGCCAGAAGTCGTCGGGCACCTCGCCCAGGACGTCCCTCCCGCCAGCACTCATAGCTTCGAAGTAGCCACGCAGCATTCGCGAAGGGCTTGCAGCTCATCGCGGCTCCAGCAGACGCGGCGTCCCCACCCCTCTCGAGCGACACGCCCAGCCTGTATGTGAGGACTTCCTTAATGGGGCTTTCCAGTCGGCTCTCTCCCCCGATCCAGTCGGCGAGAACGTAAGCGACGCTGTGTTCGGTGATGGCTTCCACGACGACGCCCTCCGCCCCGCCCCACATGCCACCAGGTGGTCTTCGAGAGAGCCCAAGGTGTCTGCCGCGCGCGCCAAGCACGTGGTGATGCAGAGATCGTCCCCGCTCGGCTCGGGGTCGCTGCTTGGGTGGGTGCGGAATAGGTCCAACGAGAAGGTGCCGGCTGAGAGATCCTTGGTGGGGAGTCTGGGCTGGACCAGAAGAGTTCGCTCTGGTAGAGCCTTGTCCTACCAGCCGCCGATCCGTGCCAGGGACACCCACCTGCCCCGGGCGCCTATGACTAGGTGGTCGACGAGCCGGATGCCCACGACATCGCCGGCGTCGGCGAGGCGCCGGGTGAAGAGGCGGTCCTCGACGCTCGGCTCAGGGTTGCCGCTCGGGTGGGTATGGAAAAGGACGAAAGTCGCGGCTCCGAGCAGGATACCTTCCTTCAGCACCCCGCGCGGCTCGACGGAGGCATGGCCGAGGACGCCTCGATAGATCTCGCGGCAGGCGAGAAGACCGTCGCGGCTGTTGAGGAAGAGCGCCCCGAGGATCTCCTGGTCCCGCCCGCCGAAGGAAAGGCGCAGGTACTCGGCCACGGCCTCCGGTCGCTTCATGGGGTGGCGATCGGGAACCTCTGCCAGGGCCAACCGCCGGGCCAGCTCGAAGCCGGCCAGAAGCGTGGCCGAGACATCAGGCTCCAGACCCCAGCCCCGGAGAGAGCTGAGGCCTTGGTTGCGAAGGCCTGCCAGACCACCGGCGACCATGAGCGCCGCCCCGAGGCGATCAACGCGGCGGTCGGCGTCGCCATGCGTCCCAGACAGAAACAGGCCCAGCAGCTCGGCATCGGAGAGGGTCGCCGGGCCAGCGGTGAGGAGCCGCTCCCGGGGGCAGGTGCTCGTGGGGGCGTCTCGGAGGCTGGAAGCGAGGCGGGTAGGCAGCGAAGGGGGGCGGGTCGGACGAGGTCCCTGGGTCATGAGAGGGACACCACTAAGGCCGCTGGCCGTGGAGAGTCAACCAGAACTGCCGGGCCGCAGGCCTGCTCGGATCCCGGTCCCTCGGCTCGTGTAGCCCGCGAGGTAGCTCACCAAGAGGGTGCGGAACCTCCAGGCGAGAACGGTGCTACCTGGGCCGGCCCGTTCTCAGGAGTCTCGCCGCCCTTGGTGCTTCGTGCTGTTCCTCGAAGTTGACAGGGGAGTGCCGTCACCGCCTCTTGCCGCTCGCCAGCACTTCCGACCAGACTTGAGCCTTTGCAGCTCTGCGGACCCTGCCTCAAGTGAGAGCTGGTGAGACCGGATGAGAAGATCCGCTTTTCAAGCGAGCTGACGATCGCTGGCCAAGGTACGGGTCGCAACTGTGGGAGCCAAAGGGCTTAGGTCGAGTCGATCTCCGTGCCCGCTCCCTACCCCATGCTCTCTGGCAACGATAGAGCAACGACAGACCGCCGACTGCCTCATTCCTCGATCTCTATGAATTATAAGTCGTTGGGAATGAAGCGGTTAGGTGGTGCACCCCGCAGGACTCGAACCTGCAACCTTCTGATCCGTAGTCAGATGCTCTATCCAATTGAGCTAGGGGTGCTTGCCCTGCTGACCGGCGAAATTGTAGCTCAGCCGGGCAAAAACACAAGACTTGGCGGCAAGTGGCTGCAGTGGCAACACTTAGGGGTGGTGGCCGGGCTCAGGGCTTGGTGCTGTCGTACTTGGGGCCCTTGGGGCGCACGCCCCAGACTTGCAGGTACTCCACGTCGCCGTTGCGGCCTACGTCTACGGTCACCCGGGCGTGGAGCGGCTCGGCGGAGGCGAGGGCGGCGTCGAATTTGGCTCTCGGCATGTTGAGGCGGATGGAGAACGCTGTGGTTTTGCGCTCCTCGGCGTCGATCGGCGCGTCCTGGCCTTGGGCGAGGCGGTGCTCCCCGGCCAGGAGCTCCACGGTGACCCGAGCCCATTTGTCGAAGGACTCGAGCACGGTGAGAGCACCTTGGAAATCGATCCGGGCTAGGTCCCGGCGGAGGTCGTGAGAAAGCTCGAACGAGGTGATCGAGAGAGAGTCGCAGGAGAAGTAGCGGGTCTTGCCCAGGGCGGAGCGTCCGCCTTCCTTGCCGCGAAGGGCCTGGCTCACATCGAGCTCGAGGCGGATCGGGCAGAACTCCATGACGTCGTGCCCTTTGTAGAGCTGGGCGGGAAGATAGGCGGATTCAAGGGCGCCGAGAGGGAAGCCTGGCGGCATGAGCATCAGCAAGTCGAGCTGGTCGGCGGGAATCACCTGGAACAAGAGTCCCACCTTCACGCGCAGGCTTTCTTCGAGGAGGCTTCCGAGCACCTTCGAGTTGTCGCTGAGGAGGAACTCGAGGCGCTCGCCCTGGCGGCGCACCTGGAGCAGGGCGCTCTTGGGGATCTCCACCTCTCCGGAGTCGGTCTTCACGCGCAGCACCTCGGCGGTGAGCTCGCCGGCGATTTCCTGGCCGGCGACGGTTCGGATCACATCGGCGCGCAGGGATGGGCCCCAGGGGGCGGCGAGAGCCAGGGCGAGCAGGAAGGATTGGAGTCGCATCGGAGCCCTCCTCGAGTCGGAACTGTGGAGCTGCGCGGATCGGGAGGTACGTTAGCACGACCCATCGCGATTGCGGAAACACGGTGTGGCGGGTTGGGCGGGGAAGCCGCCCAGAGAGGTGGCCGTGGAGAGGGGAGAGCTCGAGGCCGTCAGCGGGAGCCCGGGGGAGGCAATCCCCAGGCTCCCGGGCGAAGCGCGGAGCCGCCGCTACTGGCAGAGGAACCAGCTCTGGCCGTAGCCCACCTGGCCGCAGGCGTCGGTGATGGTGACGGAGAAGGACTGATAGGAGTTCGGGGCGCAGCCGGAGGAGTACTGGGCGTTGGCCGAGCTGCCGTTGTAGCTGAAGCTCGAGGCTCGGGTGGAGCCGTAGTAGCTCCAGCTGTTGTAGGTGTAGGGCGGGTGGCCGGCGTAGCCGGTGGCGTAGCAGGAGATGTTCTGGCTGCCAGCGTAGCCGCCGCTGCAGGTGACGGTGGCGGAGGGAGGATTGGTGCCGGCGTCGTAGTTGAGCACGGTAAGGCCGAGGTTCGAGAGGTAGTCGATCGCCATGTAGATGGCGAGCGTGCCGGAGCCGTTGCCGCCGCTGTGGACGCCATAGGCGGTGTTGCCGGAGAACCAGGGGCCGCCGCTGTCCCCGGGCTGGGAGAGAGGCACATTGCCGGGGTTCACGCAGATGAAGGTGCTGTTGCCGCTGGGCACGTAGCTCGGGCAGTAGGACTTGCTGCCGATCGAGCCGCAGGTGGCGCCGGTGGTACGGCCGTTCTTGCACACCCAGGCGCCCACCGCCTGGTTGCCGCGGCCCAGGCTGCCGGTGACGTTGCGGATGCCGGTGCCGGAATCGAACTGGTTGAGGAAGGTCACGCCGCAGCCGGCGGAGTGCCATTGCACATCGTGGCTGCCGCTGTAGATCTGGGTGCGGTAGGTGAAGTTGGTGAAGTCGTCCTCGTTGGTCTGGTTGTTGTCGCAGTGGCCGGCGGTGGTGATGCCCAGCTCGCCGCCGCTGCTGCGCACCACGAAGGCCGAAGTGCAGCCGGTGAAGGTGGTGAAGTCGGTGATCGGCCGGCCGCCCTGGATCATCATCTGAGGCTTCACCAGCTCGGTCACGGCAACCAGGGCCACCGCCGGGGAGAGAGCCTTGCCGGCGAAGAAGAGGGCCTGCTCGGCGCGGCGGGTGTCCACGGTGAGGGCCTCGACGCGGTTGTTCTGCACTTTGATCTGGAGGTCGGTGTCCACGCCCTCGGCGCGGAAGTCCCGAGCGGTGGCCTCGAGGGCCTGCTGGAGTTCAGCCAGGGACCACCGGGCGGGGAGCACGTGCACCAGCGAGGCCACCTCCGCGCCCTTCCTGCGGGCCAAGAGCTTCCTGCCCAGGGACGGCTCGGTGAAGCGAACCATCACCCGGTACTCCGGCACGTGCTCGATCCAGAGGCCCGCGTAGCTGGCCGGCGCCTCGGCGGCGAGGGCGGCGTCGAGCTCGCCAATCTGGGGCTGCAGGGTGAGCCGGCGGAGCGCCTCGTTGAGGTCTACGCCGAACTGCCGGGCGTAGGCCTCGGCATCGGGAACGAGGTCGCCGCCGAGCGCCAGCCCGGCCTGTTGCGCCGAGGCCGCCGCCGCGAGGAAGCCGAGAAGAGCCGTGGAGAGCAAGCCGAACGAGATCCGTCGCATGAAACCTCCTGAGTGCTACCCAATGAGAAGGCCCCCACCCGGGCGCCGAGGGGCGCCCGGTGAGGCTGGGCCGAGTGGATGGTCCTGCCCAAGAAAGTGCAGCCATCGACGGTTTTGAGTCAGCGAATGAGAAACAGGATGTTTCGCGGGGAAGCGACTGGCGACCTCGGAGGCGCTACTCGGGCGGCTCGCCGGCGCCACTAGGGACAGAGGTCTCGGGCCCCTCGAGGCTCGCCTCGAGAGCGGCAAGCACGGCCTCGAGAGCCTGGCGGAGCCTCTCGGGCTGCGCCTCCTCCACCGCGCGGTGCGCCCAGCCCAGGCGACCTTCGGCAGGCGGGGCGTCGAGCTCCTGGGCTGCGGCCTGCGGGGCTCCGAGCCGCTTGCGGGCGGCCCGGAGCATCTCCTCCGGGGGTAGCTCGAGCAGCTCGGCCACGGCCAGGAAGACTTCCATGCGCAGGCTCACGGAGCGACCGTCGGCTCCGCGCAGCTGGAGGTTGGGGAAGAAGGTGCGGCTGAAGCCCAGCCGGGCGGCGAGCTCGGCCTCAGTGCGGCCCTGGTAGCGGATCTCGGCGCGCATCTCCTGCTTCAGAGCTTCGGCCAGGGCGAGCCCCCGCTCGAGCTCCAGCGTCGACGGATTCTTGGTGGAGCCTTTGCGGCGAGTCATGCCAGACGTTCCCGAATTCTCCCTTACCCTCGCCGGCAATATTATCTCTTGACACGACTTATTTCCATGGAATAGGATATGATTCGAGATCACAAAAAATCATCTCGGCGGGCACTCCAGGTCGCGTCGAGGCGAGACAAGAGCCAACAGCCAGAAGCGTCGAGCACCGAGAACGAGGAGATCGCGATGTTGCCGAACGCTGAACCGAGACCCCATCCCCCGCCGGCTCCACCCGCTACGCAACCGAGCCCGCAACCGGCGCAGCCCGGCGCCCAGACCGGGGTGGCGAGAAGATGGTATGGTTCTGCCATGAAATCAACCATCGATAAGGCGGGGCGAGTGGTGATTCCTGTGGAATTGCGGGAGAGAGCCTTCTTCCGGGCCGGCACTCCACTCGAGATCACCCTCGAGCCGGACCTGTCGATCCGCATCCGCCGGGATGTCCCCGGGCCACGGCTGGTCCAGCGGGACGGCGTGTGGATGGCGGAGCCCACGGCGCCGTTCGACGAGCTGCCGGAGATCGACCTCGACCAGGTGCTCGAGGAGGAACGGAATCGATGGCCGAAGTAGAGGGGCTGTTCTTCGACACCAACATCCTGATCCCGGGCCTAGTGCCCACCCGGGGATCCGATACCGCCAGCCGAGAGCTCTTCGTGCGCCTGGCCCGCGGCGAGCTCGGCCGGCCTCAGACCGCGGTGCATTGCCTCCTGGAGTTCCTCTCGGTGACCACCCGCTGGGCGAGCGAGTACCGGCTCAGCCCGAGCCAGGCTGCGGTTCTCGCACGCGAGGAGATCCTCCGGCGGTTCGACCTCTGCAGTTTGCCGGGCACGCACGTTCCGGCGCTGGTGGAGGCCCTCGAGGCTGAGGGGATTGCCGGCGGGCAGATCTACGACCTCCAGATCGCCCAGGTGGCCCTCGCTTCCGGGGCGAAGACGGTGATCACCAACAACCCCAGGCACTTCACCAGCCTGAGGCGACACGGCCTGCGGGTGCTCACGGCCGCGGAGCTCCTGGCCGAACTCGGGGGCAGCTAGGCCCTTTCCCCGAGAAGGAGGCTCTCGCCCCGGCTACTCGATCAGGCCTTCGAGCGGGGAGGAGGCGGTGGCGTAGAGCTTCCTGGGGATGCGGCCGGCGTGGGCGGCGAGCCAACCGGCTTCCACGGCGAGCTTCATGGCCCGGGCCATGCGCACTGGATCGTCCGCGCCGGCGATGCCGGTGTTCATCAGCACGCCGGCGGCCCCGAGCTCCATGGCCAGGGCGGCATCGCTCGCGGTGCCCACGCCGGCATCCACCACGATGGGCACTCGTGCCTGCTCGAGCAGGATGCGCAGGTTGGTGGGGTTGCGGATGCCCAGGCCGGAGCCGATCGGCGCCCCGAGCGGCATCACCGCGGCGCAGCCCGCTTCCTCGAGCTTCTTGGCCACCACCGGGTCGTCGTTGGTGTAGGCCAGCACCACGAAGCCCTCGGCCACCAGGGTGCGGGCGGCCTCCAGGAGCTCGGCGGTGTCCGGGAAGAGGGTCTTCGGGTCCCCGATCACCTCGAGCTTCACCCAGTTCCAGCCGCCGACCTCGCGGGCCAGGCGGGCGGTGCGCACGGCTTCGTCGGCGGTGTAGCAGCCAGCCGTGTTGGGCAGCAGCAGGTACTTCTCGGGGTCGATCTGGTCGATCAGCGAGCCCTTGCCGATCTGCTCGAGCGGCACCCGGCGCAGGGCGACGGTGACCATCTCGGTGCCCGAGGCCTCGAGCGAGCGGACCATGGTGTCGGCATCCGGGTACTTGCCGGTGCCGAGGATCAAGCGGGAGCGAAAGGTGCGGCCGGCGAGCGTGAGCGGTTCCACGGTCACCGCGGGGTCGAGCAGGGTGGGCATGGGGTTCTCTCCGGTAGCGACGGGGGAGGCTTCCCCCCTCGGGGCGAGTCTACCGCCTCCGGCGCTGGCGCCAGTAGAGCGCCAGGCCGGCCACTTCGACGACCAGCAGCGCTGCCAGCACCCTCAGGGCGAAGCGCCCCGGGCTGACCACTTCGATCACCGGATAGATCGAGAGGGCCAGGAACAGCGCCGTCATCACCAGGCCCACGAGCGCGGCGGCAGACAGCGCGAGCGAGCGTGGCAAGCCGAGCCGGCGGGCACCGAAAAGGGGCAGGGCGAAGAGCGCCAGGTAGAACAGCCCGAAGAGTATGCCGGCCACGGAGAGCAGCAACTGGAAGGCTTCCTGGCGGCCGGCGTCGACCACCGCCGCGAGGCCGAGCAGGGCCGAAACCACGCCGCAGAGCAGCACGGCACGCACCGGGATACCCCGCCGGTCCAGCCGACCCAGCGAGGGGGGAAGCAGGTGGTCCCAGCCGGCGACCATCGGCAGCCGGGCGTTGGCGGCGAAGGTCTGGCTCGAAACGCCGAGGTCCCGCAGCACCAGGAGCAGCAGCACGGCGGTGGCGAGGGGTCCGCCGCGGGTGGCCAGCACCTGGGCCACCGGGTTCACCAGGTCGATCTGGCGGCCCTCGAGGCCGACCAGCACGGCGGCGGTTCCCAGCAGGTAGATCAGGCCGTTGGCGGGCGCGGCGATCATCACCGAGCGTGGGAGGTTCTTCTCCGGGGCATGCACTTCGCCTGCGAGGATCGACAGGCACTCGAGCCCTGCCAGCCCGTAGACCGCGAGCTTGAGGAAGACCGCCAGGGTCGGCAAGTCGAGCTTCGGCCAGGCGGGAGCCAGGGCGGTCGCCTGCCCTGCCGCCAGGGCCGTCACCACCTGGGCGCCTAGCAGCGCCACCACCGCCAGCAGGCCCAAGCTCGCTGCGCCGTGGAGAAAGCGGGCGACGCCCAGGCCGAGGAAGGCCGAAAGAGTGACCAGCCCCAGCACCACAGGCACGCCCACCAAGAGCAAGGCCGGACTCTCGACGCTGCCGGAGGGAAGGAAGGCGTAGGCGAAGGAGGTCACCACACCCAGCGAACCGGCGGCGGTGTATACCAGCGCGAAGAACCAGAAGCTCCAGCCGGCCAGGAAGCCCGCGCCGGGCCCGAAGGCTCGCCGCACCCACTCGTAGATGCCGCCTTCCTCCGGGCAGGCGCGGGTGAGGTGGATGACAGCCTTGGCCAGAGGCAGGTGGAAAGAGACCAGCGCCAGCAACCAGAGCACCAGGCCGGCTCCACCCTGAGTGGCGGCCAGCCCGAACCAGTTGGTGCCCACCACCAGCAGCACCTGGGCGAGGGCGAGGTCGGCCAGCCCGAGTCGCCGCCGCAGCCCCCCGGCGCTCACGGCTTCTCTCCCTGGGCGATCGCCCAGCAGCCGAAGGTCCTCTCGACGCGCACTCGAGCGAAGCCGGCTCCCTCGAGCAAGGCGCGCAACTCGCCGGCAGTCAGTTGCTGGCCCTCGCTCCAGAGCAACATCGAGACGGCGTTGGCCACCACCGCCGCGGGGCCGGCGCGATCCTCATCGAGCAGCATCTCGTGCACCACGATGCGCCCCCTAGGAGGCAGGCACTCGAAGCTGCGGCGGGCCAGCTGCGAGCACCGATCGAGAGGCCAGTCGTGGAAGACGTCGGAGAAAAAGTGCAGGTCGGCTTCAGGCCAGGCATCGTACCAGAGGTCCCCGGACGCGAAGCGAAGCCGCTCGTCGGCCTGCGCACCCGCCGCCACGACCACCGCCGGCAGCTCCAGCACATGAGCCTCGAGCCCCGGCGCGGCTTCGAGAGCCGCCCGGGAATGCGTGCCGAAGCCACCCCCGACGTCGAGCAGTCGCCGGTGGTGAGCGAGGGGAACCGGGTGGGTCCAGGCCGTCGCCGCGGGCCGACTGTGGACGTCCATGGCCGCCGCGAACCGGCCGGCGAAGCCCGGCTGCTGATAGAGCCTCTCCGCCCAGCTCTGCCCGCCGGCGTGGACCAGAGAGGGGCGATCGTTCTCCACGGCCTGGTGGAGGTGATCCAGCGCCGGCCGCAAAGGAGGCTGCTCGAGCATCAGCTCGAGCAAGGGCCGAGCCGAACCCTCGCTTCCGCTGAGCAAGTAGCACCGGGAGGGCGGTAGCAGCTGCCAGCGACCCTGCTGCCAGGCGAGCAGACCGAGCGAAGCCACCGCTGAAGCCCCTGCCACCCACGTTGAGGATCGGATCCTCGCCGAGGGGTAGCACGTCGACCGTCGAGCTGGAACGGAACGACTTCGAGCCGGTGAGGACGATGCGGTTGCGCACGCGGATCCGGCCGAGGTAGGTGCCGTCCAGGTCGAAGGAGAAGAGCTCGAAGGTCAACGGGAAACCGTTCTTGGTCTGAGCCCAGACGCCGTGGGCGGGCCCCTCGGCGAGGGTGCCGAGCAGGCTCGAGGTTGCGGTGAAGGTGCCGCCTTGGTGGAAGGTCCGCAGAGCGTCGAAGTCCTCGCTCGGGGTGGCGCCGGGCACGTGCACCAACCAGGTGCCGATCAGGCGAGGCTTGAGCAGCTCCGTCGGGGCGGCGGCTTGTGCTTCCTCTTCGAACCGGGCTGCGCGGCTCTCGGTTTGTGAGGGCGAGGAGCCCCGGCGGCAAGGTCGCCGAGGAGCCGCCGGGTCTGCCTCAGGGCTCGGCCGCCACCACGCTTGCTTTGCCGAGCTCGAGACCAGCTTCGCCGAGCGCTCCTGGTATGTCTCCTGGTTGCGTACCGCCCCCCTGCTCGACCCGCTCCGGGAGGATCGCCGTTTCGACGATCTCCTGGAGCGGTGCGGCTGAGTTCGACTCAGACTTCCACCAGCTCGGGCAGGCTCCCCCAGCTCGGCCAGGCGGGGCGGAGGATCTCCTCGATGCGGTTGCCCTCGGCCATCAGCACCACGGTGGGGCTGTGCTGGCGGGCCTCGGCGTCCTCGTATTCGGCGTAGGTGGCGAGGATCACCAGATCTCCCGGCTTCGCTTTGTGGGCGGCGGCGCCGTTGATCATGATCATGCCGCTGCCGGCCGGGGCGGGGATGGCGTAGGTGGCGAGCCGTTCGCCGTTGGTGATGTTGTAGATCTCCACCCGTTCGTGAGGCAGGATGTCGGCCGCCTGGAGCAGGTCGGAATCCACCGCCACCGAGCCCTGATAGTGCAGATCGGCCTCGGTGACGGTGGCACGGTGGATTTTCGATTTCATCATCGTACGCTTCATGGCAGACCCTCCGTAGGGGGTTACCCGGAGATCTCGAGAGAGAGGTTGTCGATCAATCGCACGCCGCCGATCTCGACGGCGAGCGGCAGCACCAGCCGGCCCGAAAGCTCCTGGGCCGGCTGAAAGGTGTCGGCATGCACCACTTCGGCGTAGTCCACCCGGGCGAGCGGCTCGCTCGAGAGAACCTCGCGGAGCCTCTCCCGGACGCGCTCGCCGCTGCGCTCGCCGGCTTCGATGGCCCGGCGCGCTTCGCAGAGGGCGCGGTAGAGCACCGGGGCGGCCCGACGCGCCTCGGGGGAGAGGTTGAGATTGCGGGAGGACATCGCCAGGCCGTCCGCCTCCCGCACGGTGGCCCCGGCGAGGATCTCCACCGGCAGCTGCAGGTCCACCACCAGGCGACGCACCAGGGCGAGCTGCTGGGCGTCTTTCTCGCCGAACACGGCGACATCGGGCGCCACCAGGTTGAAGAGCAAGGTCACCACCGTGGCCACGCCGCGGAAATGCCCGGGGCGATAGGCGCCTTCGAGCCCTTCGGCCGGGGGCCCGGCAACCTCCACCTGGGTAACGAAGCCGCGGGGATAGAGCGCCCCGACCTCGGGCAGGAAGAGCAGGTGGCAGCCGGCGCCGGCCAGCAGTTCGGCGTCCCGCTCGGGCATGCGCGGATAGCGCTCGAGGTCCGCCGCCTGGTTGAATTGCTTGGGGTTGACGAAAATCGAAGCCACCACGCGATCCGCGGCCTCGCCGGCCTGGCGCACCAGCGAGAGATGGCCCTCGTGCAGCGCGCCCATGGTGGGCACGAAGCCGATCGAAAGCCCGGCCTGCCGCCATTCCTGGAGGATGGCGCGCAGTTCGGTGGGACGGTGAGCGAGCAGCATGGCGGATTTCCGGAAATCAGCGCCCGCTCAGCCGTAGAGGCGGCCCACTTCGCCGGCGGCTGCGGGTTCCGTCTTCACCGGGCCATAGCTTTCGTCCTGCGCGGGGAAGCGGCCGGCGCGCACATCGGCGGCGAACGCTTCGAGGGCCTCCCGGGCGGTCAAGCCGAGCTGGGCGTAGCGCCGCACGAAGCGAGGAGCGATGCGCTCCTCGAGGCCCAGCAGGTCGTGGTACACCAGCACCTGGCCGTCGCAGTGCGGGCCGGCGCCGATGCCGATGGTGGGGATGCTGAGGCGCTCCGAGACCTCGGCGGCGAGATCGGCCGGGATGCACTCGAGCACCAGGGAGAACGCCCCGGCGTCCTCCACGGCGGCCGCGGCCTCGAGCAGGGCGGCCCGGGAGGCGTCGTCGCGGCCCTGCACCTTGAAGCCGCCGAAACGATGGAGGGATTGAGGGGTGAGGCCCAGGTGGGCCATCACCGGGATTTCGGCGCCCACCAGGGCCGCCACCACTTCAGGCCGAGCGCCTTCGATCTTCACCGCCTGGGCGCCGCCCTCCTTGACGAAGCGCAGAGCGTTGGCCACGGCCTGCTCGGGAGAGAGGTGGAAGGAGCCGAAGGGCATGTCCGCCACCAGCAGCGAACGGCTGAGGCCGCGCCGCACGGCCTTGACGTGGTGCAGCATCTCGTCGACGGTGACCGAGAGGGTGTCCGGGTGGCCGAGCACCACCATGGCGAGGGAGTCGCCCACCAGCACGATGTCGGCCCCGGCGGCCTCCACCTGGCGGGCCTGGTGGAAGTCGTAGGCGGTGAGGACGACCAGCTTCTCGTTGCGCTCCGGGGCGCAGCGGACCAGGGGAACGGTGACACCACGATCTTGCCGCATCGGGGACCTCCCTCGCCGCCCTCAGCCGGGCTGAAAGCGGCAGCGTCTCGGGCCTGAAGCCCGCAAGGCGGGGGGAGGTGCCTGTCTCGGGGGTCGGTTCGTTGTCGAGCCCGACCGCTCACGAGGCAGACGGAAGGGCTCTCCGAGCGCTTCGGAAGGTCGAGCGTGAGGCTTGTCCGGTTCTTCGGTGCCGGTCCCCACCGGGGATCCGGCCCATTCCGGGAGCGCTCGACCGAAGGCGCTCTGGCTGGGCTTCCGTCTCGGTCCCTCGGGTGCCGGCGCAGCCTAGCTGCCGCGTCCGACCTGCCCCGGAATGCGGGATCCAAGCGGTTCCGTCAACCGGCCCGAAAAGCTCAGGTCCAGCTGACAGCGCGAATGATAGCGGGAACGGGGGGTGGGGGCAAATGCCCCGCCCTACCCCCGCAGCGGCACGAAGTACTCGGTTCCTCGCACCGGTTTCTGCAGGCGTTGGATGAGGTCTTCGAAGTCTTCGGGGCGCTCGGGGAAGTTGAGGTGGCGGGTGTCCACCACCAGGAGCGGGGTGCGGTCGTAGTAGTGGTAGTAGTGGTTGTAGGCGTCGATCAGCTCGCGGATGTAGTCCCGCGAGATCTCTCTCTCCACCGCCCGGGAGCGCCTCTTGATGCGCTCCATACAGGTGTCCACGTCGGCCACCAGGTGGATCACCAGGTCCGGTGAAGGGGCGTGCGGCTCGAGCACCGAGTAGAGCTTGTCGAAGAGCATCAGCTCGTCGTCGGAGAGAGTGAGGTAAGCGAAGATGCGGTTCTTCTGCAGGGTGTAGTCCGCCACCACCAGGCGGTTGAAGAGCTCGCGCTGCACCACTTCTTGCTGCTGCCGGTAGCGGGAGAGCAGGAAGTAGATCTCGGTCTGGAAGGCAGCTCCCTCGCGGTCCTGGTAGAAGGCTTCGAGGAAGGGGTTGTTGACGTCCTCGAGCACCTTCACGCCCTCGAATCGGCGCACCAGCATCTCCACCAGCGTCGTCTTGCCGACGCCGATGGGCCCGTCCACGGCCAGGTACTGGAAGGGCAGGGTCTCGCTGGTCAAGCCGAAGCGTGCTCGCGAACGATGGGGTTGTAGAGGGTGTCGCGCTCCACGGGGTTGAAGCCGGCGGCGCGAACCACGCGGGTGAGCTCGGCGCGCGGCATCTGCTGCAGTGTCTCGGCTCCGGCCATGTGGTAGATGGTCTCCTCCACCACGGTGCCGTCGAAGTCGTCGGCTCCGAAAGAGAGAGCCACCTGGGCGAGCTTGGGCGTCACCATCACCCAGTAGGCCTTGATGTGCGGGATGTTGTCGAGCACCAAGCGGGCGGTGGCGATGTGGCGCAGATCGTCGAGACCGGTAGTGTGGTAGAGCAGCCCGAGGTAGTTGTTCTCGGGATGGTAGGCGAGCGGAATGAAGGCGTTGAAGCCGCCGGTCTCGTCCTGCAGGGCCCGCAGCTGAAGCAGGTGATCCACCTTGTGCGGCACCTTCTCCACGTGGCCGTAGAGCATGGTGCAGTTGCTGTGCAGGCCGAGGCGGTGGGCCGTGCGGTGGACCTCGATCCACTCGCGGGCGTCGAGCTTGCCGTCGCAGATCACCTCGCGCACGTCGGGGTGGAAGATCTCCGCCCCGCCACCCGGCAACGAGCCGAGACCGGCCGCCATCAGCCGGCGCAGCACCTCTTCGATCGAGATCTTCTCGCGCTGGGCGAAGAAGCCGATCTCGATAGCGGTGAAGGCCTTCAAGTGGACGTTGGGGAACCGGCTCTTCAGGCCCTGGAGCATCTCCACGTACCAGTCGAGCGAGAGGTCCGGGTGGAGGCCGCCCACGATGTGGAACTCGGTGACCTCGTTGCCGCCTTGCTCGGCGGCCCGGCGGTAGACGTCCTCGAGGCTCATCTGCCAGGCATGGGCCTCGCCCGGCAAGGCGGCGAAGCTGCAGAACTTGCAGTTGTAGGTGTAGACGCAGATGTTGGTGGGGTTGATGTGCCGGTTGATGTTGAAGTAGGTGGTGTTGCCGTGGAGCTCTCGCCGCACGGCGCCCGCCAGCTTGCCCAGGTGGAGCACGTGGGGCGTTTCGAAGCAGAGCGTGGCGTCGGCCTCGTCGAGGCGCACGCTGTCGCGAACCTTGGCCGCCAGCTCGCGCAAAGGCGAGGGGAAGCGCTCCGGCTGAATGCTTTTCCGCATGGGCTGGTCTTTCTGCCTGGCTGGTTGGGGTCGTGGCGGTAGGCGGGCGGTAGGCGGCTACGACCTCAGAAGGAGTATATCAACTGCGGTTGCCGCGAAGAGCCACAGGGAGAGGGCGCCGTTGGCGAGGAAGAAGGCGGCGTTGAGCCGCGACAGGTCGCCCGGGCGCACCACCCAATGCTGGTAGGCGAGCAGCAGCAGGCAACCCGCCCAGCCCACCCAATAGCCGGAGCCGAGCCCGGGAGGGTAGAGCCAGGGCACCCAGGCGAGAAGCGCCAGGGTGGCGAGATGGCAGAGGGCCGAGAAGCCCAGGGCGGGTACCGTGCCGAAGCGGGAGGGAACAGAGAAGAGGCCGGAGCGGCGGTCGAAGTCCTCGTCCTGGAGGGCGTAGAGCATGTCGAAGCCGGCCACCCAGAGCAGGACGGCGGCGGCGAGAGCGAGGGGCGCGGCGGCGATGTCGCCGCGGATGGCGATCCAGGCGCCGAGCGGGGCCCCGGCGAGAGACAGGCCGAGCACCAGATGAGAAAGCCAGGTGAAGCGCTTGGTGTAGGAGTAGCCGAGGGTGACCAGGATCGCCAGCGGGGAGAGCGTGAAGGCCAGGGGGTTGAGCTCCCAGGCGGCCAGCACCAGGAGGGCGAGGCTCGCCACCACGAAGCCGGCCACGAAGGCCGGCGTCACCAGGCCGGCCGGCAGGGCGCGGCTCCGGGTGCGGGGGTTGGCGGCGTCGATGCCGCGGTCCACGAGACGGTTGAAGCCCATGGCGGCGCTGCGGGCACCCACCATGGCGAGGACGATCCAGCCCACGGCCTTCCACGATGGCCAGCCGCCGGCCGCGAGCAGCATGCCGAGGAAGGCGAACGGCAGGGCGAAGAGAGTGTGCTCGAACTTGATCATCTCGAGCACCACGCCGAGGCTCTTCGGCCAGGAGACCGGACTGGAGCTCATTCGTTCCTCCAGCGCAGCCCGGGCGGGCCGGTCACGGCGAGGCCGAGGTGGTCGAGCACGCGCAGGGCATAGTGGTCGAGGAAGCGGCCGATATCCTCACCGCCGATGTAGAAGGCCGGAATGGGCGGCAGGATGTGCGCTCCGGCGTAGGCCAGGCGGCGGAGGTTCTCGAGGTGGATCAAGGCGAGCGGAGTCTCGCGGAAGCCGAGCACGAGGGGCCAGCGTTCCTTCAAGGCCACGGCGCCGGCGCGGTGGATCAGGGTGCGCGCGGAGCCGGTGGCGAGAGCGCCCAGGGTGCCGCTGCTGGTGGGCAGGATCACGGTGCCGAGCAGGCGGTGAGAGCCGGAAGCAATGGGGGCGTCGAGCTCGTTGTCGCGGTGGATCTCGACCTTCTTGCGTTCGGCGGGACTCAGGCCCGCCGCCTGGACGAGGTCGCCCGCGCGAGTTTTCCGGGCACCGAGCTCGTGGCGCAGAACCTGGCTCGCCCCGGCGGAGACCACCAGGTGGACACGCTCGATTTCGCCCTGCTCGGCGAGCGCCTTGAGCAGGTGGCGGGGCAGGAGCATGCCCGAAGCACCGGTCACCAGCAACGCCACACTCTGGCCCACGGGGCGTTAGGCTATACTAGCCGCGGGCTCAAGCGCCCATCCACGACGACCCACGACCCGCATCGAAGACCCCCTCCTTGGAGAAGTAGCCCGCAACCGCCCTGTCCACCGCACGGCTGTGGCCTCCCGGCGGCGAAAAAGCATGAAATGATCCAGGAAGGAACGACGAAGCCCCAAAGCTTCGAGAAAGTGAGCTAGGCCTTGACTCCTTGGTGGCTGCGGCCCTTTGGCACCTCGGATGAGCCCGATTCCGCGCCCGGCGAGAGCCCGCGCGAGACTCCCCCACCCTCAGAACCCTCCGCTCCTGCACCGGCAGGCCCGGAAGTCCCGCCATTCGAAGCCGACTCTGCGGCCGAAGGCGTCGCAGAGGATGCGACCGGCCTTGCAGGGGACGGTGCCGGCGGCGAGGAGGCCGAACAGCAACAG
>CALMKX010000351.1 GCA_937867335.1 uncultured Acidobacteriota bacterium
GAGGGGGGTGCGACTGAGGCTGACGCTGGAGGGGACGCTGGCACGGGACCCGGCGCGGCCCTGGGCCCTCGAGGCTCCCCCCCGCCGCCTCGCCCCTCGCCTCGGCCCCTGCGAGCGGCTCACCCTGCACTTCGCCACCCCCACCCGCCTCAAGCTCGAGGGCAGCTTCCAGCCGCCGCGAAGCTTTGCCGAGCTCGCCGGGCGCATGCTGCGCCGCAGCCTGGAGCTCGGCCACTTCTACGCCCCGGGGGGCGTGCCGAGCTGGGAGATCGAGCCGCTGCTCGAGCGGGCGCGGCGGGTGAGCATCGCCCGGAGCGACCTGCGTTGGCATTCCTGGCAGCGCTACTCCAACCGCCAGGGGCGGAAAATCGAGCTGGGCGGTTTCGTGGGCACCCTCGAGCTCGAAGGCGAACTCGGCCCCTTCCTGCCCTTGCTCGAGCAAGCCGAAGTGATCCACCTGGGCAAGGCCACCACCTTCGGCCTGGGCAAGGTGGAGGTGGTGGCGGCCGAGCTCTGCGAGCCTACGGATTGCTGACGAAGACCTCGAGGCCGATCACGTGGCTGGCGGCGTTGGCGTAGATCGCCGGCACGTCGCACACGGCGCCCACGGCGAACACCCCGCTCTTGGTGCCGGTGCCGAAGGGGGAAGCGAAGTAGAGACTGTTGGCCGTGGCGGCCGAGTACGTGGGCTCCACATCGCTCGCGCAGCCGCCCGAGACCGAGCACGAGTAGCGCCGGAAAGTGCCCCACTCGGTCTGGCTCCGGTTGTTCACCCAGAACACATAACAGTTGAAGTTGCCGGCGGCGGAGCTGGCGTTGCGGTCCCGGTAGTCCACCCAGATGGAGTCGATCACCACCGGGCCGGTGAGCCCGAGGTCCACCGTGCAGGTGGCCTGGTAGCTGGCCGTGCTGACGTTGTAGATGCCCCCTTCGGCGAAGTCGAATTTGCCGGCTCCGGCGGCCTTGGTGGGCTGGCAGTGGACGCCGTGGCTGGTGAAGGAGGCGGTCTGGGCCCGGGCGCCGGAGGCCAGGCCGAGGGCGAACGCCAATCCGAAGAGGGTAGGGACGAAGGCCGTGCGGAAACGTGCCATGAGCGGATGCCTCCAGGGCGCCGGGCGCCCCTTGCCCAGCGCTTCCGGGGCCGGAGGAAAGCGGCTGGAGGGGTAGGTGCGAGCCGGCCTTGTTCTTCTCCGCGCAGAAACGAAGAAAAACGGCCAGCGGAGGCTCGGGGAGTCTTGCGCTCGGGCTCAGCCCGCGGCGTCGTAGGCCGTGCGCAGCCAGCCTAGGAGCTCGGCGTCCACGTCCTCGGGGCTGCCGAGGCGCAGCCTGTAGTTGCACATCTGGCCGGAGGGCAGGGCCTGGAGGCGCTCGGTGGGCTCCACGCCCTTCATGTTCAGGCCGAGCTCCACGCGGGTGTTGGTAGCCGGGCCGATCATGGCGAACTGCTTCTTGCGCCGGTAGCTCACATAGCCCTTCTTGGGGGACTCCTCGAAGTCGCCGAACTGGCGGATCTCGGCCAGCAGGCGGTCGTGCACGGGCCGAAGGGCCGCTTTCGGCCCGGTGTAGAGGCCGTCGAGCACCTGGTTCGAACCGGCCGGCTCGGCCGCCCCATCGCCTTCCTGGGCCTTGCGCACCGTGTGCACCAGGGTGTTGGCGTCCCCATGGCCCATGCCCAGGGTGGACTTGAGCATCGCCACCAGCTCGCCGTGCTTGCTCAAGCCGCTGCCGAGCACGATCGCCGTGAGCTCGGCGAGCGTCTTGCCCGTGCGCTTCTCGATGTTCGCCAGCTGAGTGGCCATCGCCTGTTCCACGCTCGACATGAGGTGCCTCCTGATGAAAGAGAAGGGGATTCTAGGGCAAGTCCACGCTGTCGGGAGAGTGGGCCGCGCGGTCGGCGCCGCTGGGCGCAGCACGCAGCGCCCGCTTCTGCCCCCGCGCAGCCCGCCCGCCTACCGCCGGATCGCCCTCAGCAAGAGCAGCAGCACCACCGCTCCCACGGTGGCCGAGATCAGCGAGCCCAGGAGGCCGTAGGCCGCGAGGCCCACCACGCGGAAGAGGAAGCCGCCGAGCAGGGCTCCTACCACGCCGATGATCAGGTCTCCGACCAGGCCGAAGCTGCGGCCGCGGGTGAGCTGGCCCGCGAGCCAGCCGGCACAGACACCGATGATGAGGAACCAGACGAGGTACATGGGCTTTCCTCCGCACGGGGTTGAAAGGAGGCCCGAGCTTAGCGTGAAGCGGCAGCTCGCTGCAGAAACCCGGCGAGGCCCTCTTGACATGCCGTGCCACGCGCGTTATCTTGCAATGCAAGACGACTTGCCTAACACGAAACCATGCCAACCACGCCCACGCCCGAACGCGATTCCGACAGCCGCCGCTCCCAGTTGATCAAGGGGCTTTCCGAGATGGCTCTGCTCTGCGTGCTGCGCGGTGGCCCCCGCTACGGCCTCGAGCTGCTCGAGCGCCTGCACGAGGAGGCCGGCCTGGAAGTGGCCGACGGCACCATCTACCCGCTCTTGCACCGGCTGGAGAGGGCCGGCCTGGTGGCCGCCGACTGGCGCACCGACACCGACAACGGCCGCCCGCGCAAGTACTACGCCCCGACGCCGAGCGGCGAGGCCGAGCTGGCCACCATGCTCGCGGAGTGGCGAGCCCTGCGGGCGAAGCTGGACCGCCTGACCGATGGAGACAAGCCATGACCCCAGAAACCACAACTCGCGACGAACGAGACCCTCAGCCCCTCGCGGCCTACCTGCGCGAGCTGCGCTGGGCCCTCGCCGCGCTGCCGGAAGCCGACCGCGACGAGATCGTGGCCGAGGCCCGCTCGCACCTGCTCGACCGCCGGGACTCGGGCTTGTCGATCGAAGCGGCGATCGCCGCCCTCGGCAGCCCGCGGGACTACGCCGCCCCCTTCCTCGAGGCCTACCGGCAGAGCTCGGCGCTCGCCCACGGGCGGCTGCGCGAGCTGCTGCCGGTGCTGTTCGAGAAGGTCGCCGGCAGCGCCCGGGCCGCCGGCACGGCGCTCCTCCTCCTGCTGCTCTGGGCTCCGGCCCTGGCCATCGCGGGCACGGCGATCGTGAAGCTTTCGCATCCGGAAATCGCCGGCCTGTGGCTGGGGCCCCATGAGTTCTTCATCGGCACGGTGGACGATCCCGGCTCGGCCCATGAGCTGCTGGGCTTCTGGATCTTCCCGCTCGCGGTGGTGGGCCTGGTGGTGACCTGGCTGCTCACCCGCAAGCTCAGCCGCTCGGCGGTGCGGCGCCTCGGCCCCAGCCGCTAGCCCTCCTCTTTCCCTCGACTTTCTTCTCTGGAGGCGCCATGAACGCTTCGATGAGCCGTCGTGAGCTCGTGCTGTTCCTTGTCACCCTCTTCGCCGCCACCTGGGGGCTCGAGATCCTGGCGATCGTGCGAGTGGGCAACCTGCACGACTCCCGGGCCGTGCCCTACTTGCTCGGCTGCATGTTCCTGCCCGCCGTCTGGACACTCTTCTGGCTCTGGCGGCGCCCGCAGCTGCGCGGGGCGGTGCGCTGGCGGCTCGGCCGGCCCCTGCCCTCGCTCGCCGGCGCCTTGATTCCGGCGGCCATCGCGCTCATCGCCCTGTTGGCCGTGGTGGGCCTCGGCTGGGCCACCTCCACCAACCTGGTGCCCTCCACCGCCGGCGTCGAGGTGGTGAAGGGGCCGTGGCTGCTGGGCAAGGGGATGGAGAGCTGGCCGTTCTTCCTGCTCAACTTCGCCTGGACCGGCCTGGCTTTCGGGGTGATCAACTCCTCGGCGGCGGTGGGGGAGGAGGTCGGCTGGCGGGGCCTGCTCCAGGGCCAGTTCGCGGCCCGCTGGGGCGTTCTGCCCGGGGTGGCCGTGCTTGGCCTGGTGTGGGCCTTCTGGCATCTGCCAGCGAACCTCGCCGGCTACAACCACGCCGAGAACCCGGTGCTGGGCGCCTTCGTGCTCTTCCCCCTCGAGCTGGTGGCGGACTCCTTCGTGATGGCCTGGCTCACCCGCCGGGCCGGTAGTTTTTGGCCGGCGGTGCTCTACCACGGCTCGGGCAACGGCATTCTCGAGGGCGTGGCCCATGCCTCGATCGTGCCGGCGGTGCCGCGGCTGTGGGTGGACTCGTTGGTGGTGGCGGTCACCCTGCTCGCGGGAGCCCTCGCGGCCTGGGCCCTGGCGCGGGAAGAGCGCCGGGCCGCCGCTCCGGAG
>CALMKX010000352.1 GCA_937867335.1 uncultured Acidobacteriota bacterium
GCCAGCGCGGGCTCGCCGAGCCGCCGCGCGAGAGTGGTGAGCGCGGCCCCGCTGCCGTCGTCGAGGTAGGCGAGCACCGTCGGCGGCTGAGCAAGCCCGGCTCCGGCGGCCACCCAACCGCCGCCGGTCCAGGCCGCGAGGTTCGTAGCCGCCACGCCGTCCACGTTACTGAAAGCACCGCTCGCATAGAGGGGCCCTGGGCCGGCCCAGCCCACCACCGAAAGCGCCTTGACGGGTTGATCGAAGTGCCCCAGAACCGTCCAGCTCCCGGCCCGATACCGCCGCAGCTCGTTGCCGACGCCGGTGAAAACACCCGGGCCGCCGCCGTCGTCCGCCACCACCAGGCCCGAAGGCGCCGAGCCCGCCGGCACGGCGAGAAGCTGGCTCACGGTCGAGCCCTCGAAGCGGTACACGCCCCGGTCGCTCCCGATGGCGAGCACCTGCCGGCCTCCCTCCGGCAGCGCGGCGAGGAAATACGGCACTTCCCCTCCCGGCAGCACGATCGGCACGGGCTGCCAGCGCTCCCCGTCCCAGCGGGCAAAGCCCGTCACCGGCGTCCAGATCGCCTGGCCGTGCCAGCCCGTGCCGTAGTCCGCCCGGGTGAAGCTGCCGGCGGCCACCAGCTCGGGCCCTGAGCCGAAGTCCACCACCGCGAGATCGGCGACCGCGGCGTTGAAGCCCAGGCCCACCCGCTCCCAGTCCGTGCCGTTCCAGCGTGCGATGCCGTCGAGGCCATAGCCGGTCGAGCTCGAGGCGAAGCCGCCCGCGGCGTAGAGCCGGGCGCCGTTGCCGTCGTCGTAGACGGCGAGGCTCGCCACACCCGAGGAGAAACCCGTGCCGAGCGGCTTCCAGCTCGCCCCATCGAAGCGGGCCACGTGGTAGCTCCACGCACCCGAGGCGGTGTGGAACTGCCCGGCGGCGTAGAGCGCCATCCCCGAGCCGTCGTCGAAGAAGGCAAGGTCATTCACCGAGGAGACGCCCTGGTTCGAAGCCGCCCGCAAGGCGATGCCCGAGGCCTCCGAGGTCCCCCAGGCAAAGCCCGGCGCGCAGCTGCCTCCCCGCTCGGCAAAGTCGGGCTCCGGAGCGACCCGCTCGTCGTACACCGAAAGCGGCTCGAAGCTCTCCTTCGGCTCCTCGGCCGCCCAAGCTGGAGCTGTCAGCAAGAGGCTCAGCATTCCCGCGGCAAACCGCACCCGCCCGCTCATGGCGCCACCTCCACCCGCACGTTGTCGAAATTCGTACTGTTGTTGTCGTAGGTCCCGAGCGCCACCGTGCCCGAAATCAAGTCGCCATCCCGCACCGAGAAGATCTCCGCACCATCGATCGTGATCGAAAGCTGATCACCTCGAGCCCTCGCCTCCACCCAGTACACTTCGAAGGTGTGGTAAGGCACCGAGTCGGCCGCAAGCTCTGTGAGCACACCTCCCACCACCTTCACCAGCCGTCGATGCGAGGTCTGCTTGTCCCACTCGAAGCGATAGAAGTTGTTCTTGTCCTGGTAACGGAAGAGGAGCGAAATGTAGTCATCGTCGCCAGACCAGATCCGCGCCGAGAGCTCCACGTTCTGCCAGGAAAAACCCGCCGCCCAGTAGAGCCAGGCTCCCCGCAGCAGCGGATCCCCGTAGATGTTCGAGCTCTGCTTCAGAAACTGATTCGCCGCGGTCCACACCGACGGGCCCGAAAGCGTCCCCACGTTCACCACCGTCCAGCCCGTGGTGTTCTTGTCCTGGAAATCGTCTTCCATCAAGACCGTGGCGGCCGCGGCCGGCGGGCCCACCTTCACCAGGTCGAAGTACGTGCGATTGTTGCTGAAGGAGGAGAGTCCCACCGTGCCGTGATCGAGCGAAGAATCGACCACCGTGGTCCACAACCAGCCATCGATCTTCACGGTGAGCTGTCCACCCACCGCCTCGAGGTCCAGCCAGTAGGCCTCGTCCATCGTGTAGTAGGTGGTATCCCGTGCCAGCACCGTCAGCACTCCATCCACCACCTTCACCAATCGGCGCTCGGAGCCCTGGCGGTCCCAGTCGAAGCGGTAGAAATGAGTCGGGTCCTGGTAGCGGAACACCACGCCTACCTCATCGTCGTCGAGTGAGCGCAGCTGCACCCGCAAGCGGTAATCCCGCCAGCTCATGCCGCCGTCCCAGGTGAGAAGCGTGCCTCGGCCCAGAGCGTCCCCGTCGATGTCCGAGCTCTGCTGGAGCACTCCGCCCGAAACCGCCCAGGCCGAAGGGCCATGGGTGGTGCCCACGTCCCGCACCGTCCAGCCGGCAAAGTCCCCGTCGTCGAAGCGCTCGTCGAGAAACGGCACGGCAGCCGGCGGCGACGCACAGGCGGGTGCAGCCCCCCAGCCCAGGTCCGCCAACACCGCCCGGGCGAGGCCGCTCGCGCTCGCCACTCGGGCGCCGTCGCGGTAGAACGGCTCCTCCAGCTGGTCGGGCTCGAGAGCAGAAGCGAAGTGCGAGAGCGAGCCCGCGTCCGTGCCCGAAAGCGTGTCCCAGCCCACCCAGCCCTCGGGGCTGCGGCCCGCGGTCAAGGTGCCGGCCGCCGCTTCGGTCGCCGAACCCGTGAAGTAGACCTCCCCCGAAGCCGCCAGCGCCGCCTGCCGCTCGCCATCGCTCATCGCGGCGAGCGCAGCGGGCGTGGCTCCCCGGCGCACCAGGTGGGACAGCAGCACATCGCCGCGGCCGGAAAGCAGCGCTCCGGTGGCGCCGTCCACATAGGTGCCAAAGCCCAGGCCGTGGAGCAGCTCATGGAGGGCCACCCGCAGAAAGCTCGGCGCACCCACCGCCGGGTGGTCTGAAAGGCCATAGTCGAAACCCAACGAGCCGAACACCTCCGGCCCGTCGACGTCGGCGTTGAACGAGAGCAGGAGATCGAGGCTCCCGGCGCCACCCAGATCCACCCCGGCCAGCTTGTCCGCCAGCGCGCTCGGGTACCAGGTGGCGGCAAGAGGCGCCCCGGCAAAGTCCCGATACAGGCTCTCCGGCCCGCCGAAACCCAGCGTCGCCGAGAGCTCGTCGCCCCCGAAGTGCCCAAACTCCACACCCACCCGGATCGGCACCGCGCTCGTCAAAGCCTCCGAGGAAAGCCCCAGGGCCAGCTCCAGCACCCGCCGCCGCGCCGCACCAAGGGTCGTGGCCGTATTGCCGCCCGCCGGCTGCCACGGAGTTGCGTCGTTCAAGCCCTCCCCCGGCCCATCCAGGCTCACCAGCTCGAAACGCGCCCGGCTCGTGCCCGCCCGGGGCAGAAGCTCCCGCCCCGCAACCCCGGCCGGCAGAGCCCGGCGAGCCAGCTCCACCCGGAAGCCCCCGGTGGGAAGCGCCGTCTCCGCGAGAGCCGCGGAGTCCCGCCCCCCGCGCAACGCCAGCCCCGAAGCCGAGGCCTCCGAGCTCACCCAACGCCCCGAAGCCGCGTCCCAGCGGGCTTCGAGGGCCGAGAACCACGAAGAGGGAACCCTTCCTGTCTCCTCCCCTCGAGCGGCCAGAGTGGGAAGTAGGGCAAGCGCCAGGCCCACCCAGGAAAAGCACCAAAGCCTTCGAAGGACTCCCGAACGAACTCGACCGTACCGGCTCATCTCGCCTCCGTGGTCACAAAGACTGCATGAAAGGATAGTATGCCAAGTAACTGAAATCAAGCAGATTTTGTTTCAGAACCAGGAACCTCCGCGCAAGAGCCCTCCCCGCGGCGGCTCGCCGAGAGGGCCGCCCAGCCCTCCACACGGGCCTTGCCGAGGGCTTCCTCCTCGCTTCCCTCACCGCTTCTCCTCCGGCGGCAGGGGAATCTCCACTTCCGTCTCCGGCCCCAAATCCACCAGGCCGAGCCAGCCGGCCCACCAGGGGCGGCGCTCGCCGAGATCGGGTTCTCCGGCCTCTTTCCAGGCTTTGCGCGCGGCTCGTGCCCGCTCCGTCACCCAGCGGTAGACCGCGTTGCCGTCGGAGAGCTGCCTCTCCTGGAGCTTCTCAGCCGCCTCCTTCAAGCTCTTCGCGGCCTCAAGGAGGGCGTCCACCAGGTAGGCCTGCTCGACGGACTCGGCTTCGAGCAGCTTTTCCACCCAGCCTTCGTAGCGGCCGAGCTTCTTGCCGAGTCGAGCCAGCTCGAAGCTCCAGTAGGCGCGCGCCACGCCCAGCCCCGTGCGCGAGAGATTCCACAGTCGTCTCATGTCTCCCCTCCATCTCGAAGAAACACCCTCACCCGGGCCCAGCGAAAGGCCAGGCCGGCTCGGCGAACCGCGGCTTCGTGCCGGCCCAACCCGGCTTCGGCCTGCGCCTGGGCCGACTCGGCCACGATGCCCGAGGCCTCGGCCAGCACGGCGAGCGAAAGAGTCGCCTCGGCGGCGAGCTCGTCGGCTCCTTGTTTCGTCGCTCGGGCCGTGGCTTTCACCAGGAGCTCGAAGGCTCGGCTTCGCCGGCCAGAAGCCTCGGCAAAGAGGGCCTCGGTGATGTCGAGCACGGCCAAGAGAAGCGGATCCTCGGCTCCTTCGGCTGCGGCGAGCTGCCGGGCCTGGGCCAGCAGGCGCCCGGCGCGCACGGGCAAGCCCTCGGCCAGGGTGTCCTCGGCCAGCACGGCCAGAGCCTGCGCCTCGGCATCCGCGAGCGCGCCTTCGAGCCCCCGCGGGGGTCGCTTGTGGCACAGAGCCAAGGCGAGCTCGGCGAGCTCCCGATGCTCCTCGCCCGGCTGC
>CALMKX010000353.1 GCA_937867335.1 uncultured Acidobacteriota bacterium
GGGCGCCGGCAGCCGGCGGGGCCGGCCCCCGCCTAGGAGGGCGCGAGGCTTGGCCGACGCCGCGATCAAGCTCCTCGGATCAGGCCGCGCTTTCGGCGCCCTGCTGCTGGTGGCGAGCCTGGCCCTCGGCTGCGCCTCCACAGGCCCCGGCGGCCCTACCTGGCAGGCTGATCTCGAGCGCCAGCTCACCGAGGACGGCCTGGCAGGCGACAGGATCGTCCTAGCCTTCCTGGTCGGCGAGGCCGAGAAGGGCTGGCTGGCGGAGAATGTGCCCCAGGAAGGGTCCCCCCGAGACCGACTGAGTCGCCTGCTCAAGGAGCTCACTGTCGAGAGCGGGCTCGCCATCGACTATCGCCGCGGCTTCACCGGCACCGCCGGCGAAGTCTTCCGCGAGCGCAAGGCGAACTGCCTTGGTTTCATGAACCTGTTCGTGGGCCTCGCCCGTGAAATGGGCATTTCCGCCTACTTCCTGGCCATCGAGGACAAGCCGATCTACGACCGCGCGGCCGGCGACCTGGTGCTGATCGCCGAACACGTGGCGGCCGGCTTCGGTGAGGGCAAGGACATGCTGCTGCTGGACTTCTACGAAGGCCCGGAGCGCACCTACGACTCGGTGCGGCGGCTGTCGGACGTCCAGGCCCTGGCGCGCTACTACTCCAACCGCGGAGTGGAAGTACTGCAGGAGGGCAAGGCGAGGCAGGCGGTGCCGTGGCTCGAGACCGCCGTCAAGCTCGATCCGCAGCTGGCCTCGGCCTGGGTGAACCTGGGGGTGGCCGAGCGCCGCACCGGGGACCTGGTTGCCGCCGAAGCGGCCTACGACAAGGCCCTCGAGCTGGACGCCCGTTCGGTGTCCGCCTACCAGAATTTCGCCGCCCTGCTCAAGCTCAAGGGCGAGGAGGCGCGAGCCCAGGGCCTGCTGGCGATCTCGGAGCGCCTGGGCAGCGATAACCCCTTCGCCTACTTGAACCTGGGCGACTGGAGTCTGGAAGCCAGGCACTTCGACGACGCCCGCCGCTACTACCGGCGAGCTCTCACCCTGGCGACCGGCAAGGCGGAGGCCTTGGCCGCCCTGGGGGATGTGGATTACGCCCAGGGCAGGCTTTCCCAGGCCCGGCGCTGGCTCAAGCGGGCGCTGAAGGCAGACCCCACCGATTCCCGTACTCGGCGACTGGCCGAACGGCTCCAGCCCAAAGCCGGTTCCTGAGGGTTTCGGGTGGCAGCGCGCTGGCAGGTCTGGGTCGACACCGGCGGCACCTTCACCGATTGCCTGGCCCTTTCGCCCGAAGGCGAGCTGCGGCGGGCCAAAGTGCTCTCGTCGGGATGGCTGCGCGGCCGGTTAGCCGACGTGGCGTCGCCCGAGCGAGTGCGCGTCGAGCTGCCCTGGCCGTTGCCGGCGGGTTTTCTCGAGGGCTATCGCTGCCGCCTGCTCGATGCCGGAGCCGAGACGGCCCTGGTGGCTCGCCACGAGGCAGGCGGTTGGTTGGACCTCAGCACGGGGCTCGGCTCGAGCGCGGTAGCCAGCCAGACCCTCGAGCTCGGCACCGGCGAAGAGGCCCCGCTGCTCGCGGCCCGGCTGGCCACTGCCACGCCGGGCACGGGCCCGCTGCCCGCGCTCGCTCTGCGCCTCGCCACCACGAGGGGCACCAACGCCCTGCTCGAGCGGCAGGGTGCCCCGGTGGCGCTGTTCCTCACCTGGGGCTTCGGCGACCTGTTGGAGATCGGTACCCAGCAGAGACCGGATCTCTTCGCGCTGGCGGTCGAGAAGCCGCGCCCCCTTGCCGCTGCGGTCGTGGAAGTGGCCGAGCGACTCGACGCCCAGGGCCAGGTGCTGCGGCCGCTCGAACTCGACCAAGTGGAGGAGGCGGCCCGCCCGCTCGTGGCGGCCGGCTTCCGGGCGGCGGCAGTGGCGCTGCTCCACAGCTATCGCAATCCGGCGCACGAACGGGCCGTGGTGGAGCGCCTGCGCGAGCTGGGCTTCGGTCAGGTCTCGTCTTCTGCGGCGCTGGCCCCTCGGATCGGCTTATTGGCCCGGGCCGAAACCACGGTGGTGGACGCCACCCTGGCCGAGATCCTCGGGCACTACCTCGAGAGAGTCGCCTCGGGGCTGTCGGGCGGCAGCCTGCATGTGATGACCAGCGCCGGCGGCCTGGTGGCGGCGAAGGACTACCGCGCCAAAGACAGCCTGCTCTCCGGGCCGGCGGGTGGAGTGGTGGGGGCCGCCGCGGCTGGCAGGCGCTCCGGTTTCTCCCGGCTGATCACCTTCGACATGGGTGGCACCTCCACCGACGTCGCCCGCTACGACGGCGACTACGACTATCTTTTCGAGCACCGCGTGGGCCCGGCCCGGTTGGCGGCCCTGGCCCTGGCGATCGCGGAGCTTGTGCAGAAATGGAACTACACGCCGTACCGCACCGCCGCGATCGCATTCCCGCAGGTCGGCAACCGGCTGCCCCAGTACCTCGAAAGCTGGTACTTCGCTGTCTGGGCCTACAACGGAATGTCGACGCGCAACCACCCGGCGAACCCGGACATGCCCTGGCCGCGGCCTCGTTACAACTCGCCGGAGTACAACACCGGCTCTGGCTGCAAGGGTTACGGATGCTACCCGTACCAGGAGTTGGTGCTCGACCTCGTCACCTACCCGCCATCCCCGGCCGGGTTCCGCCTCTGGCCGTCCGAGCGGACGACGCTGCCCGACCGGGACTTGTTTGTGAACGACGGCCCGATCTGGCCGCCACCCGATATCCCGCTGCCACGGCCCGCACACGTCGATAGTCTCCGCGACGGCACGCCTGAGCTGAACGTCGGACGCAGCATCGTCGCGCTCGACCTGAAGGCAGGGCAGCGTGTGCCGCTCGCACTCGTGCCGGTCGTGAACGACGGCAAGGGGCCGATGGGTTGGCGCGCGTCGCTGCATCTGATCGACCGGCCGGGCACGAACTGGGTCACCGCGAAACAGTCGCGCCTCATTGACGACGGCTACGTGGCGCTGACGTTTGATCCAGGCGATCTGCCACCGGGCCTCTACCGCGCGGAGCTTACGGTGGACGCCCCACTCAGCATCCGCAGCCCCCGCATCGTGCCGATCGTGCTCAAGGTCACGGAGAACCGAACGTTCATCCCGGGGCTCTCGCGGGAATAGGCTAAGATCGGCTGGAGGAGACTCGTCTATGTTCGGTCGATTTGTCGGGGCGACGCGCCGTAACCACGCGCTCGAGCACGCAACCATCGCGGTCCTGCTGGGGAAGCTCGGGCCGAGTTTGCGACTCATCGGCCGGGCTACTCGCGACGGGTTTTACGTATATGGCGATGTCCCCTCCGACGTTCTCCAGGAGGCCGCCACGGAGGCCCTCGGCCGGCTAAAGGGCGGCGAGGCGCACCTGGCGGTCTCGCCGTTGTGCGGCACGAATATAGCGGTGTCGGGTATTCTCGCCGGGGTCTCCTCGGTCGTCGCGATGGGCCCGCAGGACCGGCGCGAGGACCGGCTCCCGAATGTGCTGCTCGCTTCTATGGTGGCTGTCCTCGCCGCTCAGCCGATTGGACGGCTGATCCAGAAGTACCTGACGACATCGCCCGACCTGAAGCGGTTCGAGATCCGCGGTGTTCGGCAGGGCGACAACAGCCTCGGACGGTTCCATAAGGTCGAGACCGGCCAGGGTCCCGTGATCGCGTCCCCGTAGCTCAGGTGGATAGAGCAGCCGCCTTCTAAGCGGCCGGTCGCAGGTTCGAATCCTGCCGGGGACGCCATGCCCCCACCTGTCACCCCGTTCCGACGTTCGCTATAGTGACTTCGCGCCGGCACGGCGCGGAGGGCGAGCGTGGCCACGACAACCCGTAGCGGAATCTCGATATTCTATCGCGAGATCGGCGAAGGCGACCCAATCCTCTTCATCCAGGGGTTGGAGGTCGACAACCGCGGTTGGGCGACCATCGTCCCTGCGTTTCGCGACCGGTACCGCTGTATCAGCCTCGACAACAGGGACATCGGGCAGAGCGAGTTCGTGCCCGCCGGCTACACCATCGGCGATATGGCCCGCGATGCGGTCGCCGTGCTGGACGAGGCGGGGGTTGAGTCGGCCCACGTCGTTGGATTCTCGATGGGCGGAGCGATCGCGCAGGAGCTGGCGATAACTCGTCCTGAGCGTGTGAAGAAACTCGTCCTCATCGGGACGTTCCCCTGGCTCGATGAGCGGCTCAAAGCGGCGAACCGATCGCGGATTAAGGTCCGGGGCCAGCTGTCGGTCGAGGACTACACCCGCGCGAATTTCCCGAACGTCTACACGTCGCGAGATTACGACCAGCCCGGCCTCATCGAAGGCATTATCGAGCGTGTGGTCGCCAACGCCGCTGGGGCGCAGCCGAACGACGCATTCACGCGCCAGTCTGACGCGATCCGGGACTACGACAGCCGGGAGCGCCTCATGGGAATTCGTGCCGAGACGCTGGTTATCTGCGGCGACCAGGATTACCTCTGCCCGCCGTGGCAATCGAGGCTCATCGCGAGCTCGATCCCGGGAGCGAAGCTGGAGTTCGTCGAGGATGCGGGGCACGGTGTCGTGTTCACGCGCGGCGGAGACGTCAGCCGACTCATCGGAACGTTTCTCGAGAGCTAATCTCAGTCACTTGACAATCGCGGCGACGCGGAGGATGGTGCTGCCACGCACAGGCCCTATGACGGGCCACGCGTGGAGGTATCGCGGTGACTATCGAACGTCGGAACGTCCTGAAGGGTGCACTCGCGGCGGGCATGCTGTTCGCGTTACCAGGCGCCCTGCGCGACAACGAGGCCTTCGCCGCGGCAGTCGTTGAGGTTGTGCCGGGCAGCCCTCTGAAGAACCCGGCGCGCCCGGGGTGCTATTTCATCGACTTCGAGGTCTGTAACACGGGCGATGCCAGGATCCGTTTCAACGGAGTCCAGGTGCTGTGGCCGAAAAACGTCAAGCCCGACCCTGCGCCGCAGCCGGTGGCCGACCAGGCGCTCGGCTGGAACCCGGTTGGCAGCACCACGGAGGAGGAGCGGCGCATCGTGTCGTGGGCAGCCGTCGCGCCGGTGACGCTGGAGCCCGGCGAGTGCACGCAGGTGCGGCTGGAATTCTGCTGCGAGCGGCCGAAGAAGATTCGCATGGTGG
>CALMKX010000354.1 GCA_937867335.1 uncultured Acidobacteriota bacterium
GGTGCAGGATCGGCATGTGGAGATCGGCGATGGTGAAGTCCGACGCCGAGGGCAGGGTGGACGACTTGTTGGCCGGATCGTCGCCGACCAGGGCCAGCACGCCGCCGTGCTCGCTGGTGCCGGCGTACTGGGCGTGGCGGATGGCGTCGCCGGCGCGGTCGAGGCCGGGGGCCTTGCCGTACCAGATGCCGAGCACGCCGTCGTACAGCGGGTCGGGGAAGGTGCTGGCCAGCTGGCTGCCCCACACCGCGGTGGCGCCCAGCTCCTCGTTGAGGCCGGACTTGTGCACGATGTTGTGGGCGTCCATCAGCGCCTTGTTGGCGATGATCTCCCGGTCGTACCCGCCGAGCGGGGAACCCTGATAGCCGCTGACGAAGGTGGCAGTGCGCAGCCCGGCGGCCTTGTCCGCCCGCATCTGGTCGAGCGGCACGCGCACCAGCGCCTGCACGCCGGTGAAGAAGAACTGCCCCTCCGGCTCGCGGTACTTCGCCTCGAGGTCCTGGACCACCGGCCTGGCGGCGGGCCGCCCCATCACTTCGGTCATGCTGCGTTCCTTTGCGGGTTCGGTCGGCGGTCTTGCGGTGTCGGTCGGCTTGGTGCGGTGTCGGTCGGCGGTCTTGCTCGATGGGCTCGGATGGGTGGCAGCGTCGGCCGGAGCCGGTCCCTGCGGCGATGGGTGGACGTCCCCCGCGCAGGCGCGACCCGGCCCCGACGATGTGCGCGCCGTCACGTTACTCAAGGGTCCACCGGCGGCGACCGCTCAGCGCACGTTCGTCCCACCGGTCGGGACCTGGCCCGGCAGGGGTGAGGCCAGCTCGCGGCGGGCGGCTTCGGCGTGGGCCTCGGCCAGGGATTCCGCCTCGGCGAGGGTGCCCTCGCGGGCCACCAGCTCGAGGATCTCCTCGGCGGCCACCCGTTCGAAGGCGCGGTCCGCGAGCACCGTCTCCACCTTGGTGCGATCGCCCGCCGGTACCCGCGGCAGCAGCAGCAGCAGCGGCAGCGTGAGCTTGCCTTCACGCAGGTCCGAGAGCACCGGCTTGCCCAAGTCGGACTCCCGGGCGGTGAAGTCGAGCAGATCGTCCACCACCTGGAAGCACAGGCCAAGCTGGCGGCCGAAGCGCTCGAGGGCGGCCCCGGCCTCGGGGCGTACCGGTTCGATCAGGCTGGGGATCGAGCAGGCGGCGGCGAAGAGCAGGGCGGTCTTGCGGTCGATGATCTGGTAGTACTCGTCGCGGGAGAGATCCGGCGCGCCGAGGCGATCGAGCACTAGGAGTTCGCCTTCGGTCATCGCCAGGGTGGCGGCGCAGAGCCGGCGGATCACCTCCACTCGGCCGTGCTCGAGGGCGAGCTGCATCGCCTTGGTGTAGATCCAATCCCCCAGGAGCACCGTCTTGTGGTTGCCCCACAGCGTCTGGGCCGTGGGCCGGCCGCGACGCAGGGGCGCGAGGTCGATGATGTCGTCGTGGATCAGCGTGGCGCTGTGGATGAACTCCACCACCGCCGCGTAGGTCACCTCCTCGGCCGAGTCGTGGCCGAGCAGGCGCGCGCAGAGCAGCAGCAGCGCCGGTCGCACCCGCTTGCCGCCGCCTTCGGAGATGTAGCGGCCGGCGTCGGCGATGAAGGGTACGTCCGAGGAGAGCTCCCGCCGGAACAGCGCCTCGGTCGCCATCAGCTTGTCGCCCACCAGCGAGAGCATGCGCTGGCCGAGCAAGGCCGCAGAGGGGGCCGCCTTGCGAGCCAGGGGGGTTGGTTGCGTCAAGCGGGGAACCTCCGCATCAGAAGCGCTGCACCGGATCAAAGGTCTCGACTTTATCCAACTTGCCGTCGCGGAAGCGATAGACCTTGCCCAGCGCGAAGTACCACCAGGAGACCTCGCGGCGGTCGGGGTAGTCGAAGCGCTCCACTTTGTCGGGGGCGCCGACCTCCTGGTAAGTGTGCTGCTGCTCCTCGGTCTCGATCGAAGCGAGGAACTGGCGCAGGCTCGTCACATAGGCCGAGTCGCGCACCACCAGCGCGCTCACCACCGGGCTGCCCCGGCGGGACTTCTGGGAGACGTCCACCCGCTCGAGCACCTTGAGATGCTCGCCGTCGGCCGCTCGAACCGGCACCCCGGCCAAGAGTTCGAGGTGGTTGTAGTAGCTGCTCCAGGGCCATTCCAGGCTGTACTCGCCTTGCTCGTTGGTCACCGTGCTGAGCCGCGTGATGTCCTTGCGCTCGCGGGACAAGTGCAGCAGGTCGAAGCTTTCCCGGGAAAGCTCGAGCATCACGGTGATCTGCGCCATCGGGGTGCCGGCCGGGTCGGTGACGTAGCCGGAGAAGCGCACTCGCTCGCCGGGCTGATAGGAAGGGCGGGCGCTCGCGGCACCGGCCAGGAGCAGCAAGGCTGCCCCCGCGAGGCGCCGGGCGAGAGTCGGGGGCAGGGCCACGGCTCAATTGCTCCGATAGTTGGTGAAGGTGAGAGGAACGTCGAGCTCCAGGCCCTTCAGGTGGCTGATCACCGCCTGCAGCTCGTCGCGCTTCTTGCCCGAAACCCGCACCGTGTCGCCCTGGATCGAGCCCTGGGCTTTGATCTTGAGGCCCTTGATCTCGGCCACGATGCGTTTGGCGGTCTCCTGGGGAATGCCCTGCTGGAACGTCATCTTCTGGCGGGAGCGGCCGCCTCGGGCCTCTTCCACCTTGGCCGAGCGGAGGGACTTGAGATCCACCCCCCGCCGCACCAGCTTGCTCTTCACCACCTCGGCCGTCTGCTGGACGTTGAACTCGTCCGCCGCCTCGAGCACGATCTCGTCTCCCTCCATGCGTACCTCGGCCGAGGCCTTCTTGAGGTCGAAGCGCGTGGCCACTTCCTTCTCCGCCTGGGCCACGGCGTTCTTCACTTCCTGCATGTCCACCTTGGAAACGATGTCGAAGGAGTTGTCGCTCACCGGAGGCTCCTGCCGCGGATTGTATCAAAGGACTTCGGGCCCTCTCGGCCGTGTCGAGCAGTCCTAAGGGTCGGCGCTCGCCGAGCCGAGGATCGCCCATTCGAGCACCCGTGGGCGGCCGCTGGCGAGGTCCACCCGCGCGCGGGTGGCGAAGGCCCGCCCGCCCAGCGTGGCGCGGCAGCGCACCTCGACCTCTCCGCCCGCGAGCGCCTGCACTTCGCTCTCGAGGCGGCCGCCGCCGAGCTCCTGTTCGGGCAGGCCGGGGAAGGAGGGGGAACGGGCGAGCTCGGCCAGGGTGGCAGCGAGAGCGGCGTCCGTCAGAGCCAGGAGGCGGGCGCGGGAGGCTTCCCGCTCACCGGCTCTCCAGGCTTCGGCGAAAAGCTCGGCGGCGAGCGCCACCGCCAGCGAGGCAAGCACCAGCACCAGCAGAGCCAGCACCAGGGCATGCCCACGCTCGGCCCTTCTCACCAGCCGCCTCCCCGCCCGCCGCCGCGTAGCGCCACCACCAGAGACTCCTCCAACCGCACGGGTGTGCGCCGCCGGGAAGTGCCTGGCCAGGCCGCGCCGGGGTAGCTCCAGGCGATCTCCAGGAGCTCGGAGGAGACCGCCCGCCAGCGGACCGACGAAGTTGACGGTGGCGGAGCGCAGCGGCGGCAAGTTTTCGCCCAGCCGCTGCGCCGCGACCAAAGCCAGCGCGGTCGAGAAACCGCCGTAG
>CALMKX010000355.1 GCA_937867335.1 uncultured Acidobacteriota bacterium
TGGACCACCATCGCGCGCTGCTTGCGCGGGTCGGCGTGCCGGCATGACCGCGACCGACGCCGACCGCGACGTGCTGCGCGCCTGCTTCGAGGCCGCACGCGCGCATCCGTTCCATCGCGAACTGTATCGCGCGTGCCGCGGCATCGACGATGCGCCCGCGATCGACAAGCACGCACTGCTGCCGGCCCTGCAGGCGTTCTCGCTGCGCGACGAGCCGCACGGCGTGTACCTGGTGCGTTCCGGCGGCAGTACCCAGGCGCCCCTGGTCTTCCCGGTCGACATCGCCGAGAACCATCGCCAGCGCGCGGCGCTCGCCGAGCGCCTGCGCGCGGCCGGCATATTCGGCCCGGGCACGATCGCGCTCAACGTGTTCGGCTACTCGGACCTGTACCGCACCGCCGCCATCTTCGACGACCTGCTCGAGCGCTGCGACGCCACCTCGCTGCCGCTCAGCGCGCATGCGCCGTACGCGGACATGCGCGCCGCCGCGGAACGCTTCGCGCCCACGCACGTGCTGGGCACGCCGTCGAAGCTGGCGCTGCTGGCGCACCACCTCGCCGATCGCGGCGTCGCGCTCGACATCCCGCAGCTGGTCTACGGCGGCGAGGTCCTGCGCGCAGGCACGCTGGCCCTGCTGCGCGATGCGCTGGGCACGCGCCAGGTGTGGTCCTTGTACGGCAGCGCCGAAAGCGGCATCTGGGCCTGGTCCGACGCGACCTGGCGGCCGGGCGTGTTCGAGACGCTGCCGGGCGTCGTCGTCGAAGTGCTCGACCCCGACGCCGAGGGCTTCGGCGCGCTCGCGATCAGCAACGGCTACCGCCGGCGATTCCCGCACCGGCCCCCGCGGCCGAGCCCGGGCCGTCGGCAAGCCCGCTCAAGGCCTCGAGCCCGGCCAAGCAGGGCGAGAAGAAGCCTCGCCGGCGCTCCGCCCGGGACGAGGAGGAGCTCGCCAGCACGGTGCTCTTCGACCTCGAAACCCTGCGCTCGGCCGACGAGGTGGGCGGCTGGGGGCGGGCTCATCGCATGGGAGTGGCGGTGGGGGTGGTCTGCCACCTCGAGGAGGGTCGCTTCGAGACTTTCGGCGAGAGCGAGGTGGCCAACCTGGTGGAGCGGCTGCGCGGCGCCACCCTGGTGGTGGGCTTCAACATCAAGCGCTTCGACTACAAGGTGCTCTCCGGCTACACCGGCGAGGATTACGGCCGCCTCCTGCCCACCCTCGACCTGCTGGAGGACGTCTACACCCGCCTCGGCTTCCGCATCGGCATGGGGGACCTCGCCCAGGCCACCCTCGGCTACACCAAGTCCGCCGACGGCCTGCAGAGCCTGGCCTGGGTGAAGGAAGGCCGCCTCGATCTGGTGGCGGAGTACTGCCGGCGCGACGTCGAGATCCTCCGCGACCTCTACCTCTTCGGCCGCCGCGAGGGTCACATCCTCTTCACCGACCGCCGAGGCGAGCGCCTGCGCCTGCCGGTGGAGTGGTAGCGGGGCCCGGGCCACGACCCAGGCAGGGACGGCACCCGAGCCGCCGAACTCCGGGCGTAGGGGCGCAGCACGCTGCGCCCGAGGTCCGCTGGCGAAGGCCTTGCGGATCCGGCAAGTCCGCGGGCGCAGCATGCTGCGCCCCTACGTCCCGGCTCGAACGATCTCCCGGGATTCTCGGTCGTCGTCTCCGAGCGTAGGGGCAGGTCCCGTGCCTGCCCGGCTTGCTGAGCCCGGCTGCTGAGGAGTTCGGTCGAAAACCCCGGCGCGAGGCTCAACGGCCCCAGCGCCGGGATGAGGGGATTGGGGTCTACTGCGGGTTTCTCGGGCAGATGCCGAGCGCTTCGTACTGGGCGATGTAGTACTCGTGCTGCGACGGCGGCAGGCAGATCGGCGGGCAGATGCCGGCGGCGAGCTTCCTGCGGGCGGCGGCGAAGCAGTTGTCGTTGGGGTCCACGGTGGGCCGGAAGCCCGTGAGGCCGCCGTAGGACCACGGCGTGCCGCCTGCGCTGTCGGGCAGGTTAATGCTGTAGGGCAGGAAGCCCACAACACTGCCGGTGTTGACGTCGGTGGCCGTCAGCCGGACGTTGACCGAAAGGTCGGCCGAGAACACCCCGCCCTTCTTGCTGGTCTTGGTGATACCCATCCGGGTGATGGGCTGGACCTGAGCCGGGTCCAGGGTGGCTTCCCAGGCCAAGGTGCCGCAGGGGCTGCTCGAAGTGTTCAACCCCCGGAAGTGAAGGGCCCGCACCTGAATCCGCGTGGTGGCCGTGCCGTTCGAACTGAAGACCGCCGTGTCGAGCCGCTGCACGATGGTATCGGCATCGGCGACCACCGGTACGCCACCGAAGCGAACCACGTGGTCCCAGCTCGGGTCCGGCACCGCGCCGCAGAAGGACTCCACGTCGCCGTCCGGCAGGGTGACATAGGTGTTGCCGTTGTTGAGGGTCGTGAAGTAGTCGGGGCCAGGGTTGATGTTCTGGGCGTGGGCCGGCAGGCCGGCCACGACCAGAACGGCGAGCAGCCCGATCACAAGGCGGCGGAGGGGAGGCGAGGTCATGGAGAGCTCCTTTCAAGAAATCCGGGGCGGGGATTCGCCTCGCGGCTGACGAGCTTCGAGCCTTTCAACAGAGATCATGACGGGCAGGAGTAGAATTCACTGAACTATCGCAAATAAACGCAGCTTTCCGTGGAAATTCTTGGTTGGATGATATCACTTCTCTGAAGATCTGGCTCGTACTGCTGAAACCTGCGGCAGCATGCTGCCGAGTCCGGCCAGGGTGAGCAAGCAGGCGGCGCTCAAGGCGGCGGCGATCAGGAGACCCAGGCGGTGGTCGGTGGGCACCTGCGAGGCCAGGAGCAGGCCGAAGCCGAGCACGATCGCCAGGGTGTCGATGACGATCGCCGGCCCGGCCTCGACGAGGGCCACCACGGCCGGCTCCGGGCAGCCACCCTCGCAGGCCGAACGCCAGCGCTCCAGCAGGTGGATCGCGTAGTCCACCCCGATGCCGAGCGTGATCGCCGAGAACACCGAGGTCGCCACTCCCAGCCCCACGCCTACCCAGCCCATCAGGCCGAAGGTCCAGGCCACCGAGAGGACCGTGGGCACCACCGCGAGCAGCCCCAGCCGGGCCGAGCGGAAAGCCGCGGCGAGCAGCAGCCAATTGGCCAGCAGAGCGAGACCCAACGAGACGAGCTGGGTGCGAACGATCGCCGGGATCATCGCCTGGGAGACCGCCACATCCCCGGCGAGCTCCACCCGGCCGAAGACCGGCGCCAGCTCCCTCCCCTCGAGCTCCCGGATGCGGCGGACGAGCGCTGCCGTCTGGCGGAAATTCGCGTGGCGCAGCAGCAGGGTGATCACCGTGCTCTGGTACTCCCGGTCCACCAGCTCGGCCAGCCGGGCCGGGCCACGGACGTTGGCGATCCGCCGCAGGTACAGGTAGATCCAGGCCGGCTCCGGCACGATGCGCCGGGTCTCCTCGTGCCCGGCGCCCCAGAGGAAGGCCGTGGTCAAGAGATGGCCGTGGATGCCCAGCACCTTGCCCACTCCCGGCTCGCGCCCGAGCTCAGCTTCCACCCGCCCGAGCGCCGCGATCACCTCCGGCGCCAGCAGCGGCAACTTGTACTCATCTCGGAACAGCGCAATGGCGCCATCAG
>CALMKX010000356.1 GCA_937867335.1 uncultured Acidobacteriota bacterium
CCACAGGCTCGTTTGCAGCAAATAAACCGAGATCGCCCCCACGCTCATGCCCGGCAAGAGCAAGACCGTGTCGCGCTCCTGACTGAGGCTCCAAAACGCCACGGTCGAGATGAACAGCGTCTTGAGCATCCCGAAGCCAAGTTGCGTAAAATTGTTCTGCGAGAACAACCGACCGAGCGCCACCAGGGGATTGAGCCGGAATCCCGCCAGGGCGAGGCCCGGGCCCCAGGGCGTGGGGGTCTCGACCAGCCAGCCCGTGCGCAGCAGGCGGGCTTGCCAGTCCGGCGGCAAAGGCTCGCCGGCCTCGGCAGCCAGGCCCGAGAGGTAGATCGCCGGAGCGGGGGTGTCGGTCTCCGCGAGAGCGGCCACCGGCAGCCGACTGCCCAGCCTCTCGGCCTCGGAGTAGGCGTGCTGGCGGAGGCGGTCGGAGATCCAGCGCTCGCCCACGTCGCCGCCCCGGAAGAAGAAGCTGCCGTAGACCTGGCGGATCAGGCCTTCGTGCACCAGGGCGATCAGGCTTTCCTCGAGGGCGAACGGGCAGCCGGCGGTTTCCTGCAGCAGCTGGCTACGCACGGCCATGGGCAAGGCGAGGCCGGCCGCCAGGGACTCGAGCAAGGCCTCCATCTCGGCGGCGGTCCAGGCGGGGAAGGCCATCTGGGGCAGCGCCGACCAGGCTTCGTTGTCGCTTGCCACCGGGCGGCGGATCAGCAGGATGGCCGGCCCGCCTTCGGTTTCCGGCAGCTTGAGCAGGGCGTCGATCAGCTGGCGCTCGCCGCGGCGGGCACTGTCGGCATCGTCGATCACCAGGATGGGCCGCGCCGAGCCTTCGGGGCCGGTCGCCTTGGGCAGGGAGGAGAAAACGCCGGCGAGCCAGGCGGGGTCCTGGGCGGCCGGGGCCAGGCCATCGGGCTCGAGCACCAGGGTGGGGGCCTGGGCGAGCTCCAGCACTCCCTCGCCGAGGCCGGCGAAACCGTTCAGGGTATGGGCCCGGACCTCGTAACGGGGTGAAGTCAGCAGGCGGAAGACCAGCTGGGCCGCGAGGCTGGGGCCGCCCTGGCGATCCGGGTGGGCGGTCACCCAGTAGCTGGGGATCTTGCGCTCGTTGAGCGTTTCCCAGACCGCCCGGCTCTTGCCAGAGCCGAGCGGGCCGGAGAGCACCGAGCGCCAGGGCAGGGAGACCAGCGTCTCGGCCACCGCGGGGCGGTCGAGGTAGGGGGTGCGCCGGCGCAGGAAGCTCGGATTGCGGCCGGCCGGAGTGTCCACCTCGAGCCCGCGAACACGCAGCAGCGGAACCCGCTCGCCGGAAGGGATCTCGAAGTAGCCGGCGGACTCGGACTGGCGGGGAGTCTCGAGTCGCAGGGCGGCGTGAGAGGTCATCACGATCGAGCCCAGGGGCAGGGCAGGCGGGCTCGTGCGGACCGCCTCGACGAGAGGATTGGCATCCAGCCGCACCTCGCTGCCTTTCTTGAAGACTCTGCCGGGGAAGATCAGCACGCTTCCTTCGGGGGCGACTCGGCTGCCGCCGGCCGACGGGGTGAGGAGCTCGGAGACCAGAGTCAGAGCGGTGTCGAAGACGGCGGCGTCCCCGGCGACCGGCAGCACGGCGCAGAGGTCCGATTCGAGCCAGAGCACTCCGGGTCGGAAGGGGCGGGTCTCGGCCTCGCGCAGATTCGAGGCACGGGCGCCGCCCTTCGGCCATACGGCCACCAGGGCCACCGGCAGCACGGCCTCCGCGAGCAACGCGGCAGCGAAGTTGGCGGGCTGGCTCTTGGCTTTGGGCGACACGGGGGTCTCGATTACGTTCGGCTATCTAGTCTACCGCTGAACTGCTCCGAGCTCGACTCCATCTTGAAGCGGCGGCAGGGCTTCGATACACTGCAAAAGTTTGGCTTGAAGCCCTCCTCCTCGCCGTGTACCCGTATCCTGAAGTGTTGTTCTCGGAGAGCCTCCCGAGCCCGGTCCGTGCCTGTTTCGATCGTCCTGTAAGGAGGGAACCGTCCATGCGCAGTCGCCGTCTCAGAAGTCGCCTCTACTATTTCACCGTCGAAGACGAGAGTATCCTCGCCGAAGCCTTCGCGAAGTTCGAAGACGACGTTTTTGCCATCGCCTACAAGGTGGTAGGAACGGACGACGTCTTCGTCACCACCGCCGAGACCAAGGAAGCCCTCGAGCGTCACGACATCCCCTACAACCTGCTCGCCGAAGAGGACGCCTCCCGCATCGCCCTCTACCACACGCCACTTTCCCGCGAGGAGCTGGCGGACTACGAGGACGCGGTGCGCGCCCTGGCTCTCGCCAACCGGGCCATCGCGCTCGCCTGCGTGGGGATCAACGGCGAGTCGAACCTGGGCTTCGACCTCTCGCGCGGAGCCAAGCAGTACACCTACTTCGCGGCGCCGGCCGGCCACATCTTCATCTGGCGGATGTTCGCCGAGCGGGACGACGCCATGCAGTTCCTCGATCGTCTCACCTTCGGCGAAAAGCGGGCGATCGATTGGGCCGCCTCCATCCCGCTGACCTCGGCGGGCGAGCTGCGGTCCTACCACTGAGGAGCGGCGGGGCGCGGGGCCAAGCCTCGAACTGAGCCGCTCCATGGCGCCCTCCGCCACTTACTCGGTTTCCGAGCTCGCTGCCGAGATCGGAGCCGTCCTTGCGGACTCCTTTCCGCCCCTCTGGGTGGTGGGCGAGGTCCAGCGGGTACGGCCCAGCCAGCGGGGCCATCTCTACTTCGAGCTGATCGAGAAGGGCCAGGGCGAAAGCATCCTGGCCAAGCTCGACGCCGTGCTCTGGCGCAGCGACCACGAGCGCGTTCGCTCCGTGCTGGCGGCCCAGGGGCTCGCGATCGTCGAGGGCGTGGAGATCCGCCTGCGGGCGTCGGTGGACTTCTATGGCCCGGCCGGCCGGCTCCAGCTGGTGGTGCGGGAGGTCGATCCGCTGTTCTTTCTGGGCCAGCTCGAGAGGAGGCGCCGCGAGTTGCTCGCCGAGCTCGCTTCGGCCGGCCTGCTCGAGCGCAACCGCGAGCTGCCCTTGCCCGAGCTGCCCCTCACCGTGGGCCTGGTGACCTCGGAGGGCAGCGCCGCCTACCATGACTTCCTCACCACCCTGGCCGAGAGCGGCTACGGCTTCCGGGTGCTTTTCGTGCACTCGGCGGTGCAGGGCAAAGGCGCCGAGCAGGAGCTGGTATCGGCCCTCGAGCTCGCCGGCTCCCTGCCCCTGGACTGCCTGGTGCTGGTGCGGGGCGGCGGCTCGCGGTCGGACCTCGCCGTCTTCGACAGCCGCGAGGTGGCCCGGGCGGTGGCCCTCTGCCCGGTGCCGGTGGTGACCGGCCTGGGCCATGAGATCGACCAGGCGATCGCCGATCGAGTGGCCCACACTGCCGTCAAGACCCCCACCAAGGCGGCCGAGCTCCTGGTGGCGAGGGTGGCCGAGGCCGAGGCCGAACTCGACGCGGTGGAAGAGGAGCCACTCACGGAAGAGCAGATCGACGCCATGGTTCAAGCGGCGACCTCGGGAGAGGTGGACTCGTACACACCCACGCCGGACCTATCGTGGTTGGGAGATTTCAGCGACGAGACCGCCGACGAAGAGCTTCTCGTCCTCAACCGGAATCGCGGTGAGGACGAGGGCAACGAAGACATCGACGCACTGCTTGAGGAACAGCGACGGGAGGTTCTAGGAGAGCATGAACAAGCTGGGGGCGACGGACCGGTGGCAGATCGCCCGACGTCAGCAGGAGAAGGCGATTGAGCTGGCAGAGACGACCGTCTCATCGCTTGGCCTGGGGAAACTGCCGATCGACCCCGGGGCCGTTGCCCAGTCCGAGGCTCCCTTGCTCCTCCTCAGGTCGGGGGACTATCGAAGCAAGTTCGACGGCCAGATCGAATATCACCGGGCGAACAATCGGTTCCTCCTCTTCTACAACACGAAATACGACGATCCGCAGACGGGGGAGCATCACCCGCGCACGCGGTTCTCGTTCGGCCACGAGCTCGGGCACTACTTCGGGCTCGACGAGGACCGGCTCGACGAGCTCGGGTACGGATGAGCCTCCCGGAGGCCCTGATGCTCGCGGCGCTCGTGGTGGCAGCGGTCGTGATCGCGATCTTCCTGCTCTCGCATCACGACGATTGACCCGGGAATCCATTTCGCCGCTCACACGTTATGTGGGTGTATGAGCACGATGACGAAGATCCACGTGGAGATCGACGAGCTGAGCGAGAGGCGCGTCGAGCTCTGGAACTCCCTGTCCGAGGGCCGCGATCCCGCGGTCATCGACGAGATCAAGTCGATCGACGACCAGCTCGAGACGCTCTGGGCCGAGCTCCGGCAGGAGCGGGCTCGCATCCGATTCGGTGAGCGCCCCGAGATCGTCCGGCGCGCCCGCGCCGAACAGCGGCTGGCCGGGCGCCCACCCCGGGGCCGGCGTCGGGCAATTCGCCCCGGCGACGGATACGGAGGACTAGCGCGCCTATCGCTATGGTGTGACCCGCACCCCCGAAGGGTGATTCAGGCGCTGCACAGCCGCTACGCGGCGGCCCTCTGGGCGGTGCCGGCACACGAAACCGGCGCGATCCGCAAATGTCACCCAAGAGGGATGAGACCCGACCACTCGATCAGCTGCCCGACGACCATGTCGCCGGTGGCGACGAAGCTGCGCGAGTGGCTCGACAAGCTCGGCACGAAGACGCTGTAC
>CALMKX010000357.1 GCA_937867335.1 uncultured Acidobacteriota bacterium
CGGCTGGAAGCGCGCCCAGGCCAACCGCGCCGCCGCCCAGGGCCGCCCCATCCGGCGAGACCGCAGCCCCTTCCGCGCCCGCCGCGCTGGTCGCTAGATTCTCAGCCCCGCCGCTCCGGACTCTCGCCGGAGCGGCCGGGGCCTCAGATCACGTCGGCCAGCTCGGTCTCGAGATTTCGCACCCGCGGGTTGGCGAAGCCCCAGGCCGAGGCCGCGATCGGCAGCACCGAGAACAGCACGTACATCAGGCCGATCCCCCGCCCGGGGCCCACTCCCAGAATGGGCCCCACCGAGGCCACCAGCGGCCCGCCGGCCACCAGCAGCGGGCGGAACACGTAATCCGCGAGCGGCCCGGCCAGCAGCTGGCCCACCGGCGTCGAGGCCGTGGCAATCATCCGCCGCACTGCGAAGACCCGCCCCTGGAGGCCCGGCGGCGTCTTCACCTGCCAGATCGCCTGACTGCAGGCGTTCACCACCGGCAAGCCGAACATCGCGCAGAACAGCGCCGTGCCGATCAAGAACGGCGCTGGTTGGATTCCGGCCAGGAAATAGCCCAATCCCAGCAGCAGGCCGAAGCCCAGCACGCCGACGATCTTCTTCGACGGCCCGCCCGTGATGGTCATCACCAGGCTGCCCAGGCCGAAGCCCAGGGAAGCCGCCGACGTGATGTAGGCCAGCGTCTGGCGGGTGGCGAACGACAGCACCATCGGCGCCACCAATACCGAGCCCATGGCGAAAACCAGGTTGATCATCGCGAAGTAGAGCAGCAGCGAGAACAGCCCCGGTCGCGCGCGGATGAACGCCCAGCCTTCGCGGATATCGCCCTGGAGCGAGGGCTTCGCCGGCTTCGGCGCTGCGTCCGCCCCCGCTTCGGCCGCAGCCTCCCGCTGGGGTGCCGGAATGCTCACGAACACCAGTGACAGCGCCGCGAAAAGGAACGTAGCGAAGTCGATCCAGATGATTCCCGCCACTCCCGCCGTCTCGAGCAACCAGGGCGCCGGCAGCGGCGCCAGCACTCCGGCGAAAGACATCCCCAGCCACACCAGCCCGCTCGCCCGCGCCAGGTGCTTCTTCGGCATCAGGAGCGTGGTGGAGGCCATATAAGCCGGCCACAGGAACGCCTGCAACAGGCCCCCCACCGCCGAGTACACGTAGACGTACCACCACTCCAGCTTGCCGCCCCTCGCGATCAGGATCAGCACCATCGTGAGGCTGGCCAGCGCATTCAGCACGTTGGCACCGAGCATCACTTTGCGGCGGTCCCAGCGATCCACCAGGGCGCCGGCGACCGGCGCCAGCAGGATGCCCGGCAGGCCCGAGACGAAGATCAAGGTCGAGAAAGCCGTGGCCGAGTTCGTCTGCTCGTAGATCCACAGCCCGAAGGCGAAGTTGGTGAAGCGCGAGCCCACCAGCGAGATGAATTGCCCCAGCCACATCACCCCGAAGCTCGCCATCCCTTTGCGGGCGGCTTGGGGCTCCACGACGGTGGCGGCAGAAGCCTGAGCGGGTTCCAAAGTTCCTCCTCGAGCGAGCCCGAAAGCGGGCGGAGCTTTCCCTCTAGTGAAGCGAAGGCCCCCAATCGGGACCAGCGAACGGCAGTTCGGCCGGCGGGCCGGGGGCCTACTGTACGACGATCAGGCCGGCGGTCGAGCCGCCGCCCATCCACAGACGCGCATGAGTTGCTAGAGTCAGCGCCCGGGAGGTCGTCCGAATGCGCTCACTTCACCTGGCCCTGGCTTCGACGATGATGCTCGCCTCTCTGAGCCAGCCGGCCCGAGGGGGGACCGGGTCCGCCTGGACGGCCGACGACCTCCTGCTCGCCGAGAGCGCCCATGAGATGCACGTGTCGCCCGACGGACGGCTCGCGCTGTGGGTGAAGAGCGCCATGAACGCCGACCAGGACAAGGTTCAGGACCGCCTGATGCTCGGCCGGCTGGACAGCGGCGAGGAGATCGCTCTCACCAGCGCCCCGGCCGATGTCTCCTCCCCGCGCTTCTCGCCGGACGGCAAGTCGATCGCCTTCCTCTCGGATCGCGCCCTGCCGGAGGGCGACGACGACGATTCCGGTTCCGAATCCGCCGACGAGCAGATCTGGCTGATCCGCGTGGCCGGCGGCGAGCCAAGGCCCCTGAGCCATCTCGACCGCTCGCCCCAAGCCCTCGAATGGCGCGACAACAACACGCTGCTGTTCCTCGCCCAGGAAAGCCCCTCCCGCCGCGAACTCGCCGAGAAGACTGCCAAGGACGACTCCGAAGTGGTCGATGAAGTGGCTTCGAACCCACCCGTCCGGCTGTTCAGCCTCGACGTGGCGAGCGGCGACGTGAGCCGCCTGACCACCAATACCGACTGGATCGACCTCCTCGCCGTCTCCCCGGACGGCCACTGGGCCGTCACCCGCCACCAGCAGAGCTTGTCGTTCCAGTACGACAGCAAGACACCGCCCAAGACCCTCCTCCTCGACCTCACGACCGGCGAGAGCCGGCCGATTCTCGGCGAGGGCCGGCAATATCCCGAACAGGTCTTCTGGCAGAGCGATAGCAAGGGTTTTCTCTTCGTCGGCCTGCACTCGAACCACCCTACCTACTTGCTGGCGGCCGTCGCCGAGCTCAACCGCTTCGACCTCGCCACCGCCAAGGCGAGCCGGGTGGACCTGGGCTGGGACAAGGGCCTCGCCGGCGCCGACATCCTGCCCACGCCGGACGGCTTCCTCGCCCTGCTGGCCGACGGCATGCACCACCAGGCCGTGCGTTTCGGCAAGAAGAAGAGCGCCGCCACCAAAACGCCGCTCGAGGGCGAGCACGCTGGCCACATCTTCGACTGGGCCGCGAGCCCGGACGGCCGCACCTTGGTCTACCTCCACTCCACGGCCTCGAAGCTTCCGCAGTGGTATCGGGCACGCCTCGACGGCGCCAAGATCCTCGACCCCCAACCGCTGACCAAGCTCAACCCTTCCTTCGCCGCCAAGCCCGTGCCGCGGGCCGAGGTGATCCACTTTGCCGGCGCCCATGGGGACCAAGTGGAGGGTTTGCTGCGCTACCCCTTCGACTACCAGGAAGGCCAGAAGCGGCCGCTCATCCTGGCCATCCACGGCGGCCCGGCCGGCGCCGACTACGACAGCTGGCGCGGCTCGGTGTCCAAGCCGGTGCCGCTCTGGCTCGCCCGCGGCGCCTTCGTGCTCGAGGTGAACTACCACGGCAGCAGCGACTACGGCCTGGCCTGGCTGGAGTCGATCGGCGGCGGCAAGTACTACGAGCTCGAGATTCCCGACCTCGAGGCCGGCGTGGACTCGGTGATCGCCCGGGGCCTGGTCGATCCAGACAAGCTCGCCCTTTCCGGCTGGTCGAACGGCGGCATCCTCTCCGCCGAGCTCATCACCCGCACCCACCGCTACAAGGCAGCGTCGATCGGGGCCGCCGACGTCGAGTGGGCGAGCGACTGGGCCAATGTGGACTTCGGCGCCTCCTTCGACAACTACTACTTCGGCGCCTCGCCGCTCGAGAACCCCCAGCTCTACGTGCAGAAATCGCCGTTCTACCGTCTGGCCGAAGTGACCACGCCCACCCTGATCTTCACCGGCACCCTCGACCGCAACGTGCCGCCGCATCAGAGCTGGTCGCTGTTCCGGGCTCTTCAGCAGCTGGGCAAGGCCGAGGCCCGTCTGGTGCTCTTCCCCGGCGAGCCCCACGGGCCCCGGCGCTACGTGCACCAGAAGCGGAAGATCGAGGAGGAGCTCGCCTGGCTCGACCGCTACCTCTTCGCCAAGAGCGCCGAGGAATCCGCCGCCTTGAAGCCCGGCTCGAAGCTGGCCCTGGCTCTCGCGCGGGCCGGGGCTCACCGCGTGGGAGACCTCCTGGGGGTGGACAAGAAGGGTTTCCTGGCCCCCGAGGTGGTGCCCTTCCGGGGCCTCGAACTCGGCCGCTTCGAAGTCACCCGCTCGCAGTACGCAGCCTTCGATCCCACCTACTCCGTGCTGCCCGGCAGCGAGAACCTGCCCGCCACCGGCATCAGTTTCGAGCACGCCCGGGCCTACTGCAACTGGCTCACGACGATCACCGGCGAGCGCTATCGGCTGCCGCGCGAGGAGGAAGCGAGCTATCTCAAGGCCTCGCCGGACGGCAACGTGCTCGACCGCTGGGCGGGCTATCCCCCGCGGCCGGAAGACGTCCCCGCCCTCGAGAAGCTGAGCGCCGGAATGCCCGGGCCGGCCCCGCTGCTCTCCGAGGTGGGCCGCTACGATGCCCAGGGTGACCCCGAGAAAGTCTTCGATCTGGGCGGCAACGCCGCCGAGTGGGTGGTGGGCAAGGACGATCGCGGCCTCGCCCTGGGCGGCAGCGCCGATCGTCCCGTGGACGACCGGAGCGATCTCGAGCCAGGAGAGGCCTATCGGGGCTTCCGGGTGGTGCGCGAAGCCGGGGCTCCGCCAGCGGCTCCGCCGGCCAAGCCGCATTGAGTGGCGAGGGCTAGTCTTCGCCCTTCTCCACCAGCTTCGGCGTCAGGAGCCAGAGCAGCCGGCAACGGCCGGGCCCGAGCTCGGCCCAGCCTGCGGCGTCCACCTCGAGGGCGGCCACCGCGCCGGTGGGGAAGCGGAAGTTGCCGCCGCCGATCAGCGTCGAGAGCAATTGGGACCAGGTGGGTTCGTGGCCCACCAGGAGCAGCGTCGCCGGGGCTTCCTCGAGCTCACGCACCGTGGCGATCACCGCTTCCGGGCTGGCCTCGTAGAAGGCGTCGGTCACCTCGAGCTCGGCCGCCCAGCGACCGGATTTGGCCGCGGCCCGGGCGGTGCTGCGCGCCCGCTCGGCGCTCGAGCTCAGGATCTTCTCCGGGGCGAGGCCCAGTTGGGTGAGGCGCTTGCCCATGCTGGCCGCGGCTTTCTTGCCGCGCTTGGCCAGGGGCCGCGCATGGTCGTCGCCGTGGGGAGCCTCCCAGTCCGACTTGGCATGACGCATCAGAAGCAGGGTCAACATGGTGGCGGAATCATGTCCCGAAGCCGTGCCCGCAACGGCATGGCCGGGACGGCCGATCGGTGGTTGTTGCGAAATCGTCACACTCGGCAGCAGCGACGGCGTTACTCTTTGCTACCCTGAAGCGCCATGGCGAAATCTCTGAAGGCCCAGGAAGCCGGCACCGAGGCCGGCGCCGCCCTGGCCGAGCTCAACCGGCCCGCGCTCTACTTCAACCGCGAGCTCTCCTGGCTGAAGTTCAACGAGCGGGTGCTCGAAGAGGCGCTCGATGCCGGCAACCCTCTGCTCGAGCGGGTGAACTTCCTGTCGATCTTCTGGAGCAACCTCGACGAGTTCTTCATGATCCGCGTCTCGGGCCTGCGCCGCCAGCTCACCGCCGGCGTGCTCGAAGCCCCGCCGGACGGCATGAGCCCGGCCGAGCAGCTCACCGCCATCCGCGAACAAGCAGTGCCGCTGCTCGAGCGGGGCCACCGCACCTGGCGCCAGGACCTCGAGCCCCGGCTGCGCGACGAAGGCATCCGCATCCTGGCCTGGAGCGAGCTCCGGGCCCGCCAGCGCACCGCTCTGCGTCGCCTGTTCAAGGTCGAGATCTTCCCGGTGCTCACACCCCTCGCCTTCGATCCCTCCCATCCCTTCCCGCACATCTCGAACCTCTCGATGAACCTCGCCGTGATGGTGAAGGACCCGGTAGAAGGCGAGAAATTCGCTCGCCTCAAGGTGCCGCAGACCCTACCTCGCCTGTTGCGCATCCCCGAGGAGACCAAGGCCGAGACCCCGGAGCCCCTGGGGCTCGCCCCCATCCAGCGCCCGGCCTTCATCTGGATGGAGGAGGTGGTGGCCGCCAACCTCGATCTGCTCTTCCCAGGCCTCACGGTGGAAGCCTCGTTTCCCTTCCGGGTCACCCGGGATGCCGACCTCGAGATCGAAGAGGACGAAGCCGCGGACCTGCTCAAGGCCATGGAGGACGTGGTAGGCCAGCGGCATTTCGGCTCGGCCGTGCGCCTGGAGATCGACGAGGCGATGCCGCCGCGGATCCGCGAGATCCTCACCAGGAACCTCGGCCTCGCCCCCTTCCAGGTGTTCACCACCCCCAAGCCGATCGGCCTCGCGGACCTCTCGCAGCTCACCTCGGTCGAGCGACCGGACCTCAAGTACCCGCCCTTCGCCCCGGTGGTGCCGGCGCCGCTCGCCGCCGAGGGGGCGATCTTCCCGGTCCTCAAACGGCGCAAGAACGTGCTCCTCTACCACCCCTTCGACAGCTTCGGCACGGTGGTTTCCCTGCTGCGCGAGGCGGCCGAAGACGAAAACGTGCTGGCGATCAAGCAGACCCTCTATCGCGTGGGCCGCAACTCGCCGATCGTCCAGGCCCTGATGGAAGCCCGCGAGAACGGCAAGCAGGTTTCGGTGCTGGTCGAGCTCAAGGCTCGCTTCGACGAGGAGAACAACATCACCTGGGCCCAGGCCCTGGAACGGGCCGGCGTGCACGTGGTCTACGGCGTTCTGGGCTTGAAGACCCACGCCAAGATCTGCCTCGTGGTGCGCCGCGAGCGCAAGGGCATCCTGCGCTACGTCCACCTCTCGACCGGCAACTACAACCCCGCCACCGCCCGCGTCTACACCGATCTCGGCTTCTTCACCACCGACCCCGAAGTGGCCGACGACGTCTCGGACCTGTTCAACGCCCTGACCGGCTACTCGCGGAAGCGCGAGTACCGCAAGCTCCTGGTGGCACCCTGGCAGATGCGCCAGGGCATGGTGTCGCGCATCGAGAGAGAGATCGAGCGCCACCGCGAGAGCGGCGACGGCTACCTCGCCTTCAAGATGAACGCCCTGGTGGACCGCGCCTGCATCCGCGCCCTCTACCGGGCCTCGCAGGCGGGTGTGAAAGTCGACCTGCAAGTGCGCGGCATCTGCTGCCTGCGCCCCGGCCTGCCGGGGATCTCGGAGAACATCCGGGTCACCTCGATCGTCGGCCGCTTCCTCGAGCACAGCCGGATCTACTACTTCCGCAACGGCGGCGAGGAAGAGCTGCTGATGGGCAGCGCGGATCTGATGCCGCGCAACCTGGGAGGGCGGGTGGAAGTGCTCTTCCCGGTCGAGGATCCGAAGCTCCGCGCCGCCATTCGCGATGACATCCTCTTCCTCCACCTGCGCGACAACCAGAAAGCCCGCCGCCTCCTCGCCGACGGCAGCCACGAGCGAGTGATCCCCGCTGAAGGCGAAGCCCCCCTGAACTCCCAGGAATGGCTTCTCGCCCACGGCGGCGCCTGGCGGGTGGAGGAATAGTTCGGGGGCTCCTCATCCAAGCCCCGGTCGGCCTCGTAGAGTGGGCATCACCCACAACGAGAGTCGGCCGGGCTCGGCCGAGCTAGGAGGAGAACTCATGTCGGCCTCTCGGGAAGCTGTGCGGAGCTTCGTTTCCTCAATTCCGAGAAGGATTTACGCCATACCGGCAGCCGCCGTGGTCCTTCTGGGCCTGGGGCTCTTCGCAGGCGCCGTCGGGGCTGCGCCGCCTCCGCCGGCCAAGGCGCCGACCGCCGCGCAGCCCGC